>JAUTCQ010000013.1:40000-373597 GCA_030673845.1 Verrucomicrobiota bacterium JB022
AGCGGCTTCAGGATGAAATCCTCGTGAAAGACTTTCTAAAGAACGGAAAGATGATCACCACATCGGATTCTCAATCTTTCGTCAAGAATGTTTTTCAACTTTCTGAGAATTTTTCGTTTGGAAAAGAACAGTGAGAGCGAAGTGCTCTCGAAATCGGAAGGCAGAAGACACCGTACTAACGGGCTGTGTGCAAGTACTTTTGTGACAAATTTCAAAACTTCGTCACAAGATGCTGATCATGAGCCACTTGCTTCTACCTCTCGATCCTGCAATCGGGCGATCACTTCGATGATTTCAGCCTTGTTGTAGGGCTTGCAGAGCGCGGCGTTGAAGCCGAAGCGCTCTGGCTCCCGCATTACAGGGTCGTCCCAGAGGCCGCTGGTGACGATGGCGGGCAGCTGCGGGTAGGAAAGTCGCAGCTGTTGGATGACTTCCAGGCCTCCCATTCCTTCGACCACTGCCATGTCGAGGATCACGAGGTTGATGGGGCGGCCTTGTTTCTCGGCTTCCTGAAAGGCTTTGAGCGCTTCTTCGCCGCTGGCGGTGGGGATGACTTTGTAGCCGGCGGGAGCCAGCAGGCGGGCGAGACCGCGTCGGATAATGGGTTGATCTTCCATCAGCAGCACGCGGGGGGCGCTTTCATCGGGCAGCGCGACGGGGTCTTCGAGCGTCTCTTCGGCGGCGGCCGGCGCTTCGGGCTCATTCTCCGGCGGCGCGAGGGGCACGGCGGCGGGCAGGTAACAGACGAAGGTGGCCCCTTCCCCTATTTGCGAGCGGACACTGATGAGGCCACCATGCCGCTTCATGATCGCATAGGTGGTGGCGAGCCCGAGGCCGCTGCCTTCTCGCTTGGTGGTAAAGTAGGGGTCGAAGACGCGATCGAGGATGTGAGGGGGAATGCCGGGGCCGTTGTCCACGATCTCCAGCTTGAGGTAGCGCCCGGCAGGGAGGGTGAGGTTGTTGTCTTCCCCCAGGATGCAGTTGGAGAGGCGGGTCTCGATGCGGCCGCCATTGGGCATCGCCTGCTCGGCATTAATAAAGAGATTGCTGAGCACTTGCACGATCTGGCCGCTGTCGGCGTCGCCCGGCCAGATGTCTTCTTCGCAGTGGTGCTTCAGGCGCAGGAGGCGGTTGCGGATTGTGAACTGGCCGACTTCCTTGACGAGGCGGCGCACGTCGAGAGGGGCCTTGATCGGTTCTTCGCCGCCTTGGGCAAAGGTAATGAGCTGGCGGGAGAGGTAGCGGGCCTGGTCGAGCGCGCCGCGGCAATCGTCGAGGTAGGTGGCGGCGGGGGAGTTTTTGACGCTTTCGCGGATCAGGGCCAGGCTACTGATGAGGGCACCGATGATGTTATTGAAGTCGTGGGCCACGCCGCCAGCGAGCACGCCGAGGGTGTCGAGGCGGTCGGCCTGGATGCGGATACGCTCGACTTGCTTTTGCGCGGTCACATCGCGGATGAAGGCGATGACCGTCGTCACGGCGCCGTCTTCGTGGCGCTCGGGCGCGAAGAGGGCTTGATAGACGCGCTGGCGGTCTTCCTCGCCGACCACGACTTCCTTGAGCTGGCGCTCCCGGCGCTCGCGCACAAGCTGGCACTGCTCGCTCCACACGGTATCCCAGGGGGCGTCGAGCTGGAGTTCCTGCCCGGTGCAGCCTTCAAACTCGGCGGGTTGGCGGCGGAAAAAGTCGCCCACCACGCGGTTGACGAAGAGGAAGCGGCCCCGGGTATCGAGGCGGGCAATCATCTCTGGCGCGTGCTCCGTCACTGCCTGCAGCTCTGCGGTGCGCTCGGCAATGGCGCGCTCGCGCTCAAGGCGCCCGGTAATGTCTTCCACGATGCGGAGCCAGCCGATCATGCCGCCCGCGTCGTCTGTCACCAGAATGACGGTGGTCTCGCCGATAAAGATCGAGTCGTCGGCCCGACGGTAGGCTACTTTATAAGTAGTGGTGGTGCCGGCGTTGATTTCGCGCTGCCATGAGCCTTCGTGCTCACGAAAGACGCGGTCGTCGTCGTAGAGCATGCCTGCCTTGCGGTTGATCACCTCATCGGAGCGGTAGCCGAAGTGGCGGGAGAAGGCGGGATTGACCAGCAGGATGCTCTGGTCGAGGCGCGAAAAAATGATGGCGGAGGGGATCGACTTGAAGATGGCGTCGAACTGCAGCCGCTTGTTGCGCAGGCGCTCCTCCAGGTGGCTGGCTTCGATCAGGCCGCGCAGGCGCTCGCGCAGGATACCGAGGCGCAGGGGCTTGGGGATAAAATCGGTCGCCCCGGCGTCGTAGGCGCGGCGCACGGCAGCCGAATCGTCGAGACCGGTGATGATCAGGATGGGGATGCCGCGCCCTTTTTCCTTTTCGCGCAGGCGGCGGCAGACTTCGAATCCGTCGACGCGGGGGATGATGGCGTCGAGCAGCACGGCATCGAAATCTTCGCCCCGAAACCGCTCCAGTGCCTCGTCGCCGGTCTCCGCCTGCGCAACATTAAACCCGCGCCCCCTCAAGCCAAGAGCGATGGTCTTGCGCAATACAGCGTCGTCTTCGGCGACCAAGACTCTAAAGTCCGATCCCGGCCTGCCATTAACCTCAGACAAAGTATGAAAAGAATAGCATGATTCCTGCGGAGGTGAAAGCTGAAAAGCGCTTCCAAACGCTCCACTTTCTCTTTGCGCAGCGTTGCCTCGCCTCCGGGCTTCTCTCAGCGTGAAGCCCATGCGCGCGCTCCCGAAATCCGCCTGGGCCTGGGCCCTCTATGATTGGGCCAACTCCGCCTTCGCCCTCTCGATCCTCGTGATCTTCTACGGGCCCTTCTTTACCAGCTACTGGTACGATGGCCCCAAGGAGCAAGGGCTCTGGTGGGTCGCACTTAGCGTAACGGTCTCCAGCATCGCCGTCGCGATCCTTGCCCCCCTGCTGGGCGCAGTGATCGAGGGCGGGCGGCTGAAAAAGAAATGCCTGCTGGGCACGGCCACGCTGGGTATTGTCGCCACCGCTGGCCTCGCGGCAGTGCCCGCAGGGGCGTGGGAATGGGCACTCGGGATGCGCCTGCTCGCTTCGCTGGGTTTCTTTGGCAGCCTCGTATGCTACGATGCCTTGCTGACGGAGGTGTCGACGCGCGAAAACCGGCACTTCGTCTCCGGCCTGGGCTTTTCGCTGGGCTACCTGGGCAGCGTCATGTTGCTCATCGCCCAATTTGTGCTGGTGCAAAAGCCGGAACTGCTGGGGCTCGACGCAGCGGGAGCGGTGAAGGTGTCTTATATAACCGTGGCGCTCTGGTGGCTCGTCTTCACGCTGCCGCTGATCCTGTGGGTGCCGGAGCGCGCGGCCTCGGAACATCGCGACGGTATCCGCGCCGCCATTGGGCACACCTGGCGCGAGCTGCGCAGCACGGTCGGCTTTCTGCGCGCAACCCCCACGACAGCGATCTTCCTGCTGGCCTACTTCTTTTATACCGATGGGGCGAATACGCTCACCAACATGACGGCGACCTACGCTGAGGGCGCGGGCATCGCTTCGCAGGATTTGATGATGGCGATCATCCTGGTGCAATTCGTGGGCGTGCCCTGCGCGGTGCTGCTCGGCTTCCTCGGCCAAAAGATGCCGCCGCGCCTGCTGATTACCGGCTGTATCCTCGTCTACCTCGGGGTCACGCTCTACAGCTTCCGCCTCTCGCCCGTGCCGGTGGATCTATTTGGCTTCCAGGTCGGCTCGGTCTACATCCTGGCGGTGCTGATCGGCATCGTGCAAGGGGGGCTGCAGGCGCTCAGCCGCTCCTACCTCGCCAACGTGGTGCCGGAGACGCACATCGGCGGATGCTTCGGCTTCTATAATATGCTGGGCAAAGGCGGTGCGATCATGGGGCCGCTGCTGATGGGCGGCTTTGCCACGCTCTCCGGCGAGCAACGCTGGGGCGCGCTGGCGGTCGGGATCCTCTTCATTATCGGCCTCGTGCTGCTCTGGCGCGCACCCCGGCCGGTCGCAGCGGCGTAAACGCCTACCCGAGCACCCGCTCCAGCACCTTGCCGAGCGATTCCTCGGTGATGGGCTTGGCGAGATAGTCGTCCATGCCGGCTTCGATCGCCTTTTCGCGGTCGCCCTTCATCGCACCTGCCGTCACCGCGATGATGGGCAGCTCCGCCCAACGTGGGTCGCGACGCAGCAGGGCTGCGGTTTCATAGCCGTCGAGCACCGGCATTTGCACGTCGAGCAACAGCACGTCAAAGCTGTCCTGCTCCAGGCGCTCCAGCACCTCGCGGCCATTGGAAACCACGGAAGCCTCGCAACCGCGCCGGCGCAGCATCAGGGAGATCACCTTCTGGTTCACCTGGTTGTCATCCGCCACCAGCACGCGCAAGGAGGCCAAAGCGGGGGCGGCATCGTGGGCCGTCCGCTCCGAAGGCAGACCACCGGTCGCGCCGCCATCCTCCGCCAAACGACGGAGACTGTTGAGCACGTGGCCGGCCTTGAAAGGTTTCTGAATCATGATTTCGCGAGGGGATATTTGTAAGCCAGGTTTAAAGTAGCCTATGTAAGCCACTTTGGCCTGTCGAGCGTCATGATTTTCACGATACACATGGCGGATATTCTTTTCCGCTAAACACCGCTCCAGGAGCCAGGCTTCGTCTTCCGCCAAAACTTCGGGCAGATTACTATAGAACCCGTAATTCAAGCCTACAGGCTCCAGGATCATGCGCAAGGATTCACGCTGCGCGAGGTTGGGCTCGGCAATGTTCCAGCGCAGACCGCTGGCGCGCCCCAGGTCGAGAACCGGTGCACGAAAACCCGCCACCCGGCGCACCCGTACGTCGAAGGAAAAAGTGGCGCCGCGCCCCTCTTCGCTTTCGACCTGGATGCTGCCCTCCATCATGCGCACCAGCCGGTCGCAGATCGCCAGGCCGAGGCCCGTCCCGCCATATTGCCGTGCCGTCCCGGCGTCGATCTGGCTAAAGGGGCGGAACAGGCGGTCGCGCCGATCGCGGGGGATGCCGATCCCGGTATCGGAGACGGCGCAGTGCAGGCGCACGTGGTCGGCGTCTCGCAAGTCGGCCTCCGTCCAGATCCGCACGACAACCTCGCCCTCCTGCGTAAACTTGATCGCATTGCTCAGCAGGTTGAACAACACCTGGCGCATCCGGTTCATGTCGCCCACCACCGCCGGCGGCACGCGCGGGTCGAAGATCAGTGCCAGCTCCAGGCCCTTTTCCACCGCCAGCGGCACCACCAGATCCAGCGATTCCTCCACACACTGCCGCACGTCGAAGGTGACAGCCTCCAGCTCCAGCTTGCCCGCCTCGATTTTGGAAAAGTCGAGGATGTCGTTGATCAGGCTGATCAGTGAAGTGCCGCAGACCTCGATCGTGCGCACAAACTCCCGTTGCTCCTCACTCAAAGGCGTGCGCGAGAGCAGCTGCGCCATGCCGATCACGCCGTTCATGGGCGTACGGATCTCGTGGCTCATGGTGGCGAGGAACACGCTTTTGGCGCGGTCGGCCGCCTCCGCCGCTTCCTTCGCCTTGCGCATGACCGCTTCCGCCTCCTTGCGCTCCGTGATGTCGGAGCGAATGGCAACGTAGCGGTCGATCCGACCGTCGGCATCCTTGAACGGCACGATGGTACACTGCATCCAGTGCAGGCGCCCGTCTTTGGCCCGGTTGCAGATCTCGCCCCGCCACACATTGCCGGCCGCGATGACATTCCACATGCCGATGTAAAACTCGGGCGGATGCACCCCGCTTTTGAGCAGTGCATGCGTCTGCCCCAGCAACTCATCCTGCCGAAAGCCGCTGTGCTCGCAAAAGAGTTCATTGGCGTAGGTGATCACGCCATTGGCATCCGTCACCGCCACGATGGCGTGCTGGTCGAGCGCGTATTTATGCCGCGACAGCTCACGCAAGGCCTGCTCGACGGCCGCCTTGCTCCGTCGCAACTCCGCCTGCGCCTCCTTGTAGGGCGTGATGTCGTGGAACATCAGCAAAAAGCCGTCGCGCTCGTCGATGTAGATCGAGGTCAGCGTGGCATCGGCCACAAACGAGGACCCGTCCATGCGTTGCAACAGACACTCCGAGCGACAGGAGCCCTGCACGCGCGCCAGCTCCATCAGCTCACGAAACTTGTCGTGCGAAGCCCGGCCGTCGGGCTGAAACTCCGGGGCGAGGTTCGCCCAGGCCTGCCCGGAAAGGTTGCTCTTGCGCTCACAGCGCAACAGCAGCAGCGCGGCGCGGTTGGAATCGAAAATCTCTACCTGGTCGAGCAAGACGATGCCACTGGTTGAATGCTCGAACACGGTCAGAAAACGGGCTGCGCTGCGCTGCGCCACCTCGGTCTGCTCGTTGAGGGTCGTCAACATACGGTTGAGGTTCGAACCCAGCTCGCCCAGCTCATCCTTGCGCGTCAGGTCGACCCGTGCACTAGGGTCGCCCCCCGCCTGTCGCCGCACCGTCCGCACCACCTGGGAAATCGGGCTGATCAAGGTCCGCTCCAGATGGCCCGCCAGCCACAGCATCACCACCAGGAAGAGGATCGTCCGCCCCACGCCCACCACACGCACGATCCGGGCCGCCCCCGCTTCCAGCGAAGCGGTATCCAGCTGCAGGATCACCGCCCCGCCCTCCGGCCCGATGATCGCATCCGGCTGGATCAGCTCGACCGGCTCCACATATTCCAGCCGCCGCTCCGGCAGATAAACCGAAGACGCCACCCAGCCGCTGCGCTCCGCCGCGCCCAGGGCATCGCTGACCGCACCCGGCGGCAGATCCCTGACCTTGACGCCCACCCATTCCGGGCGCGTCCCGCCGACGATCATGCCGTCCTGCCCCCGCACAATCAGGATCAGGCGCACATCCTGCACCTCGCCGGTGGTGTCGACAAAGCTGGAGAAATTCTCCGGGACCGACATCGTGCCCGCCGCCGTCGCCAGCGCATGGACGAGGAAATCTCCCCGCAGCGCCATCTCGTTCTTCAACTGGCTGGTCAGGACCCGGTTTACCACCCAGAAACCTGGAATCGTCAGCAAAACGCTGATCAGGATCAACGGGCCCAGCAGGTTCCAACGCATGCTGTGCCCCTTCAGGACCTCCCTCAGCCTCATCGGGGCCAGCCTCCCAACCCAGTTTCGCCACACAAAACAGGCGGCTGCGCGACATCGAGCAACGCACCGGTAGAACTAAAAAGCAGCAGGGAGAAAAACAGCCTCAGCGAGATGAGCATAAGCACGCAGACAGCGGCGCCATATGATCACTTAAGTCCTCGCTAGTCTAGCACTTATCTCGTACGCAGAGCCTTTTCCAGCACTTTGATGATCTCCTCGACCGGCTCCGTCCCTACCGACAAACGGAGTAAATCCGGCGCCAGACCTGCACGATCCAGCTCATGTCGCCCCTGAGGGTCTGACACCAGGTCGTAGTGGGCCAGGTAGATAAAAGGGCAGATCATGGAGAAGCTCGCGCCAAAACTCGGCGTCTTCGGCATGGCCAACCGGTCGTAAAAATCCTGCCATGGCGTATGGAGGACAAAGGAGATGATCGCACCCGGGCCTGGCGCACGTCCGTCGCGCCCCAGGCGCTCGAAATGCTCCACGCAAGCCGCCTGCCCCGCCCAGTAGACCGCCTTGACCTCCGGCTGCTTTTCCAGCCAGGCCACCACCTCTCGCGTATTGGCGTTTACCTGCTCCACGGTGTCTTCAAAGCGGTCGATCTCAAAGGCCAGACGCTGCAGATCGGCCCAGAAGGGCGCGCAACGATGCCGGTCGACCAGCGCCGACACGCCCTCGTAAAAGCGCGAGGACGGGTTGACCGCCAGCACGCCGATCATCACGTCCCCATCCGGCGAAGCATACTTCGTGAGGCTGTTGACGTGCAGGTCCGCATACGGGAAGAGGTGCATGTTGACGGGGCTCGCCAGCGAAGGATCGAGCACCAGCGCCGCGCCATACTGGTCGGCCAGGGCGCGCAACCACGGCAGGTCGGGCGTCTGCACCAGCGGGTTGGTGGGGGCCTCGGTCACGATGCCAGCCACCCGGCGGCCCCGCTCGCGCATCAACGCTTCCAGCGCGTCGAGGCTGTCGACGCGCAACACCTTCTCCGGCTGCTGATAGCGCGGCGAGTATTCCTCCAGCAGGCGCGTCGTGTCCACATACAGCCAGCCCAGCTGGATCCACAGATCGCGCCCCTCCTTGGCCGCCACCGCACGCAAGGCACGGAAACCGGCGTAAAAGGCATTCATGCCACTGCGGCACAGGTAGATATCTTCCACCTCCGCGCCATAGAGCACCGAAAGATAGCCCCGGACCTTGGCATCGGCCACCATCGCCGGAGCCTCCAGGCGTGCCTCCGCATAAGGCTCCTCCAGCCCGCGCGCCACCAGCGCCGCCTCGGCCTGGCGCGAGCTGACCCCGCAGCCTGTGTGCACGAGGAAGGCGCGCGCGCGGCGGACTGCATCTTGACCGGCCCCGCGCGGCAGGCACACCCACCACGCCCCATCGACTTCGGCCACATCGGCCCCTTTGGCCACTTCGCCCACAAACTCCGTCCACTCGCGCACCGCCTGCTCGGTCGCGAGGCCAAAGCCCGCCCGCTCGCCCCAGCCCAGATCGCGCCACACCTCGGCCCGCCAGCGGCGGATCATCGGGTGGATGATGAAGCGGGGGTAGCCGCTTTCCATGGCCTGCAATACGCGCGGGTCTTTCTCTTCGTAGCCGATGACATCGGCGGCGGTGGGCAGGCTGACCGTTACGCTGTGCGGGCTGCCGGTGATCGAGTCGCCCAAGGGGAAGTGCTTCCCCATGGCATCGGCGTTAAAGGGGCGGTAAGGCAAAGCAGTATGACTTTAGGCGAGTGAAACCTCGTTGGCCAGCATTTGCTCCAGCGTCTGCCGGCGGCGGACCAGCGCAAAGCTGCCGTCGCTGCGGCACATGACTTCCGGAGCTTCCGGGAAGCTGTTGTAGTTCTTCGACGGCATGGCGGCGCAATACGCCCCCGTGTCGCGGATCAGCACAAAATCTCCCACCTGAGCCTCGGGCAGGCGACGGGGCTGCAGCGCCTCGGCGTCGCCCGGTGCGGGCGTCAGGATATCGCCCGATTCGCAGCAGTGGCCTACCAGAATGTAGTCCGCCTCGGCCGCACGCGGCTCTGCCGTCAGCAGCTCCATGCGGTGCTGTGCGCCATAGAGCGAAGGGCGCAGGATCTCCGTCATGCCCGTGTCGAGCTTGAGGAAGCGATAGCCCTCCGCGCCCGTATCCACAATATCCTGCACGCGCGAGAGCAGCGCGCCGGCGGTGGCAACCAGGTAGGTGCCGGGCTCGACTTCCAGCTTCAACTGGCGACCCGTCTCCTGGGCAAAAGCTTCGAAGCGGCCCTTCACCCGTGCACCGATCACCTGCAGGTCGGTCGTCTTTTCACTCGGGATACGCGCCACCTTGTAGCCGCCGCCGAGGTTGACCGATTCCACCGCCGGGAGGCGACGCACGATCTCGAGATTCAGCTCCACCACGCGCTCCCACACCTCCGGGTCGGTGCCCGAGCCAATGTGGCTGTGCAGGCGCTCGATCGTGAGGTTGTGGCGCGCCGCAATCTCGACCGCGCGGTCGAGCTGCGCATGCCAGACGCCAAAGCTGGAGGCCGGGCCGCCCACATTCGTACGGTTAACGTGGCCCGAGCCGAGGCCGGGATTCACCCGCAGGCCCACGCGGCCACCGGGGAAAGCCTGGCCAAAGCGCTCGAGCTGGTTCAGCGAGCAGGCGTTGACCTTGAGCCCCTGGCGCACGTATTCGGCAAAATTATCCGGCAGCTCCTGGGTCGAAAGCGAGATATGCGAGGCCGGCACGCCCGCGCGCATCAGCCGCTGGACTTCGTAGCCGCTGCTGGCATCGAAGTGCAGCCCAAGCTGGTGGAAGAGCTCGATCACCGCCAGCGTGGGGCAGGCCTTGACCGCGAAACGGGCCGTGAGGCCAAAGGCGTGCGGGAAGCCCAGCACTTTTGCCGCCTGCGCCCGCAGTCGCTGCTCGTCGTAGACATAGACGGGCGTACCGTGCGCTTCGGCCAGTTGACGGGCCTCCGAATAGCCAAGAAAGGGCTGCCAATCGCTCATGCGCCCAATCTGCCGTGCGGTCTCGCCGGGTCAAGCGGGGAGTAGGGCCCGCACCCTCGGAATATTGGATACCCCCCGCCACGCCGATTGACCTTTGCCGCCCCAGCCCCTATCTCATGCCCATGGCCAAGGATCTGCACGACATGCGGCAAGAATACGGCGCCTACTCTCTGGAGCGCCAAGACCTGAGCGACCAGCCCCTGCCCTTTTTCCGGCAATGGCTCGAACAGGCGGAAGCGGCCGGGCTGCTCGAGCCCAATGCGATGACCGTCGCCACCGTCGACGCCGACGGCCAGCCCTACACCCGCACGGTGCTCCTCAAAGAACTCGATGAGCGCGGCCTCGTCTTTTACACCAACCTCGGCAGCCGCAAGGCCGACCAGCTGGCGCACAACCCCCGCGTCTCCCTGCTCTTCACCTGGCTGCCCCTGCAGCGCCAGGTCAGCATCAACGGCACGGCGGAAGTCCTCAGCCGCGGCGAAGTGATGAAGTATTTCATCAAGCGCCCGCTCGGCAGCCGCCTTGGCGCCTGGGCCAGCCCGCAAAGCAAGGTCATCAGCTCCCGCAGCCTGCTCGAAGGCAAGCTGGCCGAGCTGAAGGCCAAATTTGCCCAAGGCGAAGTGCCCCTGCCCGACTTCTGGGGCGGGTACCGCGTGGTGCCCCAGAGCTTCGAATTCTGGCAAGGCGGCGCCCACCGCCTGCACGACCGCTTCCTCTATCAACGTGAGGATGGGGGCAACTGGGCCATCTCCCGTTTGGCACCTTGAGCAATGTGTAAAAATCCCCCGGCAGACCCAGAACATCGTTTACAGTCTCCGGCCATTTCCATGAGATAAGCGCCTGCATGCGGTTCGACTGTCATATGCACACCCCGCTCTGCGGGCACGCGCGCGGGACGCCCCAGGAATTCATCGAACGGGCGCAGGCCCAGCAGCTCAACCTGCTCACCTTCACCTGCCACATCCCGATGGAGAACCGCAAGTTTGGGGGCAGCGGCATCCGCATGCGCCGCGACCAGCTGCCGGAATACCTCAAGTGGGTCGACCAGGCCCGCGAGCTGGGCGCCGAGCGCGGCATCAAGGTGTTGACCGGGATCGAAGCCGAAGTCTTTCCCGACGCCGGAGAAATGAACCAGATGGACGAGGTGCTGCAAAGCTACCCCTTCGACTTCATCCTCGGCTCCCTCCACCACCACCTGCCCGCCTACCGCGACTGGCTCAACGACAGGGGCAAGAAGTTCGACGAGGAGATCATCCCCACCTACTTCGCCCACCTCTCCGTCGGAGCGCTCAGCGGGCGCTACCACAGCCTCTCGCACCCCGACGTCATCCGCCTCTACGGCACGCTGCGCGGCACCTTCCTGCCCCAGCTCTTCGAAAAAGACATCCGCCAGTTTCTGGAGACGGTGAAGCGCGCCGACGTGTGCCTCGAAGTCAACACCAGTGGCCTGATCAAGGGCGACTACGTCGTCCACCCCGACCCCATCATCATGACCTGGGCGGCCGAGCTGGGCATCCCCTTTACCATCGGTTCCGACTCGCACGCGCCGGAGCAACTGGGCCAGCACTTCGATGAAGTCGTCGAGCTGCTGCGGAGCAAGGGTATCCACCACCTGCACTACTTCGAAGACGGCCAGCGCATCGCCATGCCGCTCGAATCCTGGACACCCCTCCCCACCTCCCCCGACGCATGATCCTTTACCTCCTCCGCCACGCCGAAGCCGTCGACCTCGCACCCGATCCGCAGCGCCAACTGACGCACAAGGGCCGCGAAGATTCCCTCGCGCTCGGCCAATACCTGCAGTGCCAGCACCTGCTCGATGTCGGTGCGATCTGGCACAGCCCTTACGTCCGCGCCCGCGAAACGGCCGAGCTGCTGGTCCACGCGCACGGCGGTGGGCTGCCCAAACTGCAGGCGATAGACGGGATCACGCCGGAGGACGATCCGCGCGCCCTGGAGGCCAAACTGCAGATGGTCACCAGCCCCACGCTCATCGTCAGCCACAACCCCTTTCTCAGCCTGCTGGCGGCCTGGCTGCTCACCGGCAGCTTCTCCGCCTTCTCCGTCCGCTTCAAAAAAGCAGGCCTGATGTGCCTGGAAGTGCACGCTGGCCCCGGGCAGCCCCTGCGTGGCTCGGCCAGCTTCCGTTGGATGATCACCCCTGCGCACTACCGGAGCGACTTCTAGAAAATCCTCTCATGCAAACTGCATGAGGGCGCTGAGGCGAGACACGAAAACAGCATTGACAGGCGCTCTCGACGCGCACTTTGTAAGGGAAATTTTACAAACTCCTTTACGAAAAATCTTCGATGCAACAGCGTGACACTCGACAGCGCGCGGCCATCAAGCAGGCATTCCTCCAGGCACAACGCCCGCTGGGGCCAAAGGAAGTCCTGGAGATCGCCAGCGCCGACGTCCCCAAACTGGGCATCGCGACCGTCTACCGCAATATCAAGAGCCTCGTTGAACAAAACGAACTTCAAGTGGTGGACATCCCGGGCGGCACTCCTCGCTACCAGCTGCCGCAAGCCCAACGTGCCCACCTCTTTATCTGCGAAGCCACCGACCGCGTTTACACGCTGAGCGTACCCGCAGACCGCCTCTCGCCCGAGCTTCCGGTCGGGTTTACCCTGCGAGAGGCGCAGCTGATCTGTTACGGGCGCGGCCCGGATGCCGAGCTGGCCTGAGGCCACCAGTCGAGCGCCTGCATCAGCAGCAGCATGGCCTGATAGGCCAAGGCATGGCGGATTTTGCCCTCCTGGAACCACTGCCACAGCTCATCGAGCGGCAATGCGACCACCGCCAGCTCCTCAAAAGGCTCCCACGCAGCATCCATCGCCTTCTCCGCCTCTTCCACCAGCACGAAGTGGCAGCGATTGTTTTGCAGCGCCGGGTTGGGCCAGCCTTCGCCCAGGTAACGCGCCTGCGGGCCCGCATAGCCCGTTTCTTCGCGTAACTCCCGCTGCGCGGCCACCATGGGTGCCTCACCCGGGTCGATCAACCCGGCGGGGAACTCCCAGGTAAGCGCGTTCATGCCAAAGCGGAACTGCTGCACCAGCACCACCTTGCGGTCGCGCGTTACCGGCAGCGCCACCACCCAGTCGGGCATGTCGAAAACGAAAAAATCGCCCTCCGTCTCACGCACTGGATGCCGGAACCCCCGCCGATAGACACGGCAGACGCGGCACTCCGCATGGAGCGCATCATGAGTCTGGAGCCAGGAGGGCGGCGCGGAAGGCAGCGGCGTGGACGGTTTCATCACCCCCCAACCTAAGGCCTGTTTCGCGAATGTCTATGGCGATGACACCTCTGCCCGCTACTGCACCGGCAGGTTCAGCTTTTGATCTACCTTCAGCTTGGTGGGATCCACACCTGGGTTTGCCGCCGCGATCTGCTCGACCGTGGTGTTGGTCTTGCGCGCGATGCGGTAGTAATTGTCACCCGCCACCACCGTGTAGGTGCCGCCAGTCGACTCGCCTGTGCTGCCCGTGGCCGTCTCGGACGAACCGGAAGCAGTCGTCGGGCTCGGGCGGGTGGAGGAAGTGCCTGCGGTGCTACTGGTGGAAGGGGTCGAGCGGCTGCTGCCACCGCTGGTGCGCATCTCCGAAACACCCTGATTGAGCGTATTCATGTTGCCGGCAAGCTGGCCCATCGTGTTGCGCTGCTCCTGGATGTCGCGCGTGATGCCGTCGATGGCAGCCTGCATGCCGTCGCGCAACTGGCGATCGGTCCGGCCCAGCTTCACGATCTCGCTGCCCAGCGTCACCACTCGGTTGTCGAGATCGTCGAAACGCGTCTGCAGCTCCTGCGAAGGGTTGCCCAGCGCCTCGATCTGCGCGCGCAAAGTTTTCGCTTCCTGCCCCGCCTGGTTGGCCATGACGATGCCTGCTACCCCGGTAGCCAAGCCGCCCAGCGCCAGCAACATGGCAACGACCAACAGCTTCGAGCCGCCTTCGGCAGCGCGCTCTTCCGGCTCGTCGTCCGGCGTAAGCGGATTCAGTGGCTTATCGTCAAAATCCTCCATGGGCCTTCAGATTAGCACCCCCGCGCCCTCACGCAAGCGAGAACCAACACCGATGGCACATCCGCCATTGACTTTCCACCCAGTTGCACGAAGATGGCGTTTTGATCGGGGCGTAGCGCAGTCTGGCTAGCGCATCTGCTTTGGGAGCAGAGGGTCGCAGGTTCGAATCCTGTCGCCCCGACCAATTTTTCTCCGGAGGGAGATTCCGTCCTGGAAGAAACAGATTTTCAAACCAGGTACTACTCAAGGCTTGCCGCGTATCCAAAGTGGATTGGGCGACACAGAGAAACCCGGGCGCGTGATCGCTACCCGGGCTGATAAAGCGGCGATTTCGGGTTGTCCTTAGTGCTCCATCGCCCCTTCGATGTCGGTGGCGGGGGAGAAGCCTTCGGGCTCGCGCACGCCGTCGATCAGCGCCACCACTTCTTCCGACGGACGGGGCGTGAAGGGCGTAAGCACGAGGGTGACGACGAAGTTCAGCACCATGCCGATTGCGCCGATACCTTGCGGGTTGATCCCGTTTTCCACCACGCCGAAGGTCCACTTCTCCATGCCGAAGAAGACGACCGAAATGATGTAGTAGGCCGTGAAGCTGATGCCCGTGAGCATCCCGCAGATGGCCGGGATGGTGCCCACGCGCCGGCTGAAAATGCCGAGTACGATGGTCGGGAAGAAGCTGGCCGCCGCCAGACCGAAGGCAAATGCCACCACCTGGCTGACAAAGCCGGGCGGGTAGATCCCGAAAAGGCCGGCGATGACCACCGCAATCCCGATCACGCCCCGTCCTACGAGCAGGCGCATTTTCTCCGAGGCCCCGGGTGCCAGCGTCCGGTAAAACAAATCGTGCGCCACCGATGAGGAGATAACCAGCAGCAGGCCGCTCGCGGTCGAAAGTGCCGCCGCGAGACCTCCTGCCGCCACAAAGGCGATGATCCAGCCCGAGAGGTTGGCCATTTCGGGCGTCGCCAGCACAATGATGTCCTGGTCGGGGCCGTTGAGGCCCAGCGAACGCAACTTGGCCCGCCCGTCGACCCCACGCTCACCATTGGTATCGAGGTAGAGCTGGTGATTGGTATAAATGTGGCGCAGCTCACCTTCACCCAGGCTGCCGCGACGGAAAATCTCATTTTCGTCGCCCGCAGAATAGCGCACGAGGCCGTCGCCGTCATCGAGCCACAGGATCAACCCCGTCTGCTCCCAGCTTTCAAACCAGGTGGGCAACTGCTCCTGCCGCTGGCCGTTCAGGCTCTCCAGCATGTAGTAGCGGGCAAAACCGGCGATGGCTGGCGCGGTGAGGTAGAGGAACGCGATGAAGAGCAGGGCGTAAAAACCGCTCCAGCGCGCCGCCGAGGGCGACTTCACGGTGTAAAAGCGTACGATCACGTGCGGCAAGCCGGCAGTGCCCGTCATAAGGGCCAGCGCGACCAGGAAGACGTTCACCTTGTCCCAACTGCCGACAAAGGGCTCCGTATAGGAGCCGAAACCAAGGTCTCGCTGCACCTGGTCGAGTTTTTCCAGCAGCGGCATTCCCCTTTCCAGCAGCTTGTCGCCCAAGCCCGCCTGTGGGAACGGATTGCCCGTCAGCTTGAAGGAGATGGCGATAGCGGGCACGAGGAAGGCTGTGATCAGCACCCAGTACTGCGCGACCTGCGTCCAGGTGATGCCCTTCATGCCCCCAAGCGTCGCATAAATGAAGACGATCACCATGCCGATGACGACGCCGGTGTTGACGTCGACCTCCAGAAAGCGGCTGAAGACCACCCCCACCCCGCGCATCTGGCCGGCCACGTAGGTAAAGCTGACGAAGAGGGCGCAGAATACCGCGATGACGCGCGCCGGGTTATTGGCGATGCGGTTCCACACCGTATTGCCCGGCGCGTCGATCCCCGCCGGGAAGCGGTCGCCCACGAAGTCCGGCACCGTAAAGCGGCCGAATTTGCGCAAATAGGGCGCCAGCAGCAGGGCCAGCAGCACAAAGCCGCCCGTCCACCCCATCAGGTAGACGCCACCCGCGTAGCCCATGGTCGAGACGAGGCCCGCCATCGAGATGAAGGAGGCCGCACTCATCCAGTCGGCCGCCGTCGCCATGCCGTTGGCGGAGGCCGGAACGCCGCCGCCTGCCACGTAAAAGCCCTTGGTGTCGCGCACTCGACAGAGCCAGGCGATGCCCAGGTAGAGGGCGAAGCTCGCCCCGACAAAGAGGAAGGTCCAGATCTTGACGCTCATTGACCGCCCTCCTGCGCCTGCAGGGCCAGCAGCTCGGCCTTGTGCTTGCGCTCGATCCGGTTCATCGCGACGGCGTAGATCAGGATCAGGAACACAAAGGTGACGATAGAGCCTTGCTGGGCAAACCAGAAGCCGAGCGGATAGCCCGTGCCCAAAAGCTTGAATTGATTCAACCAATCGGCGAAGAGGACGCCACAGCCCAGGCCGACGAACGCCCACACCGCCAACAGGACGGACATGAGGGCAATGTTCTTCTGCCAATAGCTACGGAGCACCTCCCGCGCGGCGGCGGTATGCGTGGGGTCTTGCATATACTGAGGTAACTTGGAGTAGGAGTTAAGTGATGCTAACAACCTCCATTAGCTCCACTCAAGGCAAAAGCCAGCCCGTCAGCCCTTTACCAACGCTCCTAATGCCATGCGCCGTCTCGAATCAGTCGATCCGCACCCGCAACCGGTAAAATACTGGCGTCTCGGCAGGCTCAATTGCCGCCTCCAAGCGCTCCCCGACCACCATCGTGGGGAGCGGCTGCCAGTCAACCAAGTCGAAACTGCTCTCTACAATGGCCAGGCTGGTATCTGCCTCTGGCGCCAGCGGCACCGTCAAGGTACCTCCGCCGGTAGCGTCCAGCTCAAGTTTAAGCGGCGCAACGGCGTCGGCGATCAAAGGATCCGTGCCGATGAGGTATTCGACCGCGTTCGGCTTGCCGTCGCCGTCTGTATCCTCCCCCGGCGGCAGACGCTCTTCACCCAACGTAAGCCGGCTCCAGGTCGTGTAGCTGAGGGGCGTCGCCGACAACGCTGCCTCCGCATTGACGAGCCCCGCACCCGAGGACAGGTCGAACCCGGCCTCCCCCATATCCCACGCCGTCGCCTGCAAGAGGTCGACCACCTCTTTCGGTATCAGCGACCCCGGCCCACCCGCCTTTTCCAACATCAGGGCTGCCACCGCCGCCACGTGTGGGGCTGCCGCCGAAGTGCCGAAGAAATTGGGATAGGAATCCGTCTCCGCCGGGTAGGCGGAACTCAAGTCTTGCCCAAAAAAGGTGGTATTGCCGCCATCTGGGGCCGTGATGCAGGGCTGCCGGGTCTCCAGCGGCACCGCCAGACGGGTTCCGTCGTCGGCAATGACCAGAGGAGTCCCTCCGACCGAGGAGTAACTGTTGAGCCGCGGCGGCGTCACGCCGTAGGCGGGCGTATAAAAGTAGGCCGACGCGCCCACCGCGATGGCTCCGGTCGTGTTGGCGTGGCCGACCAAGGTCGAGCCCCCTTCCGTATACTCGTCGAGGGTCACGCTGGAAGCTTGGTCGAAGTAGATCAGCTTCATGCGCTCCGGCGCGACTCCGGCAAAAAGCTCGATCGCGAGGTTAAAGACCGTGTCGGCCCCTGCCTTCCCGTCTACGTCGATGCTCCCGTCGTTGCTCAAGCTGACGATTTCGACCGGGTCGCCTCCCACGTTGTTGCTGAGGGAGGCCGTCAAAATCCGGTTTTGGCCCCGACCGGAGCCCAGGACCAATAAATCGAGATCGGTCGCCGCGCCCGGAGCGCCGGAAACGCTGTAAAAGGGATCGTCCCACTGCAGGACAAAGCTCACGGACTCACCCACCGGGATCGTAACCTGCAACAAGGTATCCTGCGCACCACCGGGGTTGAAATCGTGCAGGCTTCCCCCGCTGACCCCGGCGGAGCGTGCAGGCGCGAAGGCCGCGTCGTAGCCCCTGTCGCCGGAATTGCCCGCCGCGCTGAAGTAGAGCACGCCCTGCGCGGCCACCTCGTTCACCGCTTGGGCGATCAGCCCGTTCTGGAAAAAGGGTTCGGCAAAGTAAAACACGTCGTCGACGATGATCGAGCAACCTGCTTCAGCCAGGCGGCGGATACCTTCGGCGAAATCGGCCTGCCCATTGTAGGCGGTGTGGAAGACCTGCTCGGCCCCCGGCGCGATGTCGTGCACGATCTGCATCATCGCACGCCCCTCGTCGGAGCCCACGCCACCGTAGTCTTTCAAGACGAGCACCCCCTGTGGCAGGTCGTCATTGGCCGCATCGACTGCGGCGGAAGTCGCCGCGCTGGCTCGGCCAAAGCTGTCCGAAAGCGTGCCCACGCGGATGCCCGCGCCGGTAAAGCCGGGAGCCTGCGCTCTTGCCTGCGGCGCGCGCAACGCCTTATCCCCCTGCGTAGTGACCAAGCCGCTGAACGTCGTGCGGTAAGCCGGACGCATGAAACGGATCTCCGAGCGTTCGGCCGCCTGCCCTACCTTCTGGAAAGGCAGCCAGGCGGTCGCGGTCTGCCCATGCCATTCAACCTCTTCGCTCCCCTCAGCGCGCAGGTAGGCTTCCATCGCGGCACGGTCCGCCCCCGGCTCGCAGGCAATCTCCACCAGGATGCGCTCGCCCTGCACGGGCAAGGTTCGGAATTCGCTCGCGAAAGGCTGCCCGGGATGGGTCGCCTTGAAGTTGGCCCACTCGTGGCACATTGCGACCAGCGCAAAATCCACCCGCCCTTGAGGCCCGTCGCCCCCCTGCCGATCGGGGCCGTGGTAGTCTTGCATCGCATCCTGAAACCACGCCTTGTCGCCGTTGACGAAGGCGGGCACGAAATCGCCAGGCCCGGCCATTTTCCTCGGGGCCGCCCAAGCCGGGGCCAAGGCCACCCCAATGGTGAGGCCGCCGAGAAGGGAACGCGTGCGCTGCTTCATCCTAAGGTTATACGGCCTATCCTGCCTAACCTTGCGCAAAACGATGACCGCGCAGATGTAAAAGACTCGCTAGTGCGCCACGGCGGCCGTGCCCTGTTCGAAACGCCCGTCGCGCATCGTCAACAGGCGGTCGCACTGCTGGGCGAGGTCGAGGTTGTGCGTCACGATGAGGATGGCCGGGCCGTAAGCGTGCGCCGCCTCCTGCAACAACCCCATCACGTTGGTCGAGTTCTGCGTGTCGAGATTGCCCGTCGGCTCGTCGGCCAGGATCAGGGCGGGCTCGTTGGCCAGAGCTCGCGCCACGGCCACCCGCTGCTGTTCACCGCCCGATAGCTGATTCGTGTAGCGGTTCACCTTCTCGCCCAGGCCAAAGCGGGTCAGCAAATCCTTCGCGCGCTCCCGCATCTCGTCTTCGCTCCAGCGGTTCAGCTTACGCATCGGCAGCAGGAGGTTTTCGAGCGCGGTAAACTCCGGCAGGAGGAAGTGGAACTGGAAGACGAAGCCGA
This sequence comes from Verrucomicrobiota bacterium JB022, assembly GCA_030673845.1. Lineage (NCBI taxonomy): Bacteria > Pseudomonadati > Verrucomicrobiota > Verrucomicrobiota bacterium JB022. The sequence continues at coordinate 59,528 of JAUTCQ010000013.1, forward strand.
TATGCGCGTTGCGGAAAGCCGTGCGCTCCTCGTCCTTGGCCGCCGCCATCTCGATACCGCGCACGTGGATCGTGCCGTCGTTGGGGCGGTCGAGCAGGCCCAGCAGGTAGAGCAACGTGCTCTTGCCGCAACCGCTCGGCCCCACCACGGCGCAGGTCTGGCCGGGCTGCAGGTCGAGGTCGAGCCCGTCGAGCACCAGCTGGCGCCCCGGCCCTTCACCGAGGTAGCGGGTGAGCTTGCGGGTCCGCAAGATCGGTTCGTTGGGCTTGGTTTCGCTCATGCGCTCGTCCCCCGGATGATGTCGCCCGGCTCGATGCGGGCCGCCTTGCGGGCCGGAATGTAAGCCGCGCCCAGGACGATAATAACCGTCACAACGCCCGCCCACACATAGTGCATCGGGTCCCACTTCACCACAAAGTGATCGGTCGCAAAGATACCGCGGATGCGGATGGGCAGGTTTTCCACGCCGTAGGTCAGCGCGGCGGCAAAGATCCAGCCCAGCACGGTGCCCGCAGCGCAGACGATTGCGCCCTGCAGCAGGAAGATCTGCGCGATGTCGAAGCGGCGGTAGCCCATGGAGCGCAGGATCGCGATATCTCGCTGGCGCTCCATCACGATGATCGCAAGCGTGTTGAACATGCCGAGGCCAGCGATGAGGATGATGATGCTCATCGTGATGCCCGACGAAATGCGCAGGGCGCGGAATACCTCCAGCCACACGCGCTCGCTCTCCTGCCAGCTATCCACATCGTGCCAGATGGCGTGCTTCATCTGCTCGGCGATTTGAGGCGCCTTGTCGTTGTCGCGCAGGTTTACCTGCAGGTAAGTCAGCCCATCCATCTTGTTCAGGATCTGGCGCGCCTCCCGTTGAGGGATAAAGACCCAGGCTTTGTCGTAGTCGCGCACGCCAGTCTCGAAGATCGCCACCACTTGGTAACGCCGAGACTCACCTGCGTTTTTCAAGATCAGCTCGCTCCCGATGTCGAGGCTCAGGCGCTCGGCCAAAACGCTGCCGACCACTGCCGATTGCGGGATCTGGTCGAAAGTGGAAATATCACCGTAGCGGACTTGGTTGGCGATGCCGCTCACCGTCACATGGTCGCGCATCTTTACGCCCATCACCTCCGCCGTCTCGCTGCGGAAGCTGCTGCTGGCGGTGACTTTGCCCGAAAGCACGCCGGAGACGCCGATCACAGAGTGGAACTGCCAAACGGCATCCATCACACGCTCCGGGTCGTGCACGCCGGGGACATATTGCCGCCCTTCGCGCAGTGGGATGGCAAAGCCGCCTTGGCCGTCCGTCCCACGCGCGACCAACTCCGTCACGCTCGCCTGGTACTTGTCCTGCACGCGCAGGGGGCCGCGCGTCTGCCAGATGGTGCGGATAAAAAATTCCTCGAAGCCGCTGGTCTGGGCCTGCGTCAGCACAAAAAAGCCGACCCCGCAGATAATGCCCGCGAGGCTCATGCCCATGGCCCGTTTCTTGGCCCAGAGCAGGCGCCAAGCGATGAACAGGTTCAGCTTCATTAACGGAGTTCGTCTTCGGTGGCGCGCTGGACGTTCACCTTGTCTCCCGTGCGCAGGTCGGCCTGACCTTCGACGATCACCAGCTCGCCCTCCTGGACACCCTCGACGATCTCCGCCCGGTTGAGGCCGAGGAAGCCGGGCTGCACCTGGCGGATCTCGACCCTGCCGGAAGGGCTGACGACGTAGACTTCGTGGCCGATCAAGGCCCGGCGCGGGATGATCACCGTGTCTTGCCGCTCGTTCTTCACGAGGTAGCCCTCCCCTGTCAAGCCGGGCGCCATCACGTCGATCGGCGCATCTACATGGACGTAGACTTGCCGCGTCTTGTCCACCGTATTGGCCACGGGGGCAATCCAGCTCACCTCGCCCGTAAATTCTTCGTTGGGCCTGCTGGCGAGACGCACCCGCACGAGTTGGCCCAGCTCCACGCCATTAAAATCTTCTTCGGAGATGATCATACTGATCCGGCGCTCATTCGAAACGAGACGCATCAGATCGGTGGCCCCATGGACGAGGTCTCCCGGATAACGAAAGACGTCCACGATCTGGCCCTCGTAAGGAGCCGTCACCGTCAACTGCTCCAGCTCAAGCTCCAGCAGTGCGATCTGGGCCTGCAGGTAGGCCACGTTCTTTTCCTGCTCGATCCTGCTGCGCTCGGCCAGGTTTTCCGTTTTTTCCAGGTCGCGAGTCAATCGCTCGACTTCCACCGTGGAACGCTGGCCTACGTTGGCCGCAATCTTGGCCGACTCCAGAGCCTCTTCGAGGTTGGCGATGTCGAACTTCTGCGACAAAGGCAGCGCATCGACCTCCTGGGCCGCTTTCAACTGCACGCGGAAGGCTTCGAGCTTACGCTCCGTCTGGGTCGTCTCTTGCCGCGAGAGCACATCGCCCGCCTTGACAAACGCACCCTTGTCGACTGGCTGGCCGATAATCTTGCCGTAGGCCTCGGAGCGCACGTTGATGTCGTACCGTGCCTGCACGCTCACGTTGCCTGTAATGGCATCGACGGCAGTACCGCGCCCGGCGGCGACCACCAAAACGGAAGGCCGCAACATATAGCCGAGAAGAAACCAGACCGCCACAATCAAGAGCAACGGCAGGCCAAGACGTAAAAGCCACTTCATGAGTCGGATAAAATCGGGTCGTTAAAGGCCAGCAGCCCGAGACGGGCGAGGCTCAGCAAGTAGTTGATGCGCAGGTCGCGAGCGTCCTGCCTCAGGCTTTCGTAGCTCAACTGATGGCGCAGGCGGTCTTGGGCGGTCATTTCCGAGCGCCCTCCCAGCTCTGCGTCCAGCTCGAGCTGGCGATGGACGAGCTGCGCGCGGCGCTCGCGCGAATCGATCTGCAGGCGCAGGAAATTCAACTCTTCGACCAATGCCTTGGCTTGGCGGACATTTTCCTCGCGTCGCATGCGCTCCTCCAGGTCGAGGCGCAAGAGGCGAGAGCGGGCGATGCGTTGGTCCGCCTTCGCACGCCAGCCGTCCCAGATCATCCAGTCGAGCGAGAGGCCGCCGTAGCCGTAGGTGCGCAAGACCGAATCCTCGTTGTTGATATCGTCGAGGCGGTCGGTATTGATGCCGACTTCGAGATTGATGTCGGGCAGGTAGCGGCGCTTGGCCACAAAAATCTCCTTTTCCTGCTGCTCCTGCAGGGCGTCGTAGCGCTGCTGCTCCCAGTCGCCCAGCAGGTTGCCGGCGAGAATCTGCTGCTCCCAAGCCTGCAACTGCTCGCGGGTCCAAGGCTCGACTTCGGGGAATTCGACCCCTTCGAGCAAAGTCGCCACATCGTCGCGACCCAAGGCGCGCTCGAGCTGATTGAGGCGGTAGGTGTACTCGCGCTCGGAGGCGGTCACACGCTCCTCGGCTTCCTGAAACTGCACCTGCAGCTCCAGATACTGAGCTTCGGAGACCTGACCGTTTTCAAAGAGCTGGCGAACCCCGTCGACGGCGCGGTTGGCGATGCGGAGCGACTCGTCGGCCAAGGCCTTGCGATCCTGGGCCGCCAGCGCACGCAAATAGATCTCGCGCACGCTCAGCAGGTGGTTCTGCAGCTCCATGTTTACCTCCGCCGTCATGGCGGTCTTCTGCGCCACGGCCTGGGCTTCCCGAGCGTCGATCTTGCCCCAGTGGTAGAGCGGGCGACGGCCGACCACGTTGCCGTAGGTATACTGGCGCGTCTGGTTGTCGATGTCTTCGCGGATTTCGTAACCGCCGACATAGCGGGCGTAGGCCTGCACGTGCCAGTTGTAATCCGTCCGGGCGCGGTCTAGCAATGCATCGGTCTCCTCCAGACGCGCGCCCTGCACGATCGCGGCGGGCGAATCCTGGATACTCGCCAGCAGCACCGGTTGCAGCGCCGGGAAGTAATACTCCGGGAAAAACGCCCGGGGATCGCTGGCGCCAACCATTTGACGCTGTTCGGGTGACTCCTGCGCCCACATCGCCACCGGGAGAGCCAGTGGCAAGAGCGCCAAAAGGGTTGAGCGGGAAACGAGCATGCGTGGGTTCTAAGGGATAAACGAGCGAGAGCGGAAATGGTTACGGCAGATCCGGCTGCGGAAGCGGAGGGGGCCAACCTTTTCCACCGGACAAAGCGACACGGTTTTCCAGAAAACGCAAGACGGCATCCGCCTGCGGCACCGGGGCAAACCGTACCTTGGCATGCGCCGCCGCCGCCTCGCCCATCCGGCGCCGCAGCTCCGGATCTAGGGCCAGCTGCTGCAAGGCCGCCACCATGCCCGGCAAATCGCGTTGGTCGATCAACACGCCCGACTCGCCTTCGACAAAGGTCTCCGCCACCCCTCGATAACCGATCGCCACCGCCGGAAGGGCCGACGACTGCGCCTCGACCAGGAAATTGGGCAACGAATCTTCCCGCGAAGACGATACCGCTACATCCGCCGCCGCATAAAAGGTCTGCGGATTGGTCTGGTAGCCGAAAAAGCGGACCTGCTTGCTCATCTGCTGCTGGCGCACCCAACGCTGGCAAGAAGGCGTCTCCGGCCCCTCGCCCACCAGCCACAGCTGGCAATCCAGCCCGGGGTTTTGCTGCAGCAGGTTTTGAAACGCCTGCAGCAGGTCGCGGTGGCGCTTGCCCCGGCGAAAACCGGCCACCTTCAGAAAAACGCAGGTCTCGGGGCTCACCCCATTGGCAGCTCGCAACTGTTCGCGGGCCTGCTGTCGGCGCTCCGCGTCGTTTGCCTCGGGCCAGAGCAGCGAATTGTAGACCGTCGTCACCTGCTCGGGCGCAAAGCCCTGCCGCAACAGCCGTTGCCGCCACCACTCGCTGTTGGCGATGACGCCGCGGGTGCGCTTGAGCGACCAGTAAGAAAGGGGCGAGAGCGCCTTGCCCGTCCGCACCGTACCCACCACAACGGCCTTGGGGCAACGCAACTGGACCCAGCCCGCGTAGAGGTTGGCCACCCGCCCCATGCTGAGGACGACGCACGGCCCCACCTCCTGCAGGTAGCGCGTCAACTTGGGAGCCCACATGTCGCTCGTCGAGGCACGAGGTTGCAGCACGCGCACCTTGAGCCCGGAATCGGCCGCCTGCTCGTAGAGCCGCCCACCAGCGCGGTGCAGCAGCAGCTCGACCGCGTGCTGCCGCTCCTGGAAATGGCGGGCCAGCCAGAGCGTCTGCCGCTCTGTGCCCCCATTACGCAAATGATCCTGCCAGACAACGATTTTCACGCGCCAATTTCCTTCACCCCGTAGTAAGCGAGGTGTGCGCGTCGGCGCAACCGGGGAGGCAACAGACCGGCGCCGAACGGAGCCAGCCGCGTTTGAAAGAAGGTGCCCGCCCGCAGCCGCCCACGGTGGCCCCGCTGGATCGCGCGCAAGAGCACGCCCGCCACCGCTTCTGCCGGCGGACCGGCCTGCAGGTGCCGCTCCAGGTGTTGCCACACCCGGTCCATCCTCGAGTCACTGGTGCCGATTCGCCGCATATTCTGGTTGAAGGCAGTACGGAAATCTCCGGGCTGGAAGTCAATGACCGACACGCCGGCGGGGGCTTCCAGCAGCAGCGACTGGGATAATTGGCTTAGCCCCGCCTTGGCGGCATTGTACACCGGCAGGTAGGGCAGCGGAAACTCGACCGAGAGCGAGCTGACGTTGACGAGGCAACCGCTGCGCCTACGGCTCATCGCGGCAAAAACCGCATGGCTCAAACGCATGGGCCCGGCCAGCAACACCTCCAACTGCTCGCGGACCGAGTCGGCCGGCCAGTCCGCAAAGGGCCCGCAGCAGCCTGCACCCGCACTGTTGATCCACACCTGCGCCTGCTCGACGAGGTCGACATTCTCGGCCAGAAAGCGCTCGACCGAAGCCGGGTCGGCCAGCTCCAGCGCCCGCCATTCGCCCGACCACGCCGGGTCCACGCTTCGGCTCGTGCCCACCACGTGATACCCGGATGCCCGCAAGCCTTCCGCGATAGCGGCGCCCAAGCCGGAGCGCGCTCCGGTCACGACAGCAAGGCCTGGGGTAGGACTGGGCATAGAGGGGGAAACATCTAACTTGCGTCGCAGTGGGAAGTGCGACAAGTCATTTTGTATGTCTTGGCCGCGCGGAGTACACTTGCTCACGCATGAATTCTACCCCCGGCGCGGCGGAATCGCGACCTACACCCTCGGGCTGGCCCAGGCGGCCGCCCACGCGGGGCACGACGTCCACGTCTGGGCACCTCAACACTCCGCCCTGCGCGAGCAAGACTGGCCCTTTACGCTTCACGAGCTGCCCATCCCCGGCACCGAAGACTGGAGCGACCGCTGGAAACTGCGTCAGGCTCTACGCGCCGCGCAGGTCGACTGGGCCCAGGCGCAAGTCTGCCTCGTCGACCCCGGGCCGCTGCGCCTCTGGCTCTACGCCCGTTGGCTCGGGCTGCCCCGCCCGGCCCGCCTCAGCGTCGTCTTCCACGGCTCGGAGCTCAACCGCTGCACGCGCTGGCTCCACCGGCGCCTCCTGCTGCGCCAGTTGACCTTGCAGGCCGACCGCGTGGGCGTCGTCTCCAGCTATGTCGGTCAGCTCTACCTGCAACATTACGATCGACCCCGCACGGGCAGCCTCGTCCGCATCCCCGGCGCGCCGCTGGAAAGCTTCCAGCCCCTGCCGCCGGAGGGGCGCGACCGCCCGCGCCTGAAGCTGCTCACGGTGGCGCGCATCCACCGGCGCAAAGGCCAGCACCGCGTGATCGAGGCCCTCGGGCAGCTCTCGCTCGACCTGCGCCGCAGGTGGGAATACGTGCTGGTGGGCCCCGCCCGCGACCCTGCCTACAAGGCCGAGCTGGAGCAACTGGCGCGGCAACACGGCATCCGCGTGACCTTCGCGGGCGCGGTGCCCGATGCCGAGCTGCCGCGCCACTACGCCACTGCCGACGTGTTTGTGCTGCCCAGCGAGCCCCACGGGGCCAGCGTCGAGGGCCTGGGCCTCGTCTTGCTGGAGGCCGCCGCCGCCAGCCTGCCCGTCGTCGCCCCCCGCCACGGCGGGATGCCGGAGGCCGTAGCGCATAACCGCAACGGGCTGTTGCTACCCCCTGGCAGTACAAACGCCCTCGCCGCCGCCCTCGAACGCTTGACGCAAGACGCTTCCTTGCGTCATCGTCTCGGGTCAGCAGGGCCCGACTGGGTCCGGGAGCAGTTCAGCTGGGCGCGCAACGTCCAGGCTCTGTTTTCCGACCGAGTCCCGTCATGCTGCAACTTTGGCCGCCCCATGGGGTCTAACTAATCGAAGCCCGATGATGCCACGCACTCTGAACATCTCTCTTTGGGGGCTCTGTCTGCTTGCTGCCGGTTCTCTTACCGCCAGCAACCTGACGGAAAACTCGCCGTTCCTCCCCTACGGCTACCAACCGCCGAGCGATAGCGAGACTCGCACGGCGCCAGCTCCCGCCGCCAACAATACGCAGCTCGAATTCCAAGGCGTTTACGAGCTCAACGGCGAGCACTACTTTCTCATCTACAACAAGCTGGATCGCAGCTCCTCTTGGGTGAAGATGAACGACCAAAGCGCCGCCTTCCGCGTCACCCACTTCAACGAAAAGCAGTATGAAGTCGACGTGAACGGGCAGCACCTGGCCTTGGCCAAGATTGCCAACGCCACCGGTGCCGCGCCCGACCCATTGGCCGCCGCCCGCGTAGCCGAGCGCAACAACATCGTGCGCAGTCGCAACGTCGCCAGCGCAGACAGCTCCAGCGGCGGGTTCGGAGGTAATAGCAGCAGCAACGGAAGCAATGGCATCAACGGCAACGGCAGCAGCAGCTTTGGGCCCGGCAGCGGTGGCGGCGGCATGGCCGACTCCAGTGGCGGCGTTTCCCGGCGTCGCGTGATCCCACCTGCCCCGACCAGCCCCCCAACCTCGCTCCCGCCCAATTTTACCCCGCCTCCCCCGCCCAGCTACGTACCCGAGCCGCCTTCGCAAGAGATGATCGACAACGTGGGCTCAAATGATCCCGGAGATGCGCCGGGCGGCTACCCCGGCGACTCGCCCACGGGTGAGCCGACCGATTCGGGTAACAACGGAAATACCGGGAATAATGGCAATACCAACCTCCCTCCTGGCGTCCCGCCTCTTCCCAGTGGCGGTTTGATGCCGCCGGTCAGCAGGCCTCCGGGCTACACGCCCCCGGGCCGATAGGAATGACGTGCACACTTTCAAGCGGAGCCTCAAGGCTCCGCTTTTTTGTGGCCGGAAAACATGAAAGATCAGGCCCCCACTCGCCCCCAAAGACGTTGGCGGTAGCGCTGCTGGTAGAGCATTTGCGGCCACCAACCGACCACGGGCGGGCGCGCGAGGTTGGCTTTGCGCTGGCCCAGGATCCCTTCGAGCGTCTGCGGCCATTGGTGCACTGCGGCCATGTGCTCCCACAGCACGTCTTGCCCTGCCGCAGCAAGGCCTTGCCAGGCAAAGCCGGAACGCTGCTCCAGCGCCTGCCACACCTGCACCGCCGCCTCCATCTCGTGGTAGGGGTAGCGGCAATCGGCCAGCGCGGGCGAATGGGGCGTCTCCGCCTCTTCCGGGTAGATGGGGATGACACCCGCCGCCCAGGCTTCCAGGCGGGCCAGCGGCGTCGCTTCAAAACTGCTCACGCTCCAGGCATAGCGCCAATGGGCCAACGCTTCGGGGGCAAAATCCCGAGCCGGCGGCGGCACGATCTGCAAATCCACCCCCTGCTTGCGCGCCTGCTTCTCCAGCCACTCCACGTCCGGCCCCTGGCCAAGGACCTCAAAGCGGCCTGCCCAGCCTGCTTCCCGCAAGAGGCGCACGAGCACCAGCAGGCGCTCCACCCGTTGCTGCGGGCGTCGGACCCAGCCGTTGAAGCCCATCACGTCTTGCGACGGCGCGGCGGCCTCTTCCACCGGGCCGGTGGGCCGCCAGACCAGCGGCAGCGCCTGCACATGCAAAAGCCGCTCTGGCAACCAGCGGATCGCCTGCCGCAACTGGGCCTTGGTCGCCTCGTCGGGCAACACAAAGGCGTGGACGTAGCGCGCAAGGTAATCGCCGATGAAGCGCAGCTGCGGGTAGGGGGCATGCAACAAAGCCACGCGCCAGTCGTCTTCGCCCGCCGGAGGCAGCAAATCCGCGCCCCAGCCGTCGTGAAAAATCCAGATCCGGGGGCCGCGCAGGCTTTCGGCGAGGTTGGCCAGGCGTTGGCGCCACCGGCTGACGCCCCGCCAGCTGCCACGCTCGCCCGGCAACCATTCGTGCCAGACCTCGCCCCGCTGCTCCGCCAAATGGCGCCAAGCCTCCAGCTCACGCGTCACCTCGGCAGGTGGGCACACGTGTACAACCGTGGCCTCCGATACGGAACGGTGGGTCGACTGAGGGTGGCTGAGAGCTTGCGTTGACACGCCAATTACAGCAGATTACAGATTTCCCCCCTTCTCTCAAGCCCCCAGATTTATCGTGAATCCAGAAGATACCCGTATAGAGCGCAACACGTTTGACTTGCCGGTGACTGCCTCCGCCACGGTGGCCCCCGACAGCCCGAAGAAGACCATGCCCGGCATCCTGCTCGATGCCGCCCACGGCCTGATCCAGCCGACCGAGCGTGTTTTCCTCTGGGGTATGCTGCAGTCCCTCAATTTCGACTACATCCGTGGGGTCGAGATCGGGACCTGGAAGGGCACCACGATGCATGTGATGCGCCGCGCCTGCGACGAGCTCTACTGCATCGACCCGGAGCCGCAATGGACGCCTACGGCTGAAGACGTCTGCCGCTCCGGTCGCCCGGTCGACCTCATTACGGGTTACAGCCCCGATGCGCTCAAAGGCATCCCCACCCCCTTCCACTTTGCCTTTGTCGACGGCGACCACTGTGAGGAAGGCGTCTACCGCGACGGCATGGCGCTCGAGCCCCTGATGGCCAAAGGCGGCATCATCTGCTTCCACGATGCCTACCACCCGCCCGTCGCCGCCGCCATCCAGCGCCTGGTCAATGACTGGACCCGCCAGGTCGATCATTACACCCACGCCTGCGACACCATCTCGAAAACGCCCTACGGCTACTTCGGCGGGCTCGCCGTCTTCATCGTCGAGGCCGAAGAATACACCGGCCCCCGGGAGCCAGCCGTCAACTGGCAACGCGCCTGATCATGTCCGAGCCCTTACCGGCATCCGAAGAGTGCCGCATCCGCCTGCGCGGCGTTTCCAAGCGCTACGACATCGCGCAGGCCACCGCCGCCTCCCATCGTCAGCCGATCCGCCGTCTGGCCCACTGGACGCGTGACCGGCTGCGCGGGCAGCACCTCAAGCCGCAGTTTACCGCCCTGCGCGAGTTCGACCTCGAGTTGCGCCCCGGCGAGTGCATCGGCATCCTCGGCCCCAATGGCTCCGGCAAGAGCACCCTGTTGCAGATCATCTGCGGCATCCTGCAGCCGAGCGAAGGCACGGTCGAGACATCAGGCCGTATCGCTGCGCTGCTGGAGCTGGGCTCAGGTTTCGACCCCGACTTCACCGGGCGCGAAAACGTCTACCTCAACGCCTCGATCCTCGGCCTGAACAAAAAGGAAGTCCGCACCCGCTTCCGCGAAGTCGAAGAGTTTGCCGATATCGGGGGCTTTATCGACCAGCCGGTGCGCACCTATTCCTCGGGCATGCTCATGCGCCTCGCCTTTGCCGTGCAGGTGCTCGTGGAGCCCGATGTGCTGATCGTCGACGAGGCACTTTCGGTGGGCGACGCCGCCTTCCAGCGCAAGTGCTTCAGCCGCATCGAGCAACTGCGCAAAAAGGGCATGACGATCCTCTTCGTCTCGCACGACATCTCGGCCGTGCTCAACCTTTGCGACCGCGCGGTGATGCTCTACCACGGCGAAAAGCTCTGCGAAGGCCCCGCCAAGATCGTAACCGAATACTACGAAAAGCTGATCCACAGCCCCCACTCCTCCCGCCCGCAGCTGATCGAAGCGATCAAGCGCGACAACCTCCGCCGGGAAGAAGAAGGCCCCAAGGATCTCGTCACGGACGTAACCCAGGATACCGGCCTTGTGAGCAAAAGCCAGCAGGTCTACCCCTCGCGCGGTGCCCGCATTCTCCGCCCCCGCCTGCTCGACCGAGACGGCAACGAAGTCAACCTGATCAAACGACGCGGCGAATACACCTTTGCCTACGACGTCGAGTTTACCGAAGACGCGCGCAACGTGAACTTCGCCATGCTGATCAAGACCAAGGAAGGGCGCGAACTCGGCGGCTGCCGCAGCTTCCCCAACCTCCAGCGGCTCGAATTCGCCCCTGCGGGCACCGTCAAGACGGTCGAATTTCACTTCACCGCGCTGCTCAACCACGGCGTCTACTTCACCAATGCAGGCGTCGAAGGCTACGTGGAGGAAGAGACCACCTACCTGCACCGCATCGTCGACGCCCTGGCCTTCCAGGTGGTGGCGGAGCGCGACCCCCACCCCACCTGCCTCGTCGACTTCCTCTTCGAGCCGAAAGTCTCGGACGCCGTGATCGAGGCGGAGGCGTAAGGCTTATGGACGCTCGCGCCTGCCATCGTGCAGAAACAGCTCGAGGTGCTCGCGGATGACGCCCTGGTGGGCGAGCCGCACGCTACGGGCAGAGTCTTCGCGCGAGCCAAAGCCGAAACGCCCCGCCACCGGCAGATCGAGCGGCGCCCCGGCATTGCGCACCAGCGGCAACGGAATCTGCGCACCTTGCCAACCGGCCTCCAGCAGGCACAGGCAGACGTCGCGCAGGCGGTCGTCGAGGTAATGGCCCGCGCGCGGCGGGGTTGGCAGATTCTCCCACGCAGAGCGTCGGATAAACCAGTACTCCGGGTATTGCGCAGGATGGACGAGGCTGGCCGCTTCCACGCGGTGGGCCACCTGCAGCTTGCCGTCGCCCCCTTCGCGCCAGACGGTAGCAAACCCGACATCCGGGCGCGCCGCAAAGAACCGGCCGACGCGCAACAGCGCCTCTTCCGCCAGTTCGACACCCTCCGGCAGCCAGCCGATCACGTCGGCCGCATCGAGGAGAGCCAGACCGGCGTCGCGCCGCACCTCAACCGTCAACGGCTCGACCGCCGGGGCCTGTTCCGCCGCCTGCCAGAGCGTGGCGTAAAAATCTTCGTGCGCACGCACCACGGCGGCGTCGTCGCAAAAGTCGTCGATCCGGCGACGTGCCGCCGCTCCCATCGCCTCCGCCACTGGCAAAGGCGTGGCCAAGGCCTCCCGTAGCGCCTGCTCCAGGCTATCGACCAGCTGGGCTCGACCGACCGCTCCAGGGCCTCCCGGCGCAATCCAGCCCGTAATCCCCGGCAGCACCATCTCGGCCTGCCCGCCCTGATCGCTCGCCAGCACCGGGCGGCCCGCCTCCATCGCCTCCACGCAGGTATTCGGGAAGTTGTCCCAGCGCGAGGGGACGACGCAGACCTGAGCCGAGGCGTATTCGCGACCCAGCTCCGCACGCGGCACCTTGCCCACCCATTCGAAGCGGTCCTGCAACTCCGCCGGGATCAGGCGCCGCAGCAACTCGGCCGTCTCGCCATCCCCTTCGCGGCCCAGGCGCACGTGCGGGCCACCGACAAAGCGGAAACGCGCCTCCGGGAAATCGCGCGCGACGCGGCAAGCCGCCTCCACGTACTCAAACACCCCCTTGCGCGGCTCGACGCGGCCCACGTGGAGGCAGCGCCCCGGCACCACCACGGCGTCGCCCGGCACCTCCAGGAGCGGCCCCACCGGGTAAGGGATCACGATCAGGCGCTGGCGAGTCAGGCGAGTCCATTGCGCCACCTGCTCGGCCAAAAAGCGGCTGGGCGAGAGCACGGCGTCGGCGAGCGCAATCGCCTCGTGCTCATGTGTGCGACGCGCCTCGACCCAATGGTTGTCGAGCACGTCGTCGTTGTGGGTAAAGATCGAGTGGCTGGGCGAGTGGAGGTGCGTGATCACCGGGATCCGCCGCGCCGGGTGATCGTGCGGATACGTGAGGCGGCGCAGTTGCCAGATGAGCCCCGGGGCCTCGTACTCGGGTGCCTCGACCACCTGAATCGGCTCTTGTGCGACGAGTTGGTCGAGCGCTTCCGCCACCACCCAGGCAAAAGTCGCGATCAAATCGCGCGACGCCAAGGCTTCGGTCTCCGCACACCACGCCTCCGGGTAGAGCGCCCAGTTGGCGTCCACCAGCGGCAGGTAGTGCACCCGCAATCGACCCTCGTGGGAGAGCGCGGGCTGGTCGAGCCCCTTGGTCGGCGCCTCCGCGCACCACTGGGTCAGCACCGTCACGGTATGCCCCGCCTCGGCGAGCAGATGCGTCATGTTCATGACGTAGGTCCCGATACCGCCCATGGGGTTCGGCGGGTATTCCCGGCTGACAAAGCACACGTGCATGATCGCATCTTGGCGGGGCCGGGGTGGCGGGGGCAAGTCTGGCCTTTTGCGCAAATCGCGTTGTCAATTTTATCACCCTGTGGCTATGTGGCTCTGTCCCAACAGCCTCCCATGAATGCCCGTGTCGCCATCATCACCCGCACGCGTGACCGCCTGCCCCTGCTGAAGCGTGCCATCGAATCCCTGCTGGGCCAAAGTCTGCGCGAGTGGCAGCACGTCATCGTCAACGACGGTGGAGACGCCGCCGCGCTGGATGCCTTTCTCGAACCCTACCGCGCACGCTACGACGGTCGGCTGCAGGTGATCCACCACGAGGCCTCCAAAGGCATGCAACCGGCGGCCAACACGGGCATCAGGGCCAGCCAGAGCGAATTTCTCGCCATCCACGACGACGACGACGCCTGGCATCCGGACTTCCTGCAAGACACGGTCGCTTTTCTCGACCGAAAGGGAGCCGACAGCCGCTACCAAGGCGTAGTCGTCCAAACCGAACGCGTGTGGGAGCACGTAGACCCGGACGGCACCGCGAGCGAGACGCGCCGCGAGCCCTACCTGCCGCTAAAAGAGGTGAACCTCTTCCGCGTCGGTTACGAAAACCCCTTCCCCCCCATCGCTTTCCTCTACCGCCGGGCCGTGTTGGAAAACCTCGGCGATTATCGCCCGGAGTTTGACGTGGCAGGCGATCTCGACTTCAACCTCCGCTTCCTCCTGCACTACGAGATCGGGGTATTGCCGGAGGTACGCGCCTATTACCACTGGCGCGAAAACAAGTCGGGCGAATGGGCCAACAGCGTAACTGCCGCCCAGCAGCACCACGCCCTGAAGCTCAACGAGGTCAAGAACCACTACCTGCGCGCTGGCCGCACTCCTGCCGAAGGCGCCCTTGGCCTCGCGCTCGAGATGGCCCAATACCTCGTGCTCCAGCAGTGGGAGACTCGCCAGATCATCACCCGGCTGGATGGCTTCAATGGCAGCGAAATCCTCAAGGAGCTGCACCAGAAGACCGAGGACCTGCGCTATGCTATCCAGCACGAGGACCACGGCGCTGTTGAGCGCGCCCAGTCGTTCCTCGCGAAGGAGATCGCCGACAAGGCCGAGGCCACCCTTTTCCACCAGTCGGAACGCCTGCAGAAGCTCGAAGCCTTGCTGCAGGAGCAAAGCGAGGCCCACCAGCAACAGCTGTTGAAGGAGCTTTACGCAAAGGCGGAAGACCTGCGTCACGTCGTCCGCCACGAAGATCACGATGCCCTGCTGCGGGTGCGCGACTTCCTGGCCAAGGAAATTTCCGACAAAGCCGGAGATGGATATTACCGCACGGAAGAGCTTTTACGAGCCATTGCAGCCGAGCAGCAAGCAAGCCTCATCCAGGAATTCGCCCGCAAGGCAGAAGACCTGCGCCACCAGATCTTGCGCGAAGACCACGATACCGTGCAGCGAGCGGTGGACACCCTGCGGGGCGACATTGCAGACAAGGCCGAGGCGAGCGTCTATCACCAGCGGGTAGCGATCGAACAAGTTGTGCAGGAGCAGCGGGAACGCCTGGGCGCACTGGAGCAGCGTCTTGACAATCGGCGCGTCATCTTACGTCTCGGGCCGCTGGAATTTAGCTGGCAAAAAAAGACGCGTTCGTAAAACCTGCCTGCAATGCTTCACCGACCGGCACGGCCCCTGCCCCGTAGCACGGAGCTGGAACCCCTCATGTATCGCCACCTGGGCTGGGAAAGCCAGGAAATGGGCTGGATCCACCTTACCCTGATACCCCAGCGCGTGGAGGGCGACCTGTGGCGCGACCTCAGCGCAGAGCTGCAGGGCCTGCACGCTGCCATTCAGGATGGTGCGAAGCTGGGGCCACTGGCCCGCATCGGCCGCCCACAAGGCCGCATCAACCGGCACCTCGCCTCCACCCTACTGCTGGAGCTGCATACGCTGGAGCAGATGGAGGGTGCGCTGCCCCCGCTCGCCCGCCGCCGTCTGACTAGCCGCGACGATCTCGACACGCTCCGCCAACAGGCCCAGCAGGTCCTGCACATGAATGCGGTCGGGACTGGCCAGCACTGGATCCGCCGCCGGATTCAACGAGATCAGGAGACGATCAACTTCCACCTCGGGCGCCTCGTGGTGCGGGTGCGCGAGCGGGCTCTGCGCATGGCCGAGCTGCGCCTCAGCCGCTCCGACACCGAGAGCTTTCAGGGCTTCAAGCCCCGCGAACTCCCTCCCCGCGTCTCCGAACTCGCCACTTCCCCCCATCAAACGGTGCGCTGGCGCCGCCCGCAGCAGCAGTACAACCGAGCCCTGCGTGCCGCCACCACCGAGATCCACGACCTGTTGCGCTGGATCGACCAATTGAGCTGACTCTCTCCCCATGCGTATCGCTATTGCTACGACCCAAGTGCCTTTTGTGCGCGGCGGTGCCGAGATCCACGCCGAATCGCTGTTGCAAGCCCTGCGTGAGGCCGGCCACCAGGCCGAGATCGTCGCCATCCCCTTCAAGTGGTATCCGCCCGAACAGATCATGGACCACCTGCTCGCGTGTCGCTTGCTCGACCTCAGCGAAAGCTGCGGCGACCGGATCGACCGCGTGATCGGCCTCAAGTTCCCGGCCTACCACATCCAGCACCCGCACAAGACGCTCTGGGTGCTGCACCAGTACCGCAGCGCCTTCGACCTCTGGGGCCTCGACGATTGCGACCTCGCGCACTTCCCACATGGCCGCGAAGTGTGTGAAGCCATCCGCACGACCGAAGATCACTTGCTGAACGAGGCTCGCGGCCTGTACGCCAACAGCAAAAACGTGGCCGACCGGCTCCAGCGCTTTTGCCAACGCGAGGCCGAGCCCCTCTACCACCCCCCGCGCGGCGCGGACAAGTTTTACCACCGCGAGGCCGAAGACTTCCTTTACTTCCCCAGCCGCCTCAACGCCCTCAAGCGCCAGAGCCTCGTGGTCAAGGCGCTCGCACACACCAAAGAGCCCGTAAAGGTCCACTTTGCCGGTGCGCCCGAAGGCCCCGAGATCATGCAACAACTGATCGAGCTGGCCGAGCGCTGCCGCGTGAGCGACCGCATCGTGTGGCATGGCCGCGTGACCGATGAGGCGATGCTCGAGGGCTATGCGCGCTGCCGGGGCGTGCTTTTTACCCCGGTGGATGAGGATTATGGCTACATCACGCTCGAAGCCTGCCTTTCGCACAAGCCGGTGATTACCTGCACCGACAGTGGCGGGCCGCTCGAGTTTGTGCGCCACCGCGAAAACGGCTGGGTCGCCGACCCGACGCCGGAGAGCCTGGCACAAGGCATGGACTACTTGTGGCGCGAGAAGGCCTGGGCGGCCGAAGCGGGGCAAAAGGCGCACCAGACCTACCTCGACCTCAATATCAACTGGCCCCACGTCATTTCCAAGCTGCTGGCATGACGACCCCGCTCAACTGGTTCTCGCCCCTGCCCGCGCACCGGACGGACATCGCCAACTACACCGCGCGCGTCCTGCCCTCCCTGCTCGAAGGCGGCCCCGTGGCCCTCTGGTCCGACCTGCCGGCCGACGCCAACCTGCTGCCCGGCGCGGAAGTCCGCCAGTTCCACGGGCTGGACCTGCCGTGGCCCCAACTCAACTACCAGTCGCCCAACGTCTACCAAGTCGGCAACGATGGGCGCTTCCACCGGCAGATCGTGGAAGTCTCGCAGCGCCAGCCCGGCGTACTCGTGTTGCACGACCTGGCGGTGCACGACCTCTTGCGCTTTTACTGCCTCGAAGGGCACGGCCCCGGGCAGGGCACCTACCTGCAGCTGATCCGCCGCCACGCCGGCCCGCTCGCGGCCAAGGAGGCCAAAGAGAGCCTGGACGGCAAGCGCCCGGTCGACGAAATCGTGCAGCGTTACCCGATGTTTGAGTGGCTGACCGCCGGTGCTTGGGGCGTGGTGGTGCACAACCCCACCAACTTCGACCGTGTGGCCGAGTCGACCCGCGCGCCCGTCTGGGCCGCACCCCTGCCCTATTGGCCCAAGGACAAGCTGCACCGCGTGGAGCCCCCGCAGGACTACGCCCGCCGCCGCCTCCTGCTCTTCGGCTTTCTCCACTCGCCCAACCGGCGACTGGCGCAGGTGCTCGAAGCCCTCGCCACCTTCCCCCAGCGCGACCGCCTGGAGCTGACCATCGCCGGCGAATACCCGGATGCCGATCAACTGCCGCGCCGCCTCCACGAGATGGGGCTCGCCCAACAAGTGACGCTCAAGGGCTTCCTCAGCGAAGCCGAGCTGCGCGAAGAGCTCGACGGGGCCGACCTGATCCTCAACCTGCGCTGGCCCTCCATGGGCGAGGCCTCGGGCACACTCCTGCGCGTGTGGGACCACGCCCGCCCGGCCCTCGTCACCCGCACCGCCTTTTACGCCACGCTGCCGGATTCGGTCGTCGCGTTTGTCGACCCCAAGGACGAGCAGGCCGAGCTGCACCGCCACTTCACCCGCCTGATCGAGCACCCCGAGCACTACCGCCAGATTGGCGAAGCTGGCCGGGCCTATCTCGAAACGCACCACACCGCCGAATCCTTCGCCCAAGGCATGCGCGACTTCCGCCAGGAAGCCGCCAACTACGGCAAGATCGCTTACCCGGAGAAGTGGGCGCTGGGGCTGGCTGAACGGCAGCTCGCCCGCCTGCCCACCACTGCCCACCCGGCCATGATCCGCCGGTTGACCGAGGCCGTCCAGGGCTGCTACCCCTTACAGTGATGTTGGCGATCGACCTGACCCACTCGGCCCATTCGCGCGCGCAGACCGGCATCCAACAGGTCGCGCGCGGGGTGACTGCCGCCCTGCCCGACGCCGATCCCATCGTCTACGACCGCTTTGCCCACGAATGGCGCAGCCTCGATGCACGCGAGCGCAAGCACCTGCAGACGGTCGACCAACTGCAGAAAGTAAAGCGCAAGCGGCCCCACTGGAGCACCTGGCAACGCATCCGCGGCAAGACCCTCGCCAACCTGCGCGGCAAGCGCTTCGTATTACCCCCCGCCGGTCGCTACACCGGGCTGCTGGTGCCGGAGTTTTTCGGGCAAGACGTGGGCCCGCGACTCGCGCCGCTTTTTGAGCGCATCGCCGGGCCGTGCGTCGCCGTCTTTCACGACGCCATCGCCTTCCGCCACCCCGAGCTGGGCATGCCGGAGACGACCAAGCGCTTCCCCGAATACCTGCGCGATCTAGCCCAATTCGACGCCGTGGCCGCGGTCTCCGAAGCCTCCGCCGAAGAGCTGCGCGAATGCTGGGCCCGCCTCGACCTGCGCAACACCCCGACCGTCCACGCGGTGCCCTTGGGCCTGCGTCGCGCGCCCGACCAGCGTCCGCTTGTGCCCACCGGCGAACGCCCGGCCGTGCCTACGCTGCTGATGGTAGCCACGCTGGAGACGCGCAAGAATCACGAAGCCTTGCTCAAAGCCGCCGAAACGCTCTGGCAAGAGGGGCAGCGGTTCTCCGTGCACCTTGTCGGGATGCCACACGCGGTTACGGGCAAGCCGGTGGTGGCACAGGTCAAGACGCTGCAGGAAGCGGGGCATCCGCTCGTGTGGGAAGGTGGGCTCGATGCCGCTGCCTTGGCCGAACGTTACCGCGCCTGCTGGGCCACCGTTTTTCCGTCGCACCTGGAAGGCTTCGGCCTGCCGGTGCTGGAAAGCCTCGACTACGGCAAGCCAGCCGTCACTACCGCCTGCGGAGGCCTGAACGACTTCGTCCACGACGGCGGCTGCCTGATCGTCGAGCCCAATACCGAGAGCGTCACCGCCGGGTTGCGCCGGCTCTTGACCGAGCCCGAGCTGCACCCGCGCCTGGCACGCGAAGCCGCCCAACGCCACATCCGCACGATGCAGGACTACGCGGCTGACCTGCAGGCGCTGCTCGCGGCTACAAAAAAGCGGTAAGACTTTTTAACCACAAAAGGCACAGAAAAAACACAGAAAAAGAGAGCCTGGAAAGGGCTGGAAGTGCGCGCGCCCATCGGCTTCACCCAAAATTTGAAGGAAGCTTGAGCACAGAATCTTGTGCCTTCTGTGCTTTTTGTGGTGAAGCCAATTTACTCCGCCCAGGGCCCGCCTAATCGAGCTTGAGGCCGGGAGGATTGACGGGCCAGAGCTCTTCGTTTTCGGCCACTTCCTCCTGCACGGGCGGCAGGGAAAGCTCGGACGGGCGGGTGAGCAGGGGGCTCATCAGGCCGGGCACGTATTCGGAGAATTCCTCTTCCTGCGCGGTCGCACGCAGGCTGTGCTGGACCATGCCCATCTTCGCGTCGAGGTTGTCGACCATGCTGACGAAGACGGCTTCGGGCGTCGCAGCGCGCACGGCAGCGCCCCACTCCGGTTCGCCCTGGTGGCTGAGGATGATGTGCTCCAGACGCTCGGTCAGGTCGGCCGAGAGCTTGGCGCGGATCGCGGCGCGACGGGCAAGGCGGTAGCCCAGCACCACGTGGCCGTTGAGCGTGCCTTCGCGGGTCTTGCGGGTGGCCCAAGGTCCCGTGTATTCCAGCGCCTTGCCGATGTCGTGCAGGATGATGCCCGAGAGCGCCAGATCGGCCGGAACTTCCGGGTAGAGCGGCAGCAGTACCTTGGCCGCGCGGGCCATGCGCACCGTGTGCTCCATCAGGCCGCCACGGTAGGCGTGGTGCATCGCAATCGCGCCCGGCATGCCCTTGAAGGTCTCGCCCAGGTCGTCGATCGCCACCTGCACCGTCTCGCGCAACTCTTTGTGCTCGATGCTCTTGATAAAGCCGTGCAACTCGTTCCAGAGGTCGTCGAGGTCTTCCGGCGCGCTCTCCACGAGGCTTTCGGACCACTTGATCACCTCTTCCTCCGGCACCACGGCAATGGTCTGCAGCGTGGGCGAGAAGCGGTTCTGGTAATAGTCGGTATTGCCCGTCACGCGCACCACCTGGCCCTCGCCGATGGCGTTGAACAACTCGAAGTTGGCCGAGTTCTCGAAGCACACCGTGTGGAACAGCCCGGTCTTGTCGCCCAATTCCACGGTCAGGAACTGGCTGTTGTTGCGCGCCTTTTTCATGGCGAGCTTACGCACGAGCAACACCGCCTCGAACGTGGTCTTTTGTTCCTTGGGAGCGCTCTTCAGTTGCGCGACGGTAAACATGCCCCACCTTCAGGAATTTCCGCCTATCCTGACAAGGAAAAGGATAAACAGAAGAACACAAAGAGCGCGAAGTAATGAAAATAGAATACAGTCATCTCCTTCGTGCCTTTGTGTTCTTCTGTTGAGAATCTTTTCTTCTACAGCAAGAGCCAGCTACCGAGGGCGAGGAAGATCAGGAAGCCGCCCGTATCCGTCAGCGCGGTGAGGAAGATGGAGCTGCTTTGGGCCGGGTCGCGCTTCAGAGCGCGCAGCGCGAGAGGGATGAAAGCGCCCGAGACACCGGCGATGGCCATGTTGGCGATCATCGCCATCAGGATGACGAGCGACAACATGGGCTCTCCCGTGATGAAATACGCGATAACCGCCGCGACGCAGCCGACTGCGAGGCCGTTGATCAGCCCGATGCTGAGCTGCTTGAAGAGAATGACGCGCTTCTCCGCATCGTGAATCTCGCCGATCGCCATGCTCCGGATGGCCACCGCGAGCGCCTGCTGACCGGAGTTGCCGCCGATCCCCGCCACGATGGGCATGAAGGCCGCCAGCACCGGCATGGCGCTGATCTGGTCGTTGAAGGCCATGACCACGGCGGAGGCCATGAAAGCGGTGGCGAGGTTGACGTGCAGCCACGGAATACGGCGCTTGACCGAGTAGGCCACCTTGTCGGTCAGGCTCTCGTCACCACCCGCACCGGCCAGCTTCTGGATGTCTTCGGTAGCCTCCTCGTACACAACGTCGAGGATGTCGTCGTGCGTGATGACGCCCAGCAGGTGGTTCTCGTCGTCCACCACCGCGATGTCGGGCAAATTATATTCGGCCATCAGCCGGGCGACGTCTTCCTGGTCGGTCTCCGGCTTCACGATGCCCCGGATGTCCGTCTTCATGATGTCGCGCACCTTCTGGGTGGGGCGCGCCTGGATGATGCGGCGCAGCGACACGATACCCATCAGGTGGCGCTTGCGGTCGACCACGTAGACGTAGTGCAGGTCCTCAAACTGCTCGGCGTAGCCCCGGATACGCTCGATCGTCGCGTCGATGCTCATCACATCGAAGACGGTCGCGACCTCGGTCGTCATCAGGCCGCCCGCCGTATCGGGGTCGTATTCGAGCAGGCGCTCAATCGTCTCGCGCCAACCGCTCTCGATCTTGGCCAGCAGGCGCTCGCGGTCTTCGTCTTCCAGCTCGGCCACCACGTCGGCGGCGTCGTCAGCGTCGAAGCTATCGAGCACCTTCACCGCGCGCAGTTCGCGCATCGCGCTGAGCACTTCGGCCGCGTTTTCCTCGTCCATCTCGGAGAGGACGTGGGCGGCGCGCTCGTTATTGAGCTGGCGGAGCACCACGCGGCGCTCGTCCACCTCCAGGCGGTCGAGGACGCTGGCGATGGTGTGGGCGGAGGTCTCGGCCAGGCGCAGGTGATCAAGCCGCCCCAGGTCATCCGACGGCCAGGCCATCAGCTCCTCCATCGTGTAGGGGCTGACCTCGTTGGGGGTCATGATGACTTCACCTTCGGACATGGCGGACGCGCGGTTCAGAGACGACGGGCAACGAGCCTGACTCAATTCAGCGGCGAGACGAGCAGGAATTGCAGGGACGGCCCCCGGCGCTTCACCTTACACGTCTCGCCCGCTTCCTCAACTAATCGGACGACTCCCTTAGCCTTTCACCAGTTTCGTAAACGCACGAAACTGCGGGTGTTCGGCCGAATGCAGCAGGCTGTAAAACACCGTCTCGCTCGGCAGCAGGCTAACGCCTTCGATGCGCGAAAGCAGGTCGCACACGTCACGGGCATCTTGTGCGCGGCGGGCCCCAATGGCATCGGTCAGCAGCGTCACGTCGATCTCGCGGCGCAGGGCGTCGACGACGGTCTGGTAGACGCAGATCGGCGTCTCGATCCCGGCGACGAAGAGGACTTCCACGCCCAGGTCTTCCAGCGTTTCTTCCAGCCCGTCGGCCCCGAAGGCGGAGAAGGCCGTCTTGGCAAAAACGCAATCGTCGTCCACGCATTCGAGCAGCTCCGGCAACGTCGCGCCCAGCTTCTCGGGCGCCTGCTCGGTCGCGAGCACGGGGATGTCGAGCAGCTTGGCGGCGCGCGCGGCAAAGAGGCAGCGCTGGACGACTTCGTCGCGGTTGGGGATCGCCTTGAGGAAGCCGTCCTGCAAGTCGAGCAGGAGCAGGGCGACGCGCGGTTGTTCGGGAGTGTCTTCGATCATGACGTACGGGGCGGTTTGATGCCTGCGCCCACAATGGAGAGCGCGGGCGCAGGTTTTTCGGCCGGGTGTTCCGGAAAATACTGGTGGTGGAAGTGCCGGTGGTCCCGCACCTGGTAGACTGCGCCCTCGGGCCACACAAAGGCCGTCAGGCGCCCGCCCGTCACCGCCCCGGTGTCGATGCAGATCGAGCCGCATTTGACGAGCGGGGCCGGGCGTGGCGTGTGCCCGTAGATCACGAATTCCGGCCCGGTCCACTCGTTGGCCCAGGCGTGGCCGCGGGGGCACTCCTGGCGCTTGGCCGGGCGCCCGTCGTGGTCGATCACCTGGATTTTCGTCACGATGTCGGCCCCTTGCTGGGTCCAGTGCGGCTGCGGCAAAAAGCCCCCGTGCACGATGATGCTGTTGAAGGCCGGCTCAGTCAGGGTCAGCGGCATCTGGGCCATGTAATCCCAATGATGAGGCTTGAGCTGCCGCAGCGTCACCCGGTCGTAGTCCTTCAGTGCCGTGGGGTCGCCGGATTCACGGAAGCGGAGCAGGCGCAGCTCGTGGTTGCCCAACACACATTCGGCCTTCAACTCCAGCGCCATGTCGATCACCCAGGCGCTTTTGGGGCCCTTGTTCACGAGGTCGCCCACAAAGATCACGCGGTCGTCTGCCCCCGGCCGGAGCCACGCCAACAGCTCCGCGAGCTGTTCCGCGCAGCCGTGCACGTCGCCGATGGTGATGAGTCGACCGATTGCCATGACAGGGTAAGATTGCCAAACCGAGAGCTTACGCGCTACACTGCGCTCCTGTTTTTCTTCCGTAAACCGTAAAATTCGTGGACGTCTCCTTAAAAACCGCCGCCCGCCACTGCGCCGTGACGCAACAGCCCTTCCGCCCGGGCGACCGTCGCGTGTGCCTACTGGTACGCGGCGCGGGAGGCGAGTTGGAACGTTGGGACGTGCTGCCCGATGCCGCCAACCAGGCCGCACCGCTGGGCGAAGTGCTCTGCCGCTGGACGCATGTCGTGCGCGACCCGGGCGAAGCTTCCCAACAGCGTCGCCAGCTCCTGCAGGGCACCGAAGATTTGTTCCTCGCCCTCTGCGGCGAGCCGGAGCTGCTGGCCGGGCTGGAAGACGACGAGATGCCCATTTCCGAAGCAGGCGAGGAAGAGCGCGCGACCCTCAAATACCTGCTCGCCCTGCAACTGGAGCGCAAACGCGTCTTGCGGGCCCAGGAAGACGGGCACTACTGGCACATCCGCCGCAAACGGGCCTACCCCGTCGAGCCCATCGACCTCCAGCCCGAGCGCATCGCCGCCGTCCAAGGGCAGTTGGCGTTGCTGGTGTAGGGTGAAACGGGGCTTCGAGCCTGCTGGCACCCAAAGGGTGCAGTCCTAGGGGCAACGTATCCCGGAAGTCTTCGCTCCGCTCGACATCCGGCTAGATCGCTTACACCCTGACGGGTGCCATCCAGCAGCGTTCACAGAGGCAAAAAACACCGTTTGCAGCAGGTCGACGAGCTACCTTTCTCCCTCGGACCCCAAGCATCCGCAGGATGCCAGCCGCTAGCCGTGATGTCGCCGCAGGCGACTTCCGGATCCGCAGCATGAAGCCTATGCACCCCGCATGGGGTGCCAGAGCGGCCGCGGCCTCCTAGCGGGCCAGGAGGAACTTCAGCTTTTCGGCGGGGCCGTCGATCTCGACGCCGTTGAACTGGGGCCAGAAACCTGCGACTTCCTGCCCTTCGGGGGAGGCGACGAACGGCTTGAGCACGCCTTTGAAAATCGACTGCTGCAAGGGGCCCGTCAGGGCGAGCGGCGCGGCGTTAAGCTGGCTTTGCTCGACGCCGAAGTAGATGTCGTCGCTATTGCCGTCGCGATAAAAACGACCGCGGGCGACGTAATAGTAGGTGCGCTCGGGCGCAAGGCCCGGGAACTCCAGCGGCACCGCGATCTGGAGCTGCCCGTTTTCCAGCACGCTGAAATTGGGCTGCGACGCCTGGAAGGAAAGATCGAGCACGCCCAACACCTTGCCTTCTCCCTCTGCCGTCGAGACGGCGCGGAGATAGCGGTCGCTCCAGCGGTTGAGGTCGCCCGGCGTGAGGTCCATCGCCGCCGCCTCGGAACGCGCGAGGATCGACCGCTTCTCGGTCCAGTTTTCGCCCCCCGCATCGCTGCCGCGCACGTAATAGGCCGTGCCCGGCTCGATCTCCTCCAGCTCGCCCCGGTCTTTGGCCACCACCACGGGCTCTTGCGCGAGGCGGTAAAAGCCGAAGCCGCTGCCGATCAGCAGGAGCAGAAGCGCGCCGGTGACGACCCGCCAAACGGGTGGGTTGGTAAGTTCGGGTTCTTTGCGACGCGGCATGGCAGGGAGGGGGCGAAACGGTTAATCGGCGCTCTTGGGCGCGTTATCGGCCTTTTTGGCGCTGGAGCCGCTGTCGCTCGACTTGCTCTCGGTGCCGGAGCTCCCCTTCTTGGCCTTGAAGTCGGTCTCGTAGAAACCGCCGCCCTTGAAGATGATTCCAGCCCCGGTGCCGATCTTGCGCTTCACCGGCTCGGCGCGGCCACAGTTGCAAGTGGTGTGAGCGTCTTCCGACATCCGTTGGAAGACTTCGTATTCACGGTCACATGTTTGGCAGACGTATTCGTAGGTAGGCATGTCGAGAACGGTTATTCCCAAACCTGCGAAAATACGTGGAAGTAGTACGAGATCAAGATGCTAAAGCCAAGGAAAATGAGAAAGCCCAACAGGGGCCAGCCCAGCGCCGCCAAGCCCCAGAAGGCCAGCGTCGGCGCGATCAGCTTTGGCACGCTGCGCTGCACGAGGCCCAGAATCACGTGGGTCTGCAGCAGCACGCGCCAGTCGTCGCCCGTGCGCACAAAGGCATAGGCGGCAGCGAGGAAGAGCACCGGCGAAATAGCCAGCGCCGCCATGGCCGGCACCCAGGCGATCGTCCACGCCAGCAAGTCGAGCATCAACAGGTGGAACAAACCGGCCAGCAGCAGCGACAGCAGGCCGCCGACCAGCACCGGCAACACGCCGAACGCCAGCTTGATCCCCAGCATCCGCACCGAATCGACCAGCAGCTCTTCCCAGCCCTGCCACGCGGGCAGCATGGGGCCTCGCCCGACTGCCTGGCGCCGCAGGTAGCGCAGCCAATAGCCGAGCACGAGCAGGTTGAGCAAAGGTAGAGACAAAAGCAGGCCGCCCAGCAACCACTTGCCCCTTAACTCGCGATCCCTCAGGATGCTTTGACTGAGACTTTCCAACTGCGCCATTGCAAGTAACCTACTACGTCATGAGTCTTTCCGCCACAATGGAATTCGCCCAGCGACACGAGGCTTATCGCCAACAAGTGGAAGCCGCCCTCGATGCGTGGCTGCCCGCCGCCTCCACCCAACCCGCCCGCCTGCACGAGGCCATGCGCTATTCGGTGGATGCCGGAGGCAAACGCCTGCGCCCGGTGCTGGTGCTCGCCTGCGCGGAGCTCTACCCCCAGCGCGTCGACCCCAAGGCCGCCGCCGTCGCGATCGAGCTGCTCCACACCTACACCCTCATCCACGACGACTTGCCGTGCATGGACGACAGCGACCTGCGTCGCGGCCGCCCCTCCGCCCACGTGCAGTTCGATGAAGCCACGGCAGTGCTTGCCGGCGACGCCCTCCTGACCGAGGCCTTTTCGATCCTCGCCCGCGCCTATGCGGACGCGCCGGAAGTGGGCCTGCGCCTCGTACGCCTGCTGGGCGAAGCAGGAGACAGCCGCCGCCTGATCGGCGGTCAAGTGCTCGACACCCTCGCCGAACAGCAAGAGATCGGCCCCGATGAGCTGGACTACATCCACCTCAACAAGACCGCCGCCCTGCTCCGCGCCGCCCTGCGCATGGGCCTCGCCTGCACCGACGCTCCCGTAGTGGCCGACACCCACGCCGACGCCATCGGGCGCAACCTCGGCCTCGTCTTCCAGATCGTCGACGACATCCTCGACGCCACCAGCAACCCCGAAACGCTGGGCAAGACGACTGGAGCCGACGTGGAAAACGAGAAGAACACCTACGTACGCCTCCACGGCCTCGAAGCCAGCCGCACCCGCGCGGCCGACCTCACCCGCGAAGCCCTCGAACACTGCACCGCCTGGGAAGCCGACACCAGCTTCCTCGAAGAACTCATCCGCCAACTGGAGCACCGGCTGACGTAGAGAGGAGGGACGATAGGGATTCTCCCGCAAAGACGCAGAGGTACGCAGAGAGAGACCGAAAAATTGATCTTTGTGCCTTGGTGTCCTTTGTGAGAGAATCTTCTTACAAATCCCACCTACGCCCGCGGGGCGATCCAGGTCTCGCCGGATTCGCCGCGAAGGGCTTGCAGACGCAGGCCGAAGACGCGCTCGAGGTTGTCGGCGGTCAATGCTTCGGCCACGGGTGAAGGCGGCACCGCAACTTCCCCGCGTTGCAGGATCACCGCCCGGTGGGCGAAGCGCAGCGCGAGGTTCCAGTCGTGCAGGATTGCGGCGACGGCGGCGCCTTCTTCCGCCCAGCGTCGGGCCAGCGTCAAGATGTCGTGCTGGTGGTGCGGATCGAGGTTGTTGGTCGGCTCGTCGAGCAGCAATACCCGCAAGCCGGTCGCGCTTTCCGTCGGCCACACTTGCGCAAGAGCCCGCGCCAGGTGCACCCGTTGGCGCTCGCCCCCGCTCAAGGTGAGGTAGGAACGCTTGGCGAGTCCCGTCAGCCCCACCAGTTGCAACGCCTCGTCGATGCTCTCGCGCTCGGCCTGCCCATGCGGCAAGCGGCCCAGCGCCACCACCTCGCGCACGTTGAAGGGGAAATGCAGCTCCACCGCCTGGGCGAGCACGGCACGTTGACGCGCCAAGGCATCCGCGCCCCAGTCCGGGAGCGGCTTGCCCTCGAAGAGCACCCGCCCCTCCGCCGCCGGCAACGAGCCGGATAGCGCGTTGAGCAACGTGCTCTTGCCCGCACCGTTGGGCCCCATGATCGCCAGCAGCTCGCCCCGGCGCACCTCCAGCGACACGTGGCGGATGAGGAAACACCCGCCCGCTCTCACGCCCACGTCTTCCGCGCGCAAACTCATGCCTGGCCCTCCCGCCAACGCTGGTCGCGCCAAACCAGCCAGAGGAAAAAGGGCGCGCCCACCAAGGCCGTGAGCAGGCCGATCGGCAAGACGCGAGGGGGATCGACCATGCGTGCGACCACATCGGCCAGCACGAGCACGCCCGCGCCCCCCACCGCCGACCACGGCAGCAGCTGGCGGTGATCGGGCCCCATCAACAACCGCACCATGTGGGGCACTACGAGGCCGATAAACGCGATCATGCCCGAGGCTGCGACCGCACCGGCCACCATCCACGCGCAGCCAAAAATCACAAAGCGCCGTACCCGCTCCACCGAAACACCAAGGTGATAGGCCGCCGCCTCGCCCAACAACAACGCGTTGAGCGAGCGGGCCAGGCGCGGCATCAGCACCAGCCCCGGCACCACGATCAGCGTCAGCACGAGGCAGCGGTCCCACGTGGAGGCTTCGAGGCTGCCGAGGGTCCAGAAATTGTAGCGGCGGAGCTGGGCATCGCTCGCGAGGTAGAGCATCAGGCCCACCAGCGCGGCGGCGAGGGCATTCAGCGCGAGCCCCACCAGCAGGATGGTCAGGATGCGGCTCTCCACGCTGCCCCGCGCCAGTCGATAGATCAGCCAAGTGACCGCCAGCCCGCCGATCAGGGCCGCGAGCGGCAGCAGCCAGGCCTCCAGCCACGCCGGCCAAAGCAGGTTGGAGCCGATCACAATGGCCACCACCGCACCGACGGCCGAGCCGCTGGAGACGCCAATCAGCGCCGGATCGGCCAAGGGGTTGCGAAAGAGCCCCTGCAGCGAGGCCCCCGACACCGCCAACGCCGCACCGACGAGGGCACCCAGCAGCACGCGCGGCACTCGCAGGCTCCACACAATGGCGTGGGTCGGCCCTTCGGCCTGCCCCAACAAAGCCCGCACGATCTCGCCCAGCGAAAGGTGAGTCGGCCCCAGTAGCAGCCCGAGCACGGTCGCGAGCAGCAATAAGCCCCCAAGGATCACTCGGGCGGTCACCTGCTTTTGTCGGCTCGTATCCACCCGCCGACGCTGGCTTCCCGGCAACGCATTGTCAAAAGCTTTGAAAGTGGGCAGGCGGCGAGGCTAATCAGTTGCCAACCGCCACAACAGCTTTGACTTCGACAGCGCTTTGCGGGATGACGATACTACTAGCCGGCAGAGGCCGGCACTCTGTTCTCCTCCGAACACTTCTTAATTCGATGGCATCCTTTAATCTCACCCGCTTCGCAGCCGTCCTGCTTCTCTCGATCGCTGCTCACTCCACCCAGGCAGTCACAAACGTCGAGGCCGTGATTCCTCCCGAGTTTACCGACACCGAGGCTGATGCCACATTCGGGCTCTTCGCCAATACGGGGCGGACCTACCAGGCCCAGTACGCAGCTTCTCACCTGATCAACCTGCCCATCGGCACCGCGATCACCGGGCTCTCCATGCGTACCAACGGCGCGTTTACCTCGAACCTGCCGGGCAGCGACGTCACTTTTGGAGACTTTGAGATTACGTTTGCCCAAGCGGGCAATCCCCTTAACGCCTTCAGCAGCACGGTGGCGGACAATATGCTGAACCCCTCGGTCGTCCGCAGCGGCGCCTGGACGATTGAAGCTGGGAGTTTCCCCGGCGCCGACGACGGTCAAGCGAACGCCTGGGGCCCGCTGATTTCCTTCGACAGCCCCTACACCTATCAGGGCGGAGACCTCGTGATTCTCATCCGGCACACCGGGGGCAACACGAGTAGCGCCGCGCCCGACGCGGCCTCCTATAGCGTCGAAAATGGCTATTGGGCCCGCTGGGGTGCCACTGCAGATGCCACCACGATTACCAATACCGCCAACGTGATCGTCTTCAACCTGCACTATACTGCCGTGCCGGAGCCCAGCGAAATGGCCCTGATCGTCGCCCTCGGCGGCTTCGCTTGCGTGGCCTTCCGCCGCCTTCGCCGGCAGTAGGCGCAATACCAGTCCAGTCCTTTGGAACAGGCGCTTCCCCCCTCGGGCAGCGCCTTTCTTATGCCCTCACTCCTCCTTCGGCTCGGCGTTCATCGCGGCGGCGTGCAGGCCGGCTTTGCGGAGGAGGCGGGCCATCTGGAGGCGTTCCTTGGCGTCGAGCACGGAGAAGGCCTCGTCGAGCTTGGCGGCGTGGGCCTCGTAGGCACGGGCGATGACGCGGCGGCCCTCGTCGGTGAGGTTGACGTAGACCACTCGGCGGTCGTCGGGGCTGGAAACGCGGGTGACGAGACCCGCGCGCTCCAGGCGGTGCACGGCAGTGGTGATCGAGCCGCTGGTGAGGAACACCTTGCGCCCAATCGTATTCACCGGCTGCGGACCCTTGTGGTAGACGATCTCCAGCACGGCGAAGTCCGACATGTTGCGAAAGCCCAGCTGCTGGATGCTGGCACGGTCCACCGCTTCGACGGATTTGAACGCGCGCCAGAGCAGGATGTAAAGACGGGCACCATCAGGAGTCGATTCGCTGGCCATACCTTACGCTATACATTGTAGAGGGTTTGCCAACCTTGCTCCTGCACCCAACGCACGGTGCGATCAAAATCCTCGTGCAGCAGGTTGTGCCCCGCCGGAAGGAACTGATGATCGACGGCCGCCCCGCCCACTGCCAGCAGGCGAGCCAGCCCCTCGACATCCTCGCGCGTAGCCATGCCGTCGTGCGTGCCCGAGAGCATGAGCACCGGTGCCTGCCCCACCCGCGTCTCCACGGGCTGGTAAGGCGTCATCGGTCGCCACAGCACGGCACCGCCCAGGTGCTTGCCGCCCGACAGCAGGTAGCTGGCAAGCAGATTGGCACCGTTGGAAAAGCCGAGGCCCACCAAGGGCACATCCTGCAGCCGGTAAGCTTCCACTGCGCGGGCGAGGAAGGCGTCGAGCCGGGACGTCTCCACCCGCAGGCTCTCCTGGTCGAAGACGCCCTCACGCAGGCGCTTGAAGAAGCGACGCATCGGGCCTTCGAGCACGGGACCCTGCAGCGCGAGGTGGCCCGCGCCCGGGTTGATGCGGTCGACCACCGGCACAAGGTCGTGGGCGTCGCCGCCGGTGCCGTGCAGGAGCACCCACACGGGCGCGCCCGCAACGGACGGGCGCTCGAAGAGGTGTTGATACTCGGTAGGCTGGCTCATGACTTCAAAGCGGGGATGGGCGGCAAGACGCGGACGATCTCGCTGCGGTGGGCTTCGTATTGCGGCGGCAGCTTGAGGCTGCTGCCCAGGCTTTCGACCGGCTCGTCGAGCGTGAACCCGGGGCCGTCGGTCGACAACTCGAACAGGATACCGTTGGGCTCGCGGAAGTAGCCTGCCGTGAAGTAGCTGCGGTCGATCGGGCCGTTGAGCGGCAGACCGGCGCGGCGCACTTGCTCGCTGACTTGCTGGTGCGTTTCGATATCGGGCACGCGGAACGCCACGTGGTGGATGCTGCCGCGGCCGGGGCGGGCCGGAGCCGAGGTGCGGTCTTCCAGCAAGTCCACATACTGGCCATACGTGTGGCCCTTGGCAAAGAAGCGTTGGCGCGCCCCCTCGGTAGGCCCGGCCTCGAAGCCCAGCAGCGACGTGAGCACCGTAGCGGTGGCGCTGGGGCGCGGAACCCGCAGCGTGATGCTGTGGAAGCCGCGCAACTGCTCCGCCTCCGCGATGGAAGACTGCGGCCACGTGGCGACCGGCGAATCGGGCGACACCGCGCCGACCAGCTCGACCGTAAAGCCGTCGTTGTCCTGGCTGATGAGTACGGGCTGGCCAAAGCGGTCCTCACGCATCACCGGGCGACCGGCCTCACGCAGGCGGACTTCCCAAGCGTCCAGGGCGTCGGGCGACACGTGGTAGGCCACCGCGCTCGCCTCGTGGTTGCCGGGCTTGCGCTGGGCCAGATGCGGCCACGGGAAGTAAGTCAAAGCCGTCCCGGGCAGGGCCTTGTAGTCCCCATAATAGAGGTGGTAAGTGCCCGGGTCGTCGAAATTCACGGTCTGCTTCGTCAGCCGGAGTCCCCAGAAGTCGCGGTATTCACGCACGTTCGCTTCCGGGCCAGCCGTCATGGCCGTGATGTGATGGATTCCAGTTACTGCTGCCATAATCGTGATAGGTTTATGAGAGCAACATGGCAAATAATGTCTTGATGTCAAGACATTGAGCCTATTTCTGTTTGCTCTAGACCAAACATGCTCTACATGAGTGAAGCGCGTTAAGCCCAGCCCGTGATTTAGGGCGGGTGAGTGGTACCGCCCGGATGCCATCCGATGCTGGGCTTCAAGCCTGATCTTCAACTCCCCGAGTTTCACTACGAGCGATTCGAGGTAAGAGCCTACTCGGTGTCTTACTACGCTTACCGGGGGCGACTCTTCACTGCCTATCGGTGGGATAAGCAGAAGAAACGCTGCTTCTACTACTTCAACGATCCGGAGAAGATGAAGGCCTACCTGGCCCCCGTCGGGCAGTCCGAGCGGGCACCTGAGACCTACGCCGTGCCGGAGGAGCTGCTGCAGGACTGACTGTCGCTGCACCACGCCTTCCCCTCAGGATGACTGGAGAAATGACTTTTCATCCCGCCCTCGATCCGACACGTTTGGCAAGATGTGCCCTTCTCTCTCCTCCGAGTCACAGCCTGCACCCATCATCATTGGCGACTACCCGGTAGTACCCCGCCAGCGTTACACGCCAGAGAAACCGCATCCGCAGATTCATCAAGCCTGCCTGGACGTCAGAGGAGAAATCCTTGAGCTGTTGCGCTCCTTCCAAGCCTACGAACAGGAGTTGCTGAGCGTCCCGACGGAGCCCCAAGCGGATGCACCCCAACAGTTCGCCTGGAATAACGGCTTTTTGGCCTTTTTGGATGCGATGGGCCTCTATGGTTTCCTTGCCCAGCAGAAGCCACGCAATTATTTGGAGATTGGGTCCGGCAATTCCACCCGTTTGGCCCATGCGGCTCGGCAAAAGCACAGCCCACACACCCGAATTACCTCAATAGACCCGTTTCCCCGGGCGGAAATCGATGCCCTCTGTGATGAAGTGATTCGTGCGCCGCTAGAAGAAACCGACCTGAAGTGGATTGAGCGACTGGATGCGGGCGATATTCTGTTTTTCGACGGTTCACACCGCGTGTTCCAGAATTCCGACGTAGAGGTGTTTTTCCTGGAGGTGCTGCCGCGGCTGCGGCCCGGGGTCCTAGTGCAGGTCCATGATATTTTCTGGCCGATCGACTATCCTCAGGGGATCATGGACCGGTTTTACTCCGAGCAGTACATGTTGGG
Organism: Verrucomicrobiota bacterium JB022; assembly: GCA_030673845.1. NCBI lineage: Bacteria > Pseudomonadati > Verrucomicrobiota > Verrucomicrobiota bacterium JB022. Next base: position 92,512 of record JAUTCQ010000013.1, read on the forward strand.
TATGCTCATCGCTTTTGCCCCGGAAAAGATCCGTATCCGGCTGCCCAACACGTTTATTTCCCTCAACGAAGCGCTCGAACCCCATTTCCCTCGCCTGCTCGGGGGCGGGAACGTCCCGCGCGAGCACTGGCACGGCTGCTCTTTCTGGTTTGAGTGGCTGGGATAACTTAGCAAAAAGCCTCCCGCCGTGGCAACTGCGAGAGGCTCCTGAAAGCTAACGGCTTTCGTGCCCGGCCTACGCGCGCTTGCGGCGCAGGGCGATCAGGCCGAGGGCACCGAGACCCGCAAAGGCGGCCACCGTCGAGGGCTCGGGCACGGCCCCGACCTGGCTCCAGTTGGCTGGGTCAGTGACACCGAGGGAATTGGAGGCCTGGACCGAGCCGGTGCTGGTCAAGAGGTAATCGTAGCCTGCGTAGAGGGACCAGAATTGGACGGAATCTCCATCCGTGACCGTGTAGTTCGTAGAGTCAGCGCTGTAGCCATAAAAGTTCGAGCTGCTGACGTTACCGTCTGCATCGGTCTCAAAGGTATTCCCGGAAACGAAGGTACCGCCAAACGGGGTGTAAATCGTGGCGACATAGCCGCCATTGCCAATGTTGAACTCGATGCTCTGCAGGTCGGCCGGGGTCCAGATCTGGCTTTCCACCGAAGTACCTCCGTTGTCGAGCGCAATGGTAATCGTCACCGGCGTCTCGGCGTCAAAAGCGCCGAAAGCCTGGGAGAGCGTGTCTGAAAAGAGAAACGAAAACTCGAGCGCCTGAACGCTCGGGACGATGGCTAACGCCGCTAATGAAAAGAGGTTACGCATGTTCACGACACGCGAATTATGTAAACCCAAGACCCTGGTCAACCTGATAAAACAACCTATCAACAAGCGGGCCAGTTTTGCGGCTGTGTAATAAGCAACCGCCATGAATCTTCCCTCCACGGGCCCATTTGCAGCCATTGAAAATCAGCGTAGTGCGTTCGTATGCCCTCACCTCCGCCCTTGCCTTGTGCGGGCGGATGGGCATGATGCGGCGTTTCATGGACGCAGCCAGCATGATTCCGTTCCTCAAGCACCTCAGCGCCGAGAGCGCCAAGGTGATCAACCCGCTCTTCTTCAACCCCGACCTCCAAGTCGAGTGGAAGGAAGACAACACCCCGGTGACGTACGCCGACAAGAAGGCCGAAGAGGTCTTGCGCGAGCTCATCGGCAAGGAATTCCCCGACCACGGCATCGTGGGCGAGGAGTTCCCCAACGTAAACGAGGAGGCCGAATACACCTGGGTGCTCGACCCGATCGACGGCACGCGGTCCTTCGCCGCCGGCACCCCCCACTTCGGCACGCTCATCTGCCTGCGCAAGAACAAGCAACCCATCTGGGGCGTCATCCACATCTGCGCGCTCAACCGCCTCTACATCGGTAACAACGAGACGTGCTGGATGAACGACCGCCCGGTGAAGATGCGCGAAACGCCGGACCTCAAGAACTGCTTCCTGCTCACCACCGACCCGAAGCGCCCCTACCTCCACCACAGCACCGAAGGCTGGAACAAGCTGCTCGCCTCCACCGACCAGTTCCGCAGCTGGGGCGACTGCTTTGGCTACACCCTGCTTGCCAGCGGTGGCGCCGACATCATGTGCGACCCCAAGATGAGCCTGTGGGACATGGCCGCGCTCCTGCCCGTGATCCGTGGCGCCGGTGCCGCCGTCTCCAACTGGAACGGCAACGACCCGGTCGGCTCCGACAGCCTCATCGCGGCCCACCCCCGCCACCACGCGAAGATCATCGAGATCCTCAACCCGTAGGCTGGCGCACAACTCCTTTTGCACCAAGCGTGGACTGGCAACAGTCCACGCTTTTTTGTTTGTCGCGACGTAAGCAGAACCTCTTTTACAATTGGGGGTTATATCTCATAGGTCAGATTACTTAAAGGTTAACAGGCGGGAACCGCTTTAAAGGATAACCCAACATCCCCATGACAATCGCCCGCAAACTTCTCGTCATTCTGGCCGCCTCGACCCTCGGGCTGGCCCTCCTCCTCGCACTTGGGCATTACATTATCCGTGATAGTATCGACGAGGCCCGCCACTTGGTTCAAGGGACCTACGCCCCCATCGTCGAGCGCGACCTGCCAAAGATGGCTGCCATGGAAGGTGCCATCACGCTGCTGCTCAATGCCGACCGCGACGCCTACCAGGCCGAACTCGCCCAGCAAAAAGGCGCGCATACCAATCGCGAAGAAGCCCTCCAGAAATATATCGCCGAAGCCGACGAGAACATCGGGCAAGTCATTGAGCGGGTGACGCTGGCAAGCGAAGAATTTACGCCCGAGATGGACGAAACGTTCGCCCGGGTCCAGAAGCAGCACATTGCCTGGAAGGCCGAGCTGACCGAGTCCCTCCAACTGAGCGCGCAAATTCTGGCCGAGACCGATGCCGAAGCCGACGAGGCCCTCATCGAGCAGCGCCGCGCCCAGCAGGAGCATGTCGACAAAACCTTTAGCGCCATGCGCGCCAGTATCGACGAGCTGGTCGGCTTTTTCGAAGGCTACATCGCCACCGCCAATGAGCAACTGAAGGCGAAGAATGAAGCCGCCCTCGTAGCCCGCGCCACCAACGAAGCCCACGCCCACCAGATGCTGATCATTTTCTACGCCGTCGGCGGCGCCATCGTGCTCATCATCGCCCTGGCCCTGATCCAGACTACGCGCAGCATCGTCAAGGCGCTCACCAGCTCCATCACGCACCTCAACGAAAGCAGTCAGTCGGTCAATTCCGCCTCCGAGCAGCTCAGCGCCGCCAGCAACACCATTGCCGACGAAGCCGCCGAGCAGGCCGCCGCGCTGGAAGAAACCCTCGCCTCGCTCGAAGAGCTCAACGCCACCACGCAGATGAACACCGAACACGTCTCGCAGACCAGCGACCGCGTGACGGATATCCGCCAAAAGGTGACGCACGGCAGCGAAGTCATGGCCCGCATGCTCGAAGCGATGCAGCAGATCAGCCACAACGCCAACCAGACGGCCACCGTGATGCGCACGATCGACGAAATCGCCTTTCAGACCAACCTCCTGGCGCTCAACGCTGCCGTGGAAGCCGCCCGGGCGGGCGAAGCAGGCCGGGGCTTCGCCGTCGTGGCCGAAGAAGTCCGCAACCTGGCCCAGCGCAGCGCCGAAGCCGCCCGCTCCAGCAGCGGCATGATCGAAGCCTCCCACCGCAGCGCCAAGACGGGCATGGAAACCAGCGAACGCCTCGACGCCTTCCTCCGCGAGCTCGGCGGCGAGATGGACCAGATCGTAAGACTTTCCAACGAAGTGGCCACCGCATCCCGCGAACAGGCCCACGGCATCCAGCAGATCAGCAGCGCCGCCTCGCAGATCGACCAGTCCGTCCAACGCGGTGCCGCCACCGCCGAAGAGACCGCCAGCGCCAGCACCGAGCTCTCCAGCCTCTCGCAGCAGATGCTCCTGGTCGTGGGCGAGCTGCAAAAGATGGTCCAACGCGACGGCAAACGCCGCACTCGCGATGAAGACGGCGACGACCTGCCCTCCGCTTATGGGCACGAAGAGCCCAGCTTCTTTGTCGGCCGCAAACCCGGCCTCGAACCCAAAAAAGCTTCAACTCCTAAATCCCAAACCGAACGCTCTCAGCAGGAACTGATTGAAACCTTCTAAGAGAGTAACATGCGCAAGACAGCATTGATCATCGGCCTGGCCAGCATCGCCGCCCCCCAGCTTCGGGCGGAGGAGACGCAATACTGGGCCGCCTGGACCTTCCCGGAATGGCAAAGCGGCGGTTTTTCCACCGCCACCGCCCTCGAACAATATCACTTCGACGACGGTGACTTCAGCTTCTTCTACATCGGCCAGAAGATCAATTACGCCCTCAACGAGACCTGGAGCATCGGAGCCCACCCGGCCGTGGAAAACTGGCGGCGCGATGGGCGCTGGCAGCAGTATTACCGCCTCGAGCTGGAGGTGACGCCCACCTTCCAGCTGAGCGACAAACTGAGCCTCTCCCTCCGCAACCGCTACGAACTGCGCCGAGAAGAGGGCGAGATGGGAGACTCGGCCGACCGCTACCGCCCGTTGGCCACCGTAACCTACCAGGCTGCGTGGCTGCCCCGAATGACTTCTTACAGCGCATCTTACGAAATGTTTTACAGCTTCGACGCCGAACGGCCCATCGTCCACCGATATTCACCCATTCGCCTCACTTTTAAGCTTAATGAAAACATCTCCACAGCCGTATATTACCTTTATCAAAGCAAGCGTCAGGGCCTGAGCAACGAGTGGGATGGCACCCACGTCCTCGGCCTCTCCAGCAAATTGAAATTCTGACGCCCGACTTTTCACAGAAGAGAGCGAGATAGAGAGACAGAGTGAGATAGAGAAGAGCAACCAATCATAGCCCCGCCCACCCGGGCGGGGCTTCTTTATCCACCCATTACGTTGTCTCCCTCCCACCGCAGGCCCCATCCGGCACGACACTTGCGCCACGCTGCGCCGTTCCTTCTTCCCACTTCCTTCTTGCGCCTGCAGGGCGCACTTCGCGTTATACCTCGACCTTTTTGTCACAAACACGTTCCGAACATGTCTCGAATCAGCAACATCCTCACCCTCCTGGCCCTTCTGCTGGGCAGCGCCGCCTGCTTGAAGGCCGAACCGACCCAGTACTGGGCCGCCTGGGCCTTCGACGTCTGGGAAAGCGGTGACTTTTCCACCCAGACCAATCTGGAAAACCGCCACACCGATGGGCTGAAGCTCGACTACCTTCGCCTGACGCAAAAATTCGAGTACCAGCTCAACGACACCTGGGCCTTCGTCATCAGCCCCACCATCGAATCCCAGCGTCGCCCCGGCGACTGGCGCGAGACCTACCGCCTGGAATTCGAGCTCAACCCCACCTTCAAGCTGACGGACCGCCTCTCCCTCAAGCTGCGCAACCGCTACGAAGCACGCCGCCGCGAAGGCTCCGGCAACGAAGCCTTCGACCGCTTCCGCCACCGCACCATGCTGACCTACAAGGCCGCCTGGCTCCCCGGGATGACCTCCGTCAGCATCGCCAACGAGATCTACTACGACTTCAATGCCGAGCGCCTCATGACCAATCGCTTTTACCCGGTCATGCTCGGCTTCAAGATCAACGATCACATCAAGGCCAGCACCTACTACATGTATCAGTCGGGCCGCACCGCCGTGCAGAGCGACGACTGGGCGGGCTTCCACGTCATCGGCGTCTCCAGCACCTTCTCGTTTTAAGACCCGAGAAAACCATCCCTTTGATGAAGCCCCGTTTTAACCAACGGGGCTTTTTTGTGCGCGGTTCGCGAAGGCGATACGGGGGCACCCCACTACCCCACCGATTGCGCGAGCAGCATGAGGCCGAGCTGCACGAGGCCCACAATAAAGCCGATCACGCCGCCGAGCAGCTCGATCTGGCGAAACTCCTGCCCGGCCAAGCGGTGGATGACCGCCTCCAGCTGGCCCAAATCGAACGCCTCCACCTTTTCGCGCACGAGACGCTGCACATCGAGGTGCTGCTCCGCCTCGTTGGCAAAGCGCGCCTTGATCGGCTCCGCTTGCCGCGTCATCTCCTCCAGCGCGATCTTGTGCACCTGCCCCAACATGCTGTCGTTGAGGAAGCTACCGACCAGCGGCATCTTTTTCAGGCGCGGGCCCATGCGCTCGTAGATCAACGTGTCGGCCGCCTGACGTAGGTAGGGGTTGAGGTCGATCTTCTGGATCTCGGCCTTCAAGGTGTGGGAGGTCAGCAGCTCGGTCGCCACGATTTCGCCCGTCTTGGAGGCGATCTCACGCTGGCGGCGCGGGATCAGGCCCTGGTAGCGAATGCCGAGCAGCCGCTTCTCCTCGCGCGGGCTGAAGAGCATATGGATAGCCAGCCGATTGGTCAGCCAGCCAATCAGGGCGGAGATAAACGGGAGCGTTGCCAGAATGATCCACTGCATGGGGTTATGCAATAAGGCGCGGGATGGGCCGTAATGCAAGTTTTGGGGCCATGCTTGGCGCAGGCGCGCAAACGTGTCACTGGTAAAACCATGAGCGAGCGCGCACCCCTCGTGCAACCCACCGAGTCCGGCCCCTACTGCGCGGCGGGCGATTTTTACATCGACCCATGGCGCCCCGTCGACCGGGCAGTGATCACCCACGCGCACAGTGACCACGCGCGCCGGGGTGCCCGCATTTACCTGTGCGCCGAGGTGGGCCGCGAAATCCTGCGCGAACGCGTCGGCGGCAGCCAGTCCACGATCGAGACGCTGCCCTACGGCGGCTCGACCACGATCAACGGCGTCAAGGTGTCGCTGCACCCCGCCGGGCATATCCTCGGCAGCGCGCAGGTGCGGATCGAGCACCAAGGTGAGGTGTGGGTTGTCAGTGGAGACTACAACCCGACGCACGCCAGCAACTCCTGCACCCCGTGGGAGCCCGTGCGCTGCCACACCTTCATCACCGAATCGACCTTCGGGCTGCCGATCTACCGCTGGCCGGAGCCCCAGGAAGTCTTTGGCGAGATCCACGCCTGGTGGCGGCGCAATCAGGAGCAGGGCCTCGCCAGCGTATTGCCCGCCTACCCGCTCGGCAAGAGCCAGCGCCTACTGGCCGGGCTCGACGCTTCCCTCGGGCCGATTGCCGTGCACGGGAGCGTAAAGACCTACCTGCCGATGTACGAGCGCGCCGGGGTGAAGCTCGCGCCAACCATGCCCTTGAGCGAGGAATCCGTGCCCGAGCTGAAGGGCCGGGGCCTGATCGTGACCTCCTCCGCCGCGCAGGAAGTGGGGCTGATCCGCAAGCTCGGCGGCGTCAGTTGGGCCTTTGCCAGTGGCTGGATGATGACCCGCGCCGCCCGCCGCAATCGCGACTTCGACCGCGGCTTCGTGCTCAGCGACCACGCGGACTGGCCCGGCCTGCTCAAGGCCGTCGAAGCGACCGGGGCGGAGCGCATCGGTGTCACCCACGGCCAAGTCGACGCCTTCAGCCGCTACCTGCGCGAGCAGGGCAAAGACGCCTACGTTTTCCCCACCCGCTACGTCGGGGAAGCACAAGGCGAAGGCCTGCAGGAAGACACCCCCGCCGAAGCCGCCCGCCCTGAGTCGGTTGACACTCCCCGCGCCGAGGCCTAGACCCCGTAAACGATGTACGAGCTCCTTTACTTCCTCCAGCTTGCGCTGACGGTTTACGCCCTCTACCACGCCTTCCGGCATGGCGCACCCTGGTGGTGGTTCCTGCTCATCTTTTTCTTCCAGCCGCTGGGCGCGATCATCTACCTCGTGGTGGAAGTATTGCCGGGGATGCGCGCGCAAAACAACCAGGTGCGCATGGCCAGTGCGCATCGCTCCGAGCCGACCAAATCCGACGTAAAATCTCTGCGTCGACAGGCCGAGGAAACGCCTACGCCGCGCAATTACGCCCTGCTGGCCGATGCCCTCGCCCGCAACGGCGAGCCGGAAGAAGCCGTGCGCCTTTATCGCGAAGAGTGCCTGCACGGCCACAACGCGACCGATGCCGAGCTGCTGGAAGGCCTCGTGCGGGCCCAACTGGCGGCCAAGGACGGCCCCGGTGCGCTCGATACGCTCGACCGCATCCCCGACCAAGGCATCTCCGCCGAAAAGCAGGAGCGCCAGCTGTTGCGAGGGCGCGCGCTGATGCTGGCCGAGCGGAATGAGGAGGCGCTCGCTCTGCTGGAGCAGCTCGTGACCGTCTACCCCGGCGAAGAGGCCCGCGTCTGCCTCGGCGAAACGCAGGCCAAGCTCGGCCAGAGCGAAAAAGCCCGGGAGACCTTTCAGGAAGTGATCCGCAACGTGCGCCGCCTCAAGGGCAACTGGCGCCAGCGGCAAGTGACCTTCCTCCGGCGCGCCCAGCGAGGGTTGAAGAGCCTGTAGCGGCTTATTGAGTGGACAAAGACGGAGCCTTATTCACCACACGCGAGCTTTTATTTACACCACAGTGGCACCCATCTGGGGTGCATTCTTGATCCTTAGAAATCCCGGAGTGTCGGTCCGCTACTGCGGACCTCAACCCCGCGCTGAGAGCTGGCAAGCCTTTGGCTTGCTGGATGATGCAGCATCCCGGAGGGATGCCAGCAAGATAGCCGGTGGTTGAGGACGCTTGGCGTCCGACACCACCGGATAGTTTCGAACCAGAGTTTGCACCCTGGAAGGGTGCCACTGCGAAAGGGCTCGCTCAAAAGGACACTAGCAGGTTTTCGGCGGGTAGATGAGGATAGCCGCCTAGCGCGTTAGGCTTGTGGCCGGTGCGGTTGGTTGCTAATATCCAGACTGTTAGCCCAACCACCCGTCGATCTCCCTTGCCATGAAGTATTTTCGCCCCTGCCTCTGCCTGTTCCTCACCGGTACCCTCGGCCTTTCCGCCGCCCTCACCCCGCCCAGCTCCGACTGGAGGGACTACACCGCCTCCCAGCACCCCGACCTCGCCACCATGCGCTGGATGGGCTCGGGTGAAGATTTCTGGCCTTGGATCTGGTGGTACCCGCAGCTCAAGTGGATCTACCTCGACCACCAGGGCACCAGCGCAAGCGATCCCTACCGCTTCTGGGCAGGGCTGCTGCATCACGACCTGCTCTACGCCTACACCAGCCCGGAGGTGACGCTGCCCGGCGGCCTCTTGCCCGGCGCAAAGTTCCGACTCGCCCGCGATCCCGCCGCCACCGACCGTTTTCTCGACCTCGGCGTCTACCACTGGCGCGACGCCTTCATCGAGGTCGCGATCAACGACGTGGTGGTCCGCCGCCGCCAGATCGAGGCCTGGGAGCCCGCCTATTTCCACCTCGACCTCTATTACTTCGACGCCGGCATCATCCCGCCCGCCAGCGACGGCCAGTTGCGCATCGTCGTCCGCCAGACCACGACCGAAGACCTTGACCCGACCGATGGTATTCCTGATTCCGGGGACACACTGCCGCTGCACAGTATCCCGCTCGTGGCGCTCGACCACCGCGACACGCACCTCCCCGCCTACCGTGCCCACGAGAAAGACGCCCTCGTGGAGGCCTACGAAGACACCTTGGCCGAAGGCGGGCGCTGGGGCTCCAATTCCCACCTCTTCGCGCCCAATGAAGGCTTCCTGAGCCTCGACGGCGTCCACCGCAACCGGTACCCCACGGGGCACTACACGCCGTATACGGTTTTCGACTATATCGACGAGCTGGCGCGTAATTCCGAGGCGATGGACGCCGGCTCGTTCCGCCCCTGGGGCTATCCCTCGCTCGCGCAATATCCCGCCCCCGGCAGCGATCCCCGCGACTCGGTGGAGCCGATCAACCTCTACGCCCAGGACCAGTTTTACGAGCAGATGCTGGAACGCGGCATCCCGGCAGTAGGCACCGTCGTGCCTCCCACATTCCACCCCAGCGTGACATATACCGACAACGGCCAGACCGTAAGCCTGCCCGTGCTCGACGAAACGACCGTGCGCACGCACTACGCGACCGATTGGCCCACCGGCACCAACTTCCTGATCGACAACCCCACCCGCCTGGCCGACACCGGCGAATGGGTGCGCTATGAGGTGGGCCTCATCTTCAACGGCCAGAACCAGTTGCTCGACGGCCAGACGACCTTTTACTTTTACGCGCCCGACGGCACGGCCTACTTTGGCAACGGCCCCGTCATCAGCCCCACCGACCCGACCCGCATGCGCATCTGGCTCTTCGAGGGCGCCGACACGATCCCCGCCCTCGATACCACGGCTTACCACACCGCCTACCTGCAGCCGTGGGACGCCGAGCGTATCCTGACCCGCCTCAGCAATCAGGGCTACTCGTTCTTTGCCCACGACGAGGCGCTGCGCATCCCTCTCTTTTTCGTGCGCCGCTACCAGCACAGCGTGCCTGCCTGGGAGTTTGGCAACGAGCCCGATATCACCCCGCTCTTCTGGGATGCCTCTGGCGACACCATGCGCGCCGAAGCCCGCGCCGACTTCTTTGCCTGGCTCGACGCGCTCCTGACCGATCCCGCCACCGCCACGCAACACGTCTCCGCCGGTGCCTTCGCCGATGTCTCCAGCCTCATCACCGTCTACGGCGCGCCCGGCGGTGCCTTCCCCACCCTCCTCGACGGCCTGGAAGCCCGTGCGCTCGACGCCCTCAGCTTTCACCACTACTGGCGGGCGGACCGGCAGAACTACCTCAACTTCCTCTCTCGCCTGCAAAACGAAGCGCTCTACCTGCTCGACTATACCACCCGCCCCCTCGTGCTCTCCGAGATCGGCTACCTCGACTATGGCACGCTGGATGGCATTGCCGCGCAGCCTTACCTGATCCGCGACGTGGACGACCTGGTGGTCGACGCCCCCACCTACGGCGTCCATCACGCCCAGCTCTACGTGGGCAACGGCGAGAACTGGATGATCTACTTCGAGCCCTGGAGCGGCTGGCACGCGAGCGCCCCCTATCAGCTGACCAACGACGGCATCGACATCGTCTCGCAGCCCAACCAGCCCTTCCTCGACCAATTCCTCGATGCGCAGGATTGAGCGGTGCGGCTTGACTTACCGGGCAAAGCGGTCACGGTAGGAAGAAATCGTAGCACTGTAATATGGCATTGGGCGTTCAGATCCGGCGGTGTATTTACCGCGAACTGAACCGAGTCGCCTACCGAGGCGTTCCCGGTGTTTGCGGCTAAACGGATTGCAGGCCCATCGCGCCTGACCGAGCCGAGCGGACACCGGGCTTGACCACGATTCGAGCCGTCCAGAAACCGCGTCCGCCGCACCGATTCCTTACTCGGCGGGCGCAAAGCGACGGCTGGGAACCCTCGATTGCGCCCCACCTTACGCGGACCACTTCCGCGAGGGGCGCAGGAAGACCGCACCTGCCCTACAGTGAGAATACTTTTCGTTACGGACCTGCATTACCAGCAGCCGTGGTTTGACTGGATCCGCGATCAGGCCCCCGAGCACGACCTCTTGTGCCTCGGTGGCGACCTGCTCGACCAAAACCACCCGGCGCCCCACCACAAACAAGTCGACTGCGTGGGCCAATGGCTGCACGAGCTGACCCAGCCCACCTACCTCTGCAGCGGCAACCACGACCGCCCCTGGGACTCCGCCCGCAGCCGCTGGCTACCCGCCGACTGGCTACACGCGCTAGGCGACGTCCACCTCTGGGCGCACGCCTCCATTGTGCCCTGTGGCGACTTGCGCCTGCTCATCGGCCACTACCACGAGCCCCTGCCGCACGGTGAAGCCGACATCTGGCTCGTCCACACCCCACCGGCAGGCAGCTCGGTCTCTCGCCCCGCCCACGGTCGGGATATGGGCGACCGGCGCCTCGCGATCGAGCTGCACCAACGCCGCCCGGCCCTCGTGCTCTGCGGCCACCAGCACCGGCCCGCCTACTGGTATGCCCGCCTCGGCCCCACCCTCTGCGTCAACCCCGGCCTCAACTGGGGCGCTCCCTTCCCCAACCACGTCGTCGTCGACACCAGCACAGGCCTCGTGCACTGGCACTCCGCCAGCCGCCCGTATGCCGCCGCCACCACCCTCAACCTCCGCCCGCAACTGGCGTCCCTCGCCTGATCGGCCACCCACGACTTTACCATCATGAACACCAAGCCCATTTACCTCAGCCGTCCCGACTACAACCGCCTCAAGGCGCTCGTCAACGCCCTCATCGCCTCCGGCAACAAAGGCGTGGCCCTGCATAACCTCCATACCGAAATCAGCCGCGCGACCGTGCTAGACCCGGCCAGCATCCCCTCGTTGCTCGTCACCCTGGGCTCCCGCGTGCGTATTCGCGACCTCGATACCGACGAGCGCGAAACCTACACCGTTGTGATGCCGGCGGAAGCCCAAGGCGGCGACCGCATCTCCGTGCTCGCGCCCATCGGGGTGGCGCTGCTCGGCTATGGCGAGGGCGACGAAGTGGCGTGGCAAACCCCGGGTGGCCTGCGCCGCTTCTGGATCGAAGCTGTTGAACAGCCCGCGCCGGAGGCCAAAGCGCCCTCGCCCGACATCCTGGCGCAAATCCTCGGCACGCGCGGCTGATCAAGCTGCCCAAACATTCCGGGATGGTCGCGGGCGGCGCAAATGTCGATAATGTTGCCCCATGCGCCGCTTCACGCAGCTGTTCATCGAGCTCGACGCCTCCAACAAGACCAACGAGAAGGTGCGCGCGCTACGGGAATACTTCCAGAGCGCGCCGCCGGAGGATGCCGCATGGACGCTATGGTTCCTCATCGGCAAGCGCTTCCCGGCCCTCGTGAAGAGCGCCCGCCTGCGCGAGTGGACGAGCGACCTCTCCGGCTATCCCGACTGGCTCGTCGCCGAGTGCTACGAGCGCGTGGGTGACGGCGCGGAAACCGTCGCCCTGCTCCTGCCGGAGGCCCACCCCGAAGGGCTCGAAGAACCGCTGCACGACGTGGTGCAAGAGCGCCTGCTGGCCTTGCGCGACTGGGACGACCTCGTGCAATTCCAGCTCCTGCGCGAGACCTGGGCCCAGCTCGACCGCCGCCAGCTCTTCGTCTTCAACAAGATGCTGACGGGAGCCTTTCGTGTGGGAGTCAGCCGCAGCCTTGTGATCCGGGGCGTGGCGGAAGCGGCGGAGCTCGACCGCGGCACCGTCGCCCACCGCCTGATGGGCGACTGGCAGCCCTCGCCCGAGTTTTTCCAGCGCCTCATCGCCAAAGGCGAGACCGATGAAGACGCCTCGCGCCCGTATCCCTTTTACCTCGCCAGCCCGACCGACCAGCCAACGACCGAACTGGGTGAGCGCGCGCAGTGGCAGGTGGAGTGGAAGTGGGACGGCATCCGCGCCCAACTCATCAAGCGCCATGGCCAGCTTTACCTGTGGTCTCGCGGCGACGAACTCGTGACCGAGGCCTACCCGGAGGTGATCCAGGCGGCAGCGCGCCTGCCCAACGGCACCGTGCTCGACGGCGAGCTGCTCTGCTGGCGCGAGGGACGTCCGTTGGGCTTCAACGCCATGCAGACGCGGATCAGCCGCAAGCAACTGCCCGAACGCATCTTGCGCGACTGCCCGGTCAGCTTCCTCGCCTACGACTGCCTTGAAGACGGCGGGGACGACATCCGCCCGCTACCCCTGCGCGAACGTCGCGCCCGGCTGGAGCGCATCGTGGGCCGCTTGCACGCCGGCGAGCGCCTGTTGACCTCCGAAGTGGTCGACGCGCCCGACTGGGAGACGCTGGAGCAGCGTTGGCAGGAGAGCCGGCAGCGCGGGGTGGAGGGCTTCATGCTCAAGGGGCTCGACTCGCCCTACGAGTCTGGGCGCGTGCGCGGCCAATGGTGGAAGTGGAAGGTGGCGCCCTACACGGCCGATCTGGTCATGATTTACGCACAAGCCGGCCATGGCCGCCGCGCCAGCCTCTTTACCGATTACACCCTCGCGGCGTGGGATGGGGACGAGCTCGTGCCCGTGGCCAAGGCCTACAGCGGCTTGACCGACGCCGAGATCCGCGAGGTCGACCGCTGGGTGAAGCAGCACACGCTCGCCAAACGCGGTCCGGTCCGCACGGTGCCAGCGCATCATGTGTTCGAAATCGCGTTTGAAGGCATCCGCGCCAGCACCCGCCACAAGAGCGGCATCGCCTTCCGCTTCCCCCGCATCCACCGCTGGCGCCAAGACAAAAAGCCCGCCGACGCCGAGCAACTGGAAACCCTCAAGGCCCTCCTGCTTGAAGACGGCGGTCTACCCACCGAACAAAATGGCGAAGTCGCCAGCGGCCCGCTGCAGCAGGAGATGCTGTAGGCCCCCTACCGTCGCCGGCGCGGGAGATCGGTTTCCTTTTCGATCACCGTGTCATCCGGCAGCACGACTTTTTCCAGCTCGACCCAGAAGCTGCCGACCGCCACTTCGCTTTCCATGCGCAGGGGCAGTTGGCGTTTGTCGTCGGAGAACCAGAAATAGATGCTCGCGCCGTCGCTCTTTTTGAAGACGCCGCCGAGGTCCTTTACATTGGGCTCGACCAGTACCGTATCGTATTTGCCGATGCGGAACTTCTTTTCTTCCTTCTTCGTCACCTCCACCGTACTGAGCATCACTTCCTTGCCGTTGGTGGTCGGCGCGCTCAGCTCGGCTCCCAAATCCAGCGGCAGGGTGCGGAGCAGGAAGGTGAGGCCGATGACGTCGTAAATATGGTCCGGCACGGCAATCCATTCGCGGATGGTGCCGTCGGTCACGTTCTGGTAGCGCACGCGGTTCTCGTCCCAATCGAACTCGAAAAGCGTGTCCTTTTCGCTGCCACCCTCGCGCTGCGAATTGACGTAATGCAGGCTACGGGTCAGCCCCAGATCGGTATAGGAAGTGGCCTCGTTGCGCACCTTGTAAAACTTGTCGGCAAAGCTGTTGGTACGGGCCTGCATGGTGAATTTCCACGCGGGCTGGCCCTCCCATTCGGCCTTCTCGGTCTTGATCACGGCCGTGCCGACGGCAAAGATGCCCCAGCCGATCTTGTAATGCAGCTCTTCCCCGGCCTTGAAGGGGATGGGCCGCTCCCCGAGCAGCGGCGCCAACTCGTCCGAGAGCTGGCGCGCGGCAGGGTCGAGCACCGGTTGCGCCCCGGCAGAAATGCACAGGGCGAAGACGGCGCACAAGAGCCCCCAGAGGCGGTGCCGCTGAGGGCTGAACATCATGAAACAGGCGGGAGACACTACCCGTTTAGAGCTATTTGACGCGCATGGCGTTCAAATTCCAGATCTCCTTGGCGTATTGTGCGATCGTGCGGTCGGAAGAGAACTTGCCGACGCGGGCGGTGTTGTAGATCGCCATGCGGGCCCAACGCTTCTTGTCGGCGTAGGCATCGTTGGCCTGGCGCTGCGCCTCCACGTAGGCGCGGAAGTCGGCCAGCGCGAGGTAGGGGTCGCCGCCTTGCAGCAGGCTGTCCTTGATCGGCTTGAGCGCTTCCGGCTCGGAGGGGGTCCAGTAGTTGCTGCCCACCCAGTCGACCACCGCGCGCAGGTCCTCGTCCTGGTAATAGACGTCCCACGGGTTGTAGCCACGAGCGCGCAGGGCTTCGACTTCCTCGACCGTGAGGCCGAAGATGAAGATGTTTTCCGGGCCCACTTCTTCGCGGATTTCCACGTTCGCGCCGTCGAGGGTGCCGACGGTCAGCGCGCCGTTGAGGGCAAACTTCATGTTACCCGTACCGGAGGCTTCCTTGCCTGCGGTGGAGATCTGCTCGGAGATGTCGGCGGCAGGGATCATGCGCTCGGCCAACGTCACGCGGTAGTTGGGCATGAAGAGGACCTTCAGCTTGCCCTTGATCCGGTCGTCGTGGTTGATCTTGGCGCCCACCGCGTTGATCGCGTGGATGATGCGCTTGGCCAGGTAATAGCCCGGCGCGGCCTTGGCACCAAAGAGGAACACGCGCGGCTGCATCTCCATATCCGGATTTTGCAGCAGCTGGCGGTAAAGGTGCAGGATGTGGAGCAGGTTGAGGTGCTGGCGCTTGTATTCGTGCAAGCGCTTGATCTGCACGTCGAAGATCGCATGCGGGTCCACCTTTTCGCCCGTGCGATCGAGGATGATCTGGGCGAGGTGCTCCTTGTTGCGGTGCTTGATCTCCATGAACCGCTCGCGGAACGAGCTGTCGTCGGCGTATTTGTCGAGGCCGCGCAGCTTGTCGAGGTCGAACTGCCAGCCGTCGCCAATGCTGTCGGTAATGAGGGACGACAGCTCGGGGTTGCAGCCCTGCAGCCAGCGACGCGGGGTGATCCCGTTGGTCTTGTTCTGGAGCTTGCCCGGGTAGAGCTCGTCGAAGTCCTTGAAGAGGTCTTCCTTCAGCAAGCGGGTGTGCAGCGCGGCCACGCCGTTGACGGCGGTGGAGCCGATGACCGACAGGTAGGCCATGCGGATCATCTTGGGGCTGCCTTCCTCGATCAGCGAGAGGCGTTGCTTCATCTCGTTGTTGCCGGGCCACTTGGCCTCGACTTCTTCCTCCAGGAAGCGGCGATTCAGCTCGTAAATGATTTGCAGGTGGCGCGGCAGCACCTTTTCGAACAGCGGCACGCTCCACTTTTCCAGCGCCTCGGGCATGAGGGTGTGGTTGGTGTAGTTGAACACCTTGCGCGTAATCGACCAGGCTTCGTCCCAGGCGATTTCCTCTTCGTCGACGAGCAGGCGCATCAGCTCGGCCACGGCCACGGCCGGGTGCGTGTCGTTGAGCTGGATGGTGTTCTTCTCGTGGAACTTGGCCCAGTCGCTGTTGTGCTTGCGCCAGCGGCGGATCACGTCTTGCAGCGAGCAGCTGACGAAGAAGTATTGCTGCACGAGGCGCAGCTCCTTGCCGCTCTCCGAATTGTCGTTCGGGTAAAGGACCTTGGAAATAGTTTCGGCGATCGCCTTCTCACGCACGGCCTCCACGTAGCCGCCGTCGTTGAACACATCGAGGTTGAAGTCCTGCGAGGCACGGCTCTCCCAGAGGCGGAGGAAGTTGACCGTTTCGGCGCCATAGCCGCAGATCGGGATGTCGTAGGGCAGGCCCATGATCTCCTGCGTGTCGATCCACTTCGGGCGCGGGTTGCCGAATTCGTCGAACTGCATGTCGACGCGGCCGTAGACGCGCACGCTCTTCATGTACTCGGGGCGGCGGATCTCCCAGGGGCAGCCAAAGCTGCGCCAGCTGTCGGGGCGCTCCACCTGCTTGCCGCCGATGATCTCCTGGCGGAAAAGGCCAAACTCGTAATAGATACCGTAGCCCACCGCCGGGAGGTTGAGCGTGGCGAGCGAGTCGAGGAAGCAGGCGGCGAGGCGGCCCAAGCCCCCGTTGCCGAGGCCCATGTCGTGCTCTTCGTCGAGGATCTCTTCGAGGTCGAGCCCGAGGTCCTTCATCGCCTTTTCCACCGCCTTGTGCAGGCCGCTGTTCCAGATGTTGTTGTTCAGCATCCGGCCCATCAGGTATTCCAGGCTCAGGTAGTAGACGCGGCGGGCGTTACCCTCGTGGTGGGTACGCATGGTGGCGTTGAAGCGCTCCAGGATCCGGTCGTGGATCGCGTGGCAGGTAGCAATCCACCAGTCGCGCTTGGTCGCGGTTTCGGTATCGCGCGCCAGCGTAAACTTGAGGTGGTTGAGGATCGACTGCTTCAACCCTTTCGCGTCGGTATTGATGTTGAAATTAAAGTTCTTTTCAGCCTGGGCAGAGCTCATTACGACTTAGGTTCGAGTGTTATGCGGTAGAGATTCCTTCGGAGGAAATTGCTCATTGGGCGCCATTTAGCAAAACCGAATCGGAAAAAAAGCGTCCGTTTCGCCGCCCGCCCGCTCTCCGGGCAAAACGCATCTCCACCACATACGACTTCGATGTCGCTACACCGAGTGCTGCATTGCCCGCCGCAGGGCATCCCGGAGCGACTCGATCTTGATCGGCTTGGCCAGATAGTCGTTCATGCCCGCCGCCGCCGCGTTCTGGCGGTCGCCCTCCATCGCCCCTGCGGTCAACGCGATGATCCAGGGCAGCTCGGCGTCCTGCGACAAGGTGCGGATGTGCCGGGTGGCCATCAACCCGTCCATCTCCGGCATCTGCACGTCCATCAAAATGACGTCGAAATAGCCCTCCTGAAAGGCCATGACCGCCTCGATGCCGTTGGCCACCACCATCGGCTCGTAGCCCAGGCGGCTCAGCATCATGCGTACGACCCGCTGGTTGATGAGGTTGTCTTCCGCCACCAGAATGCTCAGGGGGGAAGTGGGCACGCCATCCGACCCCGCCCCTGCAGCCACTTCGCGCGCCGCATCCGGGCGAGAGAAAACCGCTCGCCAGAGCTGGCGCGGCTTGATCGGCTTACGCACGATCTCGTCGGCCTTCGGGTGCGAATCGCGCGCATGTGCGGCCATCAGCACCCGGGCCGGGCGCGAATCACCCGGCCACTCGTCGAGCAGGTACGAGACGCTGGCATCCACGATCAGGCACTCCGGCGACATCGTCCACTCGGCCCGCAAAGTATTGATATCGGAAAACAGGCGGGTGCGCAGGCCCCAGCGCTCGAGGTAAGCGGCCCACATGCGCCCGATCACCACATTGGGCATCACGACCCAGGCGGTGCGCAAAGCCTTGCTCGGCACCCGCTCCTCGTATTGCGCACCCATCGTCGCCGCCCCCGCCACCGGGATCTTGACGGTGAAGTGGAACGTCGCGCCGGCCCCCGGGCGTGATTCCACCCACATCGTGCCGCCCATCGTCTCGGCCAGGCGCTTGCTGATGGCCAGGCCCAGCCCCGTGCCCCCAAAGCGGCGCGTATTGGAAGCATCTACCTGCGAGAACGACTTGAAGAGACGGTCGATGCGATCTGCCGGGATGCCGATGCCCGAGTCTTCGACCCGGAAATGCAGCGTCGCCGCATCCTCCATCGCCACGTAAATGACCACCTGCCCCGCGTCGGTAAACTTGATGCCGTTGCTGAGCAGATTGACGAGGATCTGCCGCAGGCGGGTGACATCGCCCACCCAGCGCGCCGAAACCTCCGGCGCCACCTGCACGCCCAGCTCCAGCCCCTTGCGCGCGGCCTCCACCGCAAACAGGTCGAGCGAATCTTCGAGACACTGCTGCAAGTCGAACTCGCTGGCCTCCAGCTCCATCCGGCCCGCCTCGATCTTCGAGTAGTCGAGGATGTCGTTGATGATAGCCAGCAGGTTGTCGCCGCTCACCTGAATGGTGCGCAGGTAGTCGCGCTGCTGGTCGCTCAAATCGGTATTCAGCATCAGGCTGGCCGCACCGATGACGCCGTTCATGGGCGTGCGGATCTCGTGGCTCATCACCGCGAGGAACTCGCTCTTGGCGCGATTGGCCTTCTCCGCATCGTCGCGGGCCAGGATCAGCTTCTGCTCCGCCTCGACCGTGAGGGTGGCATCCCAGTTGGCGCCCACCACGCGCCGCACCTTGCCCTCTTCGTTGCGGAAGAGGCGGCAGACGGCCCGCAGGAAGCGCACCTCGCCCGTCGGCTGGCGGAAGATCCGGGACTGGAGCGAGATGGTCTTTTCCTCCGGCCCGGCATTGCGCGCCCGCTCGATAGCAGCGGCCAAATCCTCCGGATGGATCATCTCCGCCCACTTCTCGAAGTCCAGCGGGAAGGAAGCCCGGTCGACCCCGAAAATCTCGTACATGATGTCGTTCCAGACGATCCGGCCCGACTCGTATTCGTACTCCCAGATCCCGATCTCACCCGCGCGCGTGGCTACGTCGAGGCGCTGCGTCACTTCGCGCACATGGTTTTCGGCCTGGACCCGCTCCGTCACATCGCGGCTGATGCACAGCACGCCCGCCACCTCGCCATTGCGGTTGAGAATGGGAGAGCGCACGACATCGAGAATCACCTCGCGCCCACTCTTGCCCGTGACGATGGCTTCGCTACGCAGCGTCCGCCGCTCGGCCGCCACCTTGCGGTCCAGCTCCAGCCAGGTTTCGCCGATCTGCGGCCCGAAGATGTCCACATCGGTCTTGCCGATCAGCGACTCCGGGGGCTGCCCCACGAAGCGGCCAAACGCCGGATTGCCGCCGAGGTAGTTCCCGTACGGGTCTTTGTAAGATACGTGGTCGGTCAGGCTGCTGAAGAGCGAGCGGATCAGATCGCGGTCGCGCTCGGCCCGCAGCTGGGCCTGCTTCTGGCGCGTCAAGTCGTTGAAAAAGCCGTCCCAGATCACGCTGCCGTCGGGCAGGCGACGCGGGCGCGCCCGGCCCAGGATCCACCACTCCCAGCCATTGGTATGCACCACGCGAAACTCGCGGTACCACTCCTGCAGCGTGCGCCCCGAAGACAACAGCGATTCGCGCACCGCCTGCCGGTCTTCCGGGTGAATGCGGTCCCACAACAGCTGCACGTTTTCGCAAATCTCCTCCGGCCGCGCCTCGAAGAGCACCTGCGAAGCCTCGCTGCAAAACAGAACCTGCTCCACCCCGTTGGCGAGGCGCTGGTACTGGATCAGCAAGCCCGGGATCTGCGCGGCGATCTGCTGGTAGCGCGACACCACCTCGTCTCGCTGGGCCTGCAGGCGGCGCTCTTCCGTCACGTCCACCAACGCGAGCAGCAGCCCGCTCTTGCCGGTTTCGGGGTCCGTCAGGCGGGTCTTGTAGACCATCAGGCGCCGTTGGCCCATGGACCCAGGAAAAAGCACTTCCCGCACATCCTCGTCGCGCCCGCTGGCGAGAAACTCGCGGTCGTGCGCCTCGATCTCCTGGGCCACCTTCCGGTCGGGGGCAACCTCGCTCACCGTCTTGCCCAGAAGTTGGTGCACCGGCAGGCCATAAAACTCCGCCGCCGCCGCATTAATGGTGACGAAGCGGCCCTCGCTGTCCTTGAACAACACCGGCAAGGGTAAGGAGTCGATCAGCCCCAACAGAAACGTCCGGTCCTTTTGCTGCGCCTGATGGAGCGCCCGCTGGCGGCCCCATTTGCGCCCAATGATCATGGCGACCAGAAAGTAGATAAAGGACGCGGCGATCAAAAAGCCCAGGTACGGCCACGCCACCCCCCGCAGCCCCACCATCTCATCGACTTTTGGGTGGTAGGCAAACAGCCCCCAACGAAACGGCCCCACAAACCGGTGCCGCAGCTGACCGTCTTCGCTCTCCATCGTCTGGCTGAGCCGCAGCGTCATCGGGAAGTAGCTGATCAGGGCCTCATCGGTCACCTGCATGCGTTGCTCGCTGGCGCGGAGATCGCCCCACCATGGCGGCAGATGGTCCTGCAAACGCCGCCCCCGTGCATCCAAAGGGCCCGGTGCCGGCCAGATGCGCCCGTGAGTGTGATTGAGCAGATACAGGTTTTGTTGCTTGAGCACCCCCAGCAGCAGCGCCGACGTATGTTCGAGCAGCAGATAGCCCAGCCTGCCTTCCCCATCCTGCCAACGCGCGACCATCCAGCACGCCTCCGGGTTCCCGTCCCCATCCAGCGAAAATTCCCCGTAGTAGACTTCGCCGAGGGCCAATTCCGGCACCTCATCCCAAGGCAGACCTTTTTTCGCCTTCGCTAGAATCAACTCCGGCGAGTCGCCCTCAAGGGAGTAGCCGGAGATCAAAGCCCCGTCGGCATCCAGCAAGGCAGCGCTGCGAAAGAACGATGCTTTCGCTCTCAAATAAGCACTCAACACCTCGTTGAGGTGGTCTGCCCCATGATCGTGGTTGTGACTGTGCTGGTGCTCATGTTCGTGCTCGAACTCGAACTGCACAATCAGAAAGTCGAGGTCGCGCAGCAGGCTCTCGCCCGCCCCTCTCACCGCTACCAGGCCGGCGGAAAGATCCGCCCACTGGCGTTCCTGCACCACCGCCAGGCGGTGCGCACGGTCGTGGTTGAGCAGCCAACCCACCGCCGCAGCAGTCGCCAACGTCAGCAGCAGGAAGATGCTGACGCTCGCTCCGATCCACGAGGGCCGAGGGTGACGTGCTTTAACCATGGGGTTTACGTTATCTTAGAAGAAGGGAATTCGAAATGAAACTAGTGTTTTTCCTTCAAATTCGGCTTTTACTGCGGAAAGTTTACTCTTACCGCGGTCAACAATCCTTTACTCAGCACCGATAACGTCTCCTACAGCCCCAGCCGCTGGTCGATCTCGCCCTTGCGTAGCTCAAAGAAAGTCGGCTGCCCCTCCGGGTTGGTCAACGGCTGGCGACAGCGCAACAAGGCTTCGGCCAACGGCAATACCTCTGCCTCGGTCGGCAAAGGGGAGAGCCGCACCAGCCGCTTGACCGCCAGCCGATGCGCTGAAGCCCGGGCATCCTCCGCCCGAAACGAGCGCGCGCCCTGCTCGCGCACCAGCCCGATCAAATCGTGCAGATAATCGACCGCCGCCTCCGGCTCGAACCAGCCCGGGATGCTCGACACGCGGTAAAAATTCTTGCCGAAAGGCTCCAGCGTAAAGCCTAGCTCCTCCCAGAACCCCGGGTGCCGCTCCACCGTATCCACCTCCAGCGGCGAGAGCTCCAAGGAAAGCGGGAAAAGTAAAGTCTGGCTCGACTGCTCGGCCTGTGCCCCCTGCGCCTCGATCCGCTCAAATGTCACCCGCTCCTGCGCCGCCCGCAGGTTGAGGCACACCACACCCTCCCGCGATTCCAGCCAGGCCAGCCGATCCTGCACGATCCCCAGCACCTTCCAGCTCAACTGCGGGGCCGGGGCAGCGGTCGGCTTCGCCGCCAGCGGACGCGCCACCGGGGGGCTTGCCCGGGGCGGAGCAGGCTGAGGCGCTGCCGTTTCTTTCTTTGGCAACGGCGCAACGCGGATTGGCGGACGCGGCGCGGCTTTGGCGATCGGGGCCGGGCGCAAGGCAGGCTTGGGCGGCTCGGGGGGCGCCGCTGGCGGAGTCTCGGTCGCTTTGGCGGGGGGCGACGTCGGCTCCTCGGCGGGCGGCAACGGCTGCGCGGCAGGCACATCGTCGGCTTCCACCTCTTCCTCGGCCTCATCCTCTATCGGCTCGGGCTCCGGCGCAAAGTCCTCCACCCGCTCAGCTCGCTTCAAGGTATGCCGCGCCGCCTTGCGCAGCGTCTCCAGCACCGCCTCCATGATAAAGCGGCGCAAAAAACCCTCTTCGCGGAAGCGCACCTCGCGCTTGGCCGGGTGCACGTTCACATCCACCGTCGCCGGCGGCACGTCGAGAAACAAATACGCCACCGGGTAACGCCCGCTCGGCAAATAGCTGTGGTAGGCCTCGACCAACCCGTACTGGACCAGACGGCTGTCCACCGGGCGGCGATTGACGTAGGCCAGCATGTCGGCCCGGGTCGCCCGCCCCACCCCCGGCTCGCCCAACAGGCCCCAAACCCGGTAATTGCCGCCGTTGTGCGTCTCCTCCGCCAGCTCCAGCTCGACCAGCTCTTGCCCCAGGCGCGCGCCGTAGATCTCCTGCACGCGCTCGCGCAAAGTCGCGCACTCCGGACTGCGAAACACCTCCCGCCCGTCTTCGATCAACGTAAAGGCCACCTCCGGGTGCGCGACCGCCAAGAGGCGGCACAGGTGCGTGATGTGCGCCGCCTCCGTGCGGTCGGTCTTCAAAAACTTGCGGCGCGCCGGCACAGCGTTAAACAGCCGCGCCACCTCGATATGCGTGCCCTGACTCATGCCGCAGCCGCTCGGCGCGCTCCGGCGGCCCCGCGTCACCTTCACCTCCGTGCCCAACTCGGCCTCGGCCGGGCGCGAGCGCAGCAGGAAATCGCTCACGCTCGCGATACTGGGCAACGCCTCACCCCGAAAGCCGAAGCTCGCGATCCGGCTCAAATCATCTGCACTGCGGATCTTGCTCGTGGCGTGCCGCTCCAGGCAATTGACCACGTCCTCCGGGTCCATGCCGCAACCATTGTCGGTCACGCGGATCAGGCGTTTGCCGCCCTGGCGGAACTCGATCTCGATGCGCGTCGCCCCCGCATCCAGCGAATTCTCGACCAGCTCCTTCACGACAGCCACCGGGCGCTCGACGACTTCCCCGGCCGCGATCTGGTTGGCCACATGGTCGGGTAGTTGTACAATCCTCGGCATCGCAAACAGGATGCAAGCTCGCGCCCGCTTGGCAAGAATGGGAGCGAAGCCGAATCTTCGGCCGCAGATGGACGCAGATTTACGCGGATAGGAGTAGAGTGATCCGTGGACAGCGTAAACGTAAGCTTCCGAGCTTGTCCTTCCCGTGGGATTCTTCGGATATAAAAGAATCGGAGGCAATTACGCCTCCGATTAACAGAAAGGACATCAGGTGAATCGGTACGAACTGATCCTGATTCTGGCCATTATCCTCATGATCTTAGCCGTTCTGAGGTAGCCAGAGGGGGCCGCAAGGCCCCCGTTCTTTCCATCTTGTATCCGACAATTCCTGCAAAATTGCAAGCCGATTGCCAACCCGCATCGGCGCACCTCCTCACACCTCGCCTTCCCCTATTCTTGCAATCTGGCCGGGTTCCGCCACGGTACAGACATGCCGAATCGCCTGGCGCACGAAAAGTCCCTTTACCTCCGTCAACACGCCGACAACCCCGTGGACTGGTTCCCGTGGGGAGAAGAGGCCCTGGAGAAGGCCCGCAACGAAAACAAGCCGCTGCTTGTCTCCATCGGCTACAGCAGCTGCCACTGGTGCCACGTGATGGCACACGAGTCGTTTGAGAGCGTCTACATCGCGGAGCTGATGAACCGCCACTTCGTGTGCATCAAGGTGGACCGCGAGGAGCGGCCCGACCTCGACCGCCTTTATCTGGAGGCCGTGCAGATGATCAACGGCCACGGGGGCTGGCCGCTCAACGTCTTTTGCCTGCCCGACGGTCGCCCGTTTGCCGGCGGCACCTACTTCCCGCCCGAAGACCGCAACCAGGGCATCGTGCCGTGGCCGCAGTTGCTCATGCGCGTGTCCGACTACTTCAAGCGCAACCGCGCCGATCTCGAAGAAAACGCCACCGCCATCATCGGCAACCTCAAGCTGGCCAACGACCCGGTGGGCGCCACCGGCGACGGCTTTGAAAACGCCGCGCTGGTCGAGGCCCTGCAGCACCTGCAGCCCGGCTACGACAAGGAATACGGCGGCTTTGGCAGCGCGCCCAAGTTCCCGCCCACGGGCCTGCTCGAGTTCCTCTTCTCCATGCGCAACACGGCAGCGATCGATGACCGCCAGCCCCAGTTGCGCCAGGCCATCGACCAGATCGTGCCCCACACGCTGGAGGCGATGGCGCGCGGCGGCATCTACGACCAGGTGGGCGGCGGCTTCTGTCGCTACAGCGTCGACCGCTACTGGACGATCCCGCACTTCGAAAAGATGCTCTACGACAACGCGCTGCTCATCCAGGCCTACACCGAAGGCTGGCGGCGCTACCGCAACCCGCTCTTTGCCGCGGTGGTCGACGAGACCTGCCAGTGGCTGGAGCGCGAGATGATGCTGCAGCCGGGCGTCTTTGCCGCCAGCCTCGATGCCGACAGCGGGGGCGAAGAAGGCAGCTACTACGTGTGGACGCCCCAGCAGATCGAATTCGTGCTCGCCAACTTGCCCCGCAAGCAGACCGTCGACGCGGAAGACTTTTGCCGGGCCTACGGTGTGACCGAAGAGGGCAATTTTGAACACGGCACCACGCAGTTGACCCTAGTTGAGCGCGATTTTGACCAGCGCCAGTTGTACGAAAATGCGCGTCGCCTGCTTTTGGAAGATCGCCAAAGCCGTGTCGCCCCGGCGCGCGATGACAAAGTGCTCGTCTCGTGGAACGCGCTGCTCTGGAAATCCCTCGCCGAGGCCGCTTTCACCTTTGGCCGCTGGGATTGGATGAACTGGGCCAAGGCTGGCGTGGATTGGATGTGGGAGCACCAGATGCGCGACGCGGACAGCGACACCCCCCGCCTCTACGCGGTCAACTACGCCGGCGAGGCCCGCCAGAACGCCTTCCTCGACGACTATGTGGCCGCAGTCGAGGCCCTGCTGGCGGTCGCGAGCAAGGTCGAGTGGCTGGAGACGGAGAGCGCCGACACCTACCTCTACCGCGCCAAGCGACTCACCAACAGCATCTTGAAGCACTTCCGCGACCCCAACGCGGTCGGCTACTTCTTCACCAGCGACGACCACGAAGGCATCCCGCACCGTGCCAAGGAGTGGTTCGACACGGCCACCCCCGCCGGCAACAGCGGCCTCGTCTCTATCCTCTCCCAACTCTACACGCTCACCGGCGACGCCCGCTACGTGCAGGAGCTGGAGCGCCAACGCGTCTGCTACACCGGACTCATCGATCAGGCGCCGCAGGGCGTCGGCCACGCGATGGCCCACTGGGCGCAGGACGCCGTCGGCATCGCCGTGCTCAAGGCTGGCCGTGGGGTGAATTGGGAAGACGTCCGCCTCGCGCTGGAGACTCGCCCCTGGCGACCGCTCTTCCTCCAAACGGTAGAGGATCTGGAAGGCTACCAGCTCTGCGTGGGCACCCAATGCCTTGCACCGGAACGAGATTTGGACGCTCTAGTCGGAAAATTCTAGACACCCGGCGTTCTACCCTCAGAAAATCAGATACTCGCAACGTTAATGCTGGACGTGCGGGTATTTGCACGCAACTTTGAGAGCGTAAGCGTGTTTGAAATACTGATCTAAACGAGCGTTTATCCCCTGAACGATGTCCAGTGATACCAAGGAAAACATTCTGCAGGCGGCGGAGAGCCTCTTTGCGGAGCGCGGCTTTAACGGCACGAGTGTGCGCGACATAACCGACCGCGCAGGAGCGAATGTCGCCGCCGTCAATTACCACTTTGGCAGCAAGCACGACCTGTTTGTGGAGCTGATGCGCCGCCACGTAGAGCCGATCAACCGCCTGCGCCTTTCCTACCTGGAGGAACGCCGCGAGCGCAGCGGCGGCCTGCCCCTCACCGTCCAGCAGATTTTTGAAGCCTTCTTCGAGCCGATGGGGGAAACCCTTGTCGATGAGAACGGGCGCCCGAAACTGACCGCAATTCGATTGGCTTTTCGCGCCTTCCATGAAACTCCAGAGCTCCTCCAAGCGTTAAAGAGTGAGTGTTTTCGCGAGGTCTGCGACACCTTTGGTGCAGAACTCGCTAAGACCGTCCCGCACCTCTCATTCGACGATCTACTGATCCGCTTCAATTTCGCCCTGAGTACCATGGTCGGCACACTTCTGCACCTCCCGGATATGCCCTGCTTCTGCGCAGGCAAGACGGACGCGGCGGCGTTCCGGTCGATTATCCGGCAAATGACGCTCTTTGTCGCCGCCGGCTTTGTCTACGATCAGGCGGAAGTCACCCAGCGGTGATCCTTCCACCCACATGCCTCCCGCTCCGCCTCAGCTCACCACTCGCACACTTGTTTGTTTGATTTCCCTCGCGGGGCTCGCCGGTTGCTCGATCGGCCCGGCCCCCGATGTTGCTGAATTTGCACCCGCGTCCCCACCCTCCTGGGCCGGCACGGAAGTCCCTGAAACGGAGCCCGCCCAGCCCGTGGAGCTCCAATGGCTGGAGCAATGGCACGACCCGCAGCTCGCGGAGCTGATCCAGGAGGCACTTCGCTACAACCGCGACATTCTGGCCGCCGCCTCTCGCATGGAGGCCGCCGCCGCCCGGGCTCGCCGCGCCGGAGCCAACCTCTGGCCCAGTCTCGATGCCGACGCCAGCTTCAACCGTGGCGCGGGCGCTCAGGCCCAAGGCAACAACGCCACGACCAACCGCTTCGACGCCGGCCTTACCGCCAGCTGGGAAGTCGACCTCTGGGGTCGCCTGCGCCTCGCCCGCGACGCCGCCCGCCTCGACTACCAGGCCGCAGAGGCCGATTACGCCGCCGCCCAGCTCTCCATCGCCTTCCAGGTCTCCCAACTGTGGTTCGACTTGATCGAGGCCAACCAGCAGGTGCTGCTGGCCGAAGACACGCTGCAAAGCTTTCAGGCTGGCCAGAACATCATCCGTCAGCGCTTCGAGCGAGGCCTGAACGAGGCGCTCGACCTCCGCCTCGCCCGAGCCAATGTCGCCAGCGCCCGCAACCAGCTGGCCCAGCGCAACCTCCAGCGCGATACGATCGTCCGCAGCCTCGAAGCCCTGCTGGGGCGCTACCCCGGCGGTGAGCTCTCCACGCTGAAGGACCTGCCCACCCTGCCCCCGGCACTGCCCGCCGGCCTGCCCGCGCAGATCCTCGAACGTCGGCCCGACCTGGCCTCGCTCGCCCGGCAGCTCCAGTCTGCCGCGCGCGAGGTGGGCGTGGCCGAAAAAGCCTTCCTGCCCAGCCTGCGCCTCACCGCCAGCGGCGGCTACGTGAGCAGCGAGTTCGACCGCTGGCTGCGCGACGATGCCGGGCAATGGTCGATCGTCAGCGGCCTCACTGCGCCGATCTTCGACTCTGGTCGCCTGAAGGCAGACGAACGCCTTGCGCGCGCCAACTTTTCCCTCGCCGCCGCCACTTATCAGGACGCGGCCCTCAACGCCTTCCGCGAAGTCGAAACCGCCCTTGTCTCCCAACAATGGCTTTCGGAGCGCGAAGACGCCCTGCGCCTCGCGGCCGAAGAAAACGACCGGGCCGAAGAGCTGGCCTGGGATCAATACCAGCGCGGCCTCACCAACATCATCACCGTGCTGGAAAGCCAACGGCGCGCCTTCAACAGCCGCAGCGATTACCTCACCGTCCGCAACGCGCGCCTGCAAAACCGCCTCGACCTCTATCGGGCGCTTGGCGGCGCGCCCTTCGCGTGGGAGCAGATGCCCACCGTCCCGCTCGTCCAACTCGAACGCTAAACGCCTCTCTTTCAATGTCCCGCGCCAGTAAAATCGTTTCCGCCGTCCTCGTGACCGGCGGCATCCTCGCTGCCACCGGCGGCTTCGCCTGGTATTTGGTCAACTCCAAGCCGGAGGTCGCACCGGTCCCGCAACCCCGGAAGATCCCGCAGGTCGAGTATGTGACCGTGCAGCCGGAAGACTGGCAGCTGTGGGTCGATACGCAGGGCAACGTCACCGCCCGCACCGAGACTTCGCTCACCTCCGAGGTGGCGGGTCGGATCCTCCGCATCAGCCCCAGCTTCAAGCCCGGCGGCTTCTTCGAAGCGGGCGACGTGCTGCTGGAGATCGACCCGCTGGATTACGAGGCCGCCCTCGCCAACGCCCGCGCGCAACTGGCCCAGGCCCGCCTTGCCCTCGCGCAGGAAGTCGCCCAGGCCGAGCAGGCGCAGCAGGACTGGAGCGACCTCGGCCAAGGCGACACCCCTACCGAACTCGTCTTGCGCGAGCCTCAGCAGGCCATGGCCCGTGCCAATGTCGCTGCCGCCGAAGCCCGCGTAAAGCAGGCCGAGCGCGATCTGGAGCGCACCAAAGTCCGCGCCCCCTACGCCGGCCGCATCCGCGACAAGATGGTCGACATCGGCCAAAACGTCTCCGGCAGCACCACGCTCGCCTCCATCTACGCCGTCGACGTGGCCGAAGTGCGCTTCCCCCTTTCTCCCTTCGAGCTGAGCTACCTCGACCTGCCCGAAGCCTACCGCGACGACGAGAACTCCGAAGCCGCCCCGCGCGTGAAGCTGACCCAGACCCTCGGCAACGAGACCTACTCCTGGGACGGCTACCTCGACCGCACCGAAGGCACGGTCGACATGCGCTCCCGACTCACCTACGCCGTCGCCCGCGTGCCCGACCCCTACGGCTCGCCCGGAGGCGACCAGCCGCCGCTCAAGATCGGCTCCTTTGTGCAAGCCCACATCGCGGGGCGCTACCTGCAAGGTATCTACGTGGTGCCCCGCAAGGCGCTGATCGACCAGGACACGCTCTACGTGATCGAGCCCGAGAACGCTCTCACTGCCCGCGACGTCAGCGTCTATTGGTCGGACAGCGAGCGCGCCATCATCTCCGGCGGGCTCCAACCCGGCGAACGCGTCTGCCTCACCCCGATCATTTACTTCCTCGAAGGCATGCCCGTCCAGCCGCTCACGCCCGACCCGCTGGCCGAGGCCGAATCGCCCGTCGACGGCCCCAAGCCTGAAGCCTCCACCGCCAAGAGCGAACCTGCGGCGGAAAAGCGAGGTGATGCATGAGCGGCCTGATGGAGTGGTTTACGCGCAACGGCGTCGCGGCCAACCTCGTGATGTTCGTCGTGATCGTGGGCGGCATCTTTGCCATCCCTTCGCTCAATCTGGAGATGTTCCCCAAGATGACGCCCGACACCATCCGGGTGAACCTCTCCTACCCCGGCGCCACCCCCTCCGAAGCCGAAGAAGGCCTCGTGATGCGGGTCGAGGAAGCCATTCAGGGCCTGCAGGGCATCAAGGAAATCGACTCCATGGCCTGGGAAGGCGGCGGGCGCGTCTCGGTCGAGGCAGCGGACGGCTTTGACCTCAACCGCCTGAAGGAAGACATCAAAGGCCGCGTCGACGCCATCAGCTCGTTCCCGGCCGACGCCGAGCGCCCCACCGTCGAAGAACAGATCTGGACGCGCGACGTGCTCGAAATCGCCGTGTATGGCGATATGGACGAGAAATCGCTCCGCCGCGTGGCCGAAAAGGTGCGCGACGACCTCCTGCGCACCCCCGGCATCAGCCAAATCGAATTTCAAGGCGCTCGCGACTACGAGATCGCCATCGAGATCGACGAAGAGACCCTGCGTAAATACGGCCTCACGCTTGAACAAGTCGCCGCCAGGGTCAACGCCGCCTCGCGCGACGTGCCGGGCGGCTCCGTCAAGGCAACCAGCGGCGAGCTGCTCCTGCGCACCCTCGGCCAGGCCTACCGCCACGACGACTTTGCCGACATCACGCTCTTGACCCGCGAAGACGGTACCTCGATCAAGCTGGGCCAGATCGCCACCATCCGCGACGGCTTTACCGACGACGACATCATCAGCTACTTCAATGGCCACCCGGCGATCTTCGTCGAAGTCTTCGAAGTCGGCAACGAGAGCCCGCTCGACATCGCCTCCAAGACGCGCGCCTACATCGAGAACCAGAAAGACCAGTTCCCGCCCGGCGTGCACCTCGAGATCTTCAGCGACTCGTCGTTCTACCTCAACGCGCGCCTCAGCATGATGCTGACCAACGGCATGCTCGGCCTCCTGCTGGTCATGTGCGTGCTCACGCTCTTCCTGCGCCCCGCCCTCGCTTTTTACGTCGCGCTCGGCATCCCGGTCTCGTTCCTCGGTACGCTGATGGTCGCGCCGTGGGTCGACCTCTCGATCAACATGGTGTCGCTCTTCGCCTTCATCCTCGTGCTGGGGATCGTGGTCGACGACGCCATCGTAGTCGGCGAAAGCGTCTTTACCGAGTACCAGCACCGCAAGCCAAAGGACAAGGAAGGCCGCATCGTCGCCGCCATCCACGGCTCGCACCGCGTGTCGGTGCCGATCATCTTCGCCGTGCTCACCACGATGGTGGCCTTCGCGCCCGTATTCTTCCTGCCCGGCCCCGCTGGCGACCGCTTCCGGCCCATCCCATACGTGGTGATCCTCACGCTCGCGTTCTCACTGATCCAGAGCAAGCTGGTGCTGCCCTACCACCTCTCGACCCTCAAGGTGGGCACGGGCGACCGCAAGAAGCTGGGCCTGCTCACACGCATCCAGCGCAAGGTGGCCGATAGCCTCGAGCACTTCGTCACCCGCTTTTACCAACCGGTGCTCAGCTTTTGCCTGCGCCACCGCTATGCCACCTGCGCGGCCTTCATCGGCGTGCTGCTCATCACCATCGGCCTGGTGCGCGGCGGCCACATGCGCTATCAGCCCTTCCCCCGCGTGCAGAGCGACACCATCAACGTCTCGCTCGAATACCCCGACGGCACCGCACTGCCCACCACCATTGCCGGCCTCAACCAGCTGATGGACTCGTGGGAGAAAGTCGTCGACGACGTGATGGCCGAAGGCCATGCCGACCCGGTCAAGAACATCGCCATGAACTCGCGCTACAACGTGAGCCAGGGGCGCATCCAGATCGAGCTGACCAAGAGCGAAGACCGCGACATCACCACCCAGGAGATGGTCAACCGCTGGCGCCAGAAGCTGGGGCCGATGCCTGGCGTGCAAACCCTGAGCATGAGCGGCGAAATCGGCGGCGGCAGCTCGCGCCCGATCAACGTCCAGCTCGTCGGCGAAGACTTCGAAGAAATGGAAGTGGCGGCGCAGGAGATCAAGGACATGCTCGCCACCCTGCCCGACCTCTACGACATCTCCGACTCGTTCACCAGCGGGCGGCGCGAGATCAAGCTGTCGCTCAAGCCACGCGGCGAAGTGCTGGGGATCACCACCAACGACCTCGGGCGGCAAGTGCGCCAAGCCTTCTACGGCGCCGAAGCCCAGCGCATCCTGCGC
This sequence comes from Verrucomicrobiota bacterium JB022, assembly GCA_030673845.1. Taxonomy (NCBI): domain Bacteria; kingdom Pseudomonadati; phylum Verrucomicrobiota; species Verrucomicrobiota bacterium JB022. Next base: position 124,195 of record JAUTCQ010000013.1, read on the forward strand.
GGGCGCGACGAAGTGAAGGTGATGGTGCGCTACCCGCGCGCCGACCGCGAGAGCCTCGCCGCGCTGCACAACCTGCGCATCCGCCTCGCCGACGGCAGCGAAGTGCCCTTCGACGAAGTCGCGGAGGCCGACATCGGCCATGGCTTTTCCTCCATTACGCGGATCGACCGCCAGCGCGTGATCAACGTGACCTCCGACGTCGACAAGACCTCGGCCAACATGACGACGCTGAACGCCCAGATCGAAAACAACGTGCGCGGCATCCTCGCCAAATACCCCGGCGTCTCCAGCTCGCTCGAAGGCGAGGCGAAAGACACCCGGGAGTCCAACCAGGCGCTGCAGATGGGCTTCTACTTCGTGCTCTTCCTCATCTACGTGCTGCTCGCGATCCCCTTCAAATCCTACTTCCAGCCGCTGATCGTGATGTCCGCGATCCCGTTTGGCATCGTCGGAGCAATCTGGGGCCACTTCGTCACCGGCACCTGGGGCGCCAGCGGCTACACGCCTCAGCCCATCACCCAGATGTCGATCATGGGCATCATCGCCGCCATCGGCGTGGTCGTAAACGACAGCCTCGTGCTGGTCGACTACGTCAACGACGAGCGCCGCCAGGGCAAGGACGTGGTGCAAGCCGCCCACGACGCCGGGGGTCAACGCTTCCGCCCGATCTTACTAACGTCGCTTACCACATTTTTCGGGCTTGTACCGATGCTGTTGGAGCGTAGTCTACAAGCACAGTTCCTGATCCCGATGGCCACCTCCCTTGCCTTCGGCGTGCTCTTTGCCACCTTCATCACCCTGCTGCTTGTCCCGGGGCTCTACGTGATCCTCGAAGACTGCAAGTGGGCGACCAAGAACTCCGTGCGCTGGCTGCGCGGCAAGCCCTTGATGCCCGTCCCCCGCCGCGACCTGAATCAGGAACCGGTCGTGATGACCTGAGCCACTTTTTCGAGGCCAGACTACAAACCTAAGACCATCCCCTAGAAAATAATGGGAGCGGGCCCTGACCAAGCCCGCTCCCATTTTTTTGTTTAAAGCATCGTAGCGTCTATGCCAGCTGCTGGCGCCATTGGGCGATCTGCCCTGCGACCTGCTTCGGGCCGGGCATACCGGGCCGCTCACGGGCCTGCAGTGCGCGCTCGACGTTGAAGACGTCGCGCCAGTCGCTCTCGAAAGCTTCGTGGATGGCCTGCACGTCGGAGTCGTCGAGCTGGTTGATCGCCACGCTCTTTTCCTCGGCCTTGGCCACAATGGCACCGATCACGTGGTGCGCCTGGCGGAAGGGGATGCCCTTGCGCACGAGATAGTCGACGAGGTCGGTCGCGAGCAGCGCGGCATCGGCCACGGCGGCATCGCAACGGGCCTTTTTCGCCTTCATGCCCTCGACGGTGCCAGCCAGCACGCGCAGGCAGGCCTGGAGCTGATCGAAGGCATCGAAGACCGGCGGCTTGTCTTCCTGCAAGTCGCGGTTGTAGGTGAGCGGCAGGCCCTTGACCATCGTGTAGAGCGCAGCCACGTGCCCGTGCAGGCGACCAGACTTGCCCCGCACCAGCTCGGCAGCGTCGGGGTTCTTCTTTTGTGGCATCAGGCTGGAGCCGGTGGTAAAGGTATCGGGCAGCCACACAAAGCCAAACTCGGCGCTGTTCCAGAGGATCAAGTCTTCCGAGAGACGCGAGAGGTGGATGCCGCAGAGGCCGCAGGCATGGGCGAAATCGAGGAACAAGTCGCGATCGCTCACGGCGTCCATACTATTGCGGGTGACGCGAGGGCGACCGTCGGCATCGACGAAGCCCAAGGCCCGGGCGGTGAACTCGCGGTTGATCGGCAGCGTCGTACCGGCGATGGCACCGGAGCCGAGCGGGCACCAGTTGGCGTCGTCGTGGATGCGCTCCAACCGCTTGGCATCGCGGCCGAGCATCTCGACATAGGCAAGGAGGTGGTGGGCAAACGACACCGGCTGAGCACGCTGCAGGTGCGTGTAACCGGGGATGTAAACCTGCTGGAGCGCCTCGGCCTGGGTGAGCAGCACGCGCATGAAGGCGTGCACGTCTTGCACCAGCTCCTGCGTGGCCCACTTGAACCAGAGGCGCATGTCGGTCGCCACCTGATCGTTGCGGCTGCGGGCCGTATGCAGCTTGGCCGCCGCCGGCACCCGCTGGGTCAGGGCCTGCTCGATGTTCATGTGCACGTCTTCGAGCGCGGTCTGCCACTCGAAGCGACCGGCGGCGATTTCTTCGCGCAGCTCGTCGAGGCCGGCGACGATCGCCTCGGCCTCATCGGTCGTGAGGATGCCCACGTGGGCCAGCATCCGCGCGTGGGCCTGGCTGCCCTGGATGTCGAACCGCGCCAGCCGCTGGTCGAAGCTGACGGATTCGCTGAAGTGCTGCATGAGTTCGGCCGGCCCGCTGGAAAAACGGCCGCCCCAGGTTGCTTGAGTCTGCATGGGCAGGAGGCTGGAGGCCCTTTGCCCAGCTGGCAACTGACAAAAAAGGCCAGCCGCGGTTTGCGGCTGGCCTTCTCTCAAAAGGGACGGCGGGCGTCCGGAAGCGACTAGTATTGGTTGGTCGCTTCGGTTTCGCGCACGATCCGGGTGATCTGGTCGCTCTCCATCGTGACCTGGAAGCGGACGTCGTCGGCTTCGAGGGCTTGGACAGTGACTTCCCACACCGCTTCGTCACCCGGGGCGATCGAGGGCACCGGATTCAGGACGATCGTCTGGCCATTGGCCGAGGAGACCGTGGTGCGGCCTTGGGCGTTCACGAAGCGCTGGCTGTCTTCGAGTTCGATCGTCACGCGGACGTTCGTGCCCGGAGCGGAACCTTGGTTCGTCACGGTGATTTCGTAGGTGACGTTGGAGCCGACTTCAACCGGGTCGTCGAGGTCGATCACCTCAAGCAGGATCGCCGGGATACCGGTCACGTTGGTCGTGCAGGTAGTGGAGATCGGGTTGGCGCAGAAGCCTTGGGTGGTGGCGGTGAAGGCCACGGTGCCGGCTTGCGAAGCGGTGAAGGTAGCGGTGATCTCGCTGGAGGCGCCCGGGGCGACATTGGCGAGGTTCCACACCACTTGGTTGCCTTCGACACGGCCGCCAGCGGTCGCACCTTGGAAGGTAACGCCAGCCGGGATCGGCAGGGTCACAACGGCGTCGCGGGCAGCGGCATCACCCACATTGCCAACCGACAAGGTCACGTTGATCGGGCGACCGATAAAGCGTTCTTGCGGGGCTTCGCAGGCGATCTGCAGTTGCGGGGCGCTGACGACGGTGGTCATCACATCTTCCGCGCTCACACCTTGGGCGCTGTTGGCCGTGGCGGTGTTTTCATACGAGCCGGCGCCATTGGCCTGCACGTCGACGGAGTAGGTCTGGGCCTGGCCCGGGGCGAGGTTACCCACATCGATGGTCACATTGCTGCGGCCGTCGGTGGTGGTCATGCCTTGGGGCAGCGGGTCGTTGATCACGACGCCGGTCAGCTGGCTGGAGCCGGTGTTGGTGATCGTAAAGGTGTAGGGGATCACGTCGCAGGGCAGCGCGGTGTCCGGACCGGTCTTGGTCAGCTGCAGGTCAGCACGCACCACGCGGATGGTTTCGCACAGCACGGGGCTGAAGGTGGCGATGCCGCAGAGCTCGATGATGCCTTCTTCCGGGGCGGTGCCGCGGACGGTGATCGTCTTGGTCTGGCCGGGCTCGAGGTCGCCGAGGGTCCAGATGGCGACGCCGCCTTCGACGGAGTCAGCCGCCGGGGAGGCGTCGGAGATGTCGAAATTGGAAGAGACCTGGTCGCGAACCGTCACATCGGTGATGCGGAAGTCGCTGGTATTGGTCGCGGCGAGGGTATACTGGAAGGGCGAGCCAACCATGACCTCCTGCGGGACGGTCTTCTCCAGCAACAGCACGCTGCTATCCTGGTCGCCCGTGGGGAATGCCATGGAGCCCTTCACGTAGGTAATGCCACCTTGCTGGAAGGTGGAGTGCGAGGGACCGTAGCCGCCCGTCGAGCGAGCGGAACGCTCGGCAGTGGGGGTGCCAGTGGGCGATTGTTGCTGGCTTGCGCAACCTGCGAGGAAAAGCACGGCAGACAGCAAAAGCCCAGCAGCACTCAAGAGGTGTTTCGGCCGATTGTTCATAGCTGGATACTTAAGAGACGTTGAGTTGACTGGTTATGAAATACGCGCGCAGCCACTGCAAGCAAATGTTTCTCCTGCAGCGACAAGCGAGGCATGTGGTCGGTTGATGCCCTTCAACGTGGGGCTACTGTGACAGAAAAAGCGATTCTGACCAGTTTTAAGCGCAAATAAGTATGCACCCTCCCAACGTGGCGGGGCGTTCAAGCCTTTCTGGGCCAAGGAAAAAAAAGCGGCCGCCCCGGGCAGGGCGGCCGCCGTATATAAAAAGCACAGGCAACTGCGTTTTACGCAGCGCCGAAGAAGCTCTTGACGCGGGCCACGGCGTAATCGCGGTTCATCATGGCGATGAAGTCCATGCTGATGCCCTTGGGGCAGGCTGCGGAACATTCGCCGATGTTGGTGCAGTTGCCGAAGCCTTCGGCATCCATCTGCCCCACCATCTTGAGGCTGCGGCGGTCTTTCTCCGGGCGGCCCTGCGGCAGCATGTTGAGCTGGCTGAGCTTGGCGGAGGTGAAGAGCATGGCGCTGGCGTTGGGGCACACGGCCACGCAGGCGCCACAGCCGATGCAGGCGGCGGCGTCCATCGCGCGGTCGGCCACGTCCTTGCCGATGGGCAGGGCGTTGGCGTCTTGCGCCGCACCGATGCGCTGGTCGACAAAGCCGCCCGACTGCATGATGCGCTCGAACGAGCTACGGTCGACCGCCAGGTCGCGCAGCACCGGGAAGGGCGCGGCACGGAAGGGCTCGATCGTGATCGTGTCGCCGTTGCCAAAGCTGCGCATGTGCAGCTGGCAGGTGGTTTGCAGGGCGTTCTTGCCGTGCGGGATGCCGTTGATCGTGAGCGAGCACATCCCGCAAATGCCTTCGCGGCAGTCGTGGTCGAACGCGACGGGCTCCTTGTCTTCGCTGATCAGCTTTTCGTTGAGCAGGTCGAGCATTTCGAGGAACGACGAAGAGGTGGACACCTCGTTCATCTGGTAATCTTCGAAATGACCGCCTTCCCCGGCGCTCTTTTGGCGCCAGACCTTCAGCTTAACGGAAATGGTACCTTCGGACATGGGTCTCGGTAGTTAAGGTTTTGAATCCGGGCGCGCTTACTTGTAGCTGCGGACGCCGAGTTTGACGTTTTCGAAATCCAGGTGCTCCACGTGGCGCACCGGCTCCTTGTCGTCGCCCTTGTACTCCCACACCGCCGCATGGCTATAGGTGTCGTCGTGGCGGAGGGCTTCGCCGTCGGGCGTCTGGTGCTCGACGCGGAAGTGACCGCCGCAGGACTCCTCACGGGTGAGGGCGTCGCGGCACATCAGCTCGCCGAATTCGAGGAAGTCGGCCACGCGGCCCGCGCGTTCGAGCTCGATGTTGAGCTCGTTGTTGGTGCCGGGCAGCTTCAAGTCTTGCCAGAAGCGCTGGCGGAGCTGCTGGATCTCGCCGATCGCCTCGGTCAGCCCTTCCTTCGTCCGGGCCATGCCGCACTTGTCGAGCATGATCTTGCCCAGCTCGATGTGCAGGCTGCGCGGGCTGGAAGAGCCCTTGATGTTGAGCATGCGGTCGATCTTGGACTGGACGAAGTTTTCGGCCTCGTCGAAGCCCTTGTCGGCCGTGGTCGTCTCGCCGGCGCGGCCGATCGGCAGCTCCGAGCCAAGGTAGTTGCCCACCACCGCCGGGGTGACGAAGTAGCCGTCGGCCAGGCCCTGCATGAGGGCGGAGGCGCCGAGGCGATTCGCACCGTGGTCGGAGAAGTTGGCCTCACCGGTGGCAAAGCAGCCTGGGATCGTCGTCATGAGGTTATAGTCTACCCAGAGGCCGCCCATCGTATAGTGGGGCGCCGGGTAGATCATCATCGGCTCCTTGTAGGCGCTGGTGCCGGTGATGTTCTCATACATGTCGAAGAGGTTGCCGTAGCGCTCGGCGATGGTGTGCTCGCCCAGGCGCTGGATCGCGTCGCGGAAGTCGAGGTAGACCCCGAAGCCCGTGGGTGCGATGCCGCGACCGTCGTCGCAGGCTTCCTTGGCCGAGCGGCTGGAGATGTCGCGCGGGGCCAGGTTACCGAAGCTCGGGTACTTGCGCTCGAGGTAGTAATCGCGATCCTCTTCGGCCACATCGCTGGGCTTGATCTCGCGGCGGCGCAGCTTGGCGGCGATTTCGCGGCTCTTGGGCACCCACACACGCCCGTCGTTGCGCAGCGACTCGGACATGAGCGTGAGCTTCGACTGGTGCTCGCCCTCCTGCGGGATGCAGGTCGGGTGAATCTGCGTGTAGCAGGGGTTGGCGAAGCCGGCACCGCGCTTGTAGGCGCGCCAGGCGGCCGTCACGTTACAGCCTGCGGCGTTGGTGGAGAGGAAGAAGACGTTGGAGTAGCCGCCGGTGGCGAGGACCACGGCATCGGCCGCCCAACGCTCGATCTTGCCCGTCACCATGTTACGGGTGATGATGCCCTTCGCGCGCTGCACGCCGTCCTTGTCCGTCACGAGGACGAGGTCGAGCATTTCGTGGCGGTTGTACATCTTCACCTGGCCGAGGCCGATCTGGCGGCTCAGGCTCTGGTAGGCACCGAGGAGCAGCTGCTGGCCCGTCTGGCCGCGAGCGTAGAAAGTGCGGGAGACCTGGGCACCACCGAAGGAGCGGTTGGCCAGCATACCGCCGTATTCGCGGGCAAAGGGCACGCCTTGCGCCACGCACTGGTCGATGATGTTGGTGCTGACTTCGGCGAGGCGGTAAACGTTGGCCTCACGGCTGCGGAAGTCGCCCCCCTTGACGGTGTCGTAGAAGAGGCGGTAGACCGAGTCGCCGTCGTTCTGGTAATTCTTGGCGGCATTGATACCGCCCTGGGCCGCGATCGAGTGAGCGCGGCGGGGGCTGTCCTGGTAACAGAAGCAGGAAACGTTGTAGCCCAGCTCGCCGAGGGTGGCCGCGCCGGCCCCGCCCGCCAGACCAGAGCCGACCACGATGATGTGGTACTTACGCTTGTTGGCCGGGTTGACGAGCTTGTACTTGAATTTGGCGCTGGTCCACTTTTGCGCCAGCGGACCTTCCGGAATTTTGGGATCGAGATTCATGGCTTGCGGTGTCCCTGCGAAATTAGTGGTTGGCTTCCGAGGCGGCATCGGCGTGGGCGCCGAAGTAGTGCTCGTACTGCGCGTTGATATGGTCCTGGTGCGGGAGGGCCTGCAACAGGCCGGCGGTGGGCAGGCTGGCAAAGCCGAGGAACACGACCCAGCCGATCACGGCGGCGAGCACGCGCAGGCGCGGCGTCCACACGCTGTTACGCAGGCCCAGGCTCTGGAACATGCTGGCCACGCCGTGGCTCAAGTGCAGGGCGAGCAGCGCCATCGAGACGATGTAGAACACCGACACGTACCAGAAGTGGGGGCCGAAGCCGATGCCCACCATCGCATACACGTCGTGCTGCTCGGTATGGCCCAGCGGCAGGAGCTTGTCGTGCACGCCCCACAGGGTGGAGGTGCCGGTAATCTCCGTGTGCAGCTCCTTGAACTCCGGGTGCACGCTCTGCACCGTGAAGTGCAGGATGTGGAAGATGATGAACGCCAACAGCACCAGGCCGGTGTAGCGCATCGTCTTGCTCGCAAGGGTCGCCTGCAGCTTGGCTTTGGCGGAGTAGCCGAGAGGGCCACGCGCGCGACGATTTTCCAGCACGAGCTGGACCGCCACCACGACGTGTACGACTACCGCCGCCAGGAGCACCAGGCGGACGACCCACAGAGACCCGTAAGGCAGGTGCTGCAGCTTGTAAGCATATTCGTTAATCCAGTCCGGGTGCAGGAACATCTGCAGGTTACCCAGCATGTGGCCACAAACAAAGCCTACCAGTACAAAACCAGTCAGGGCCATGAGGTATTTCTTGAACAACGAACTCATGGAAAGCGGTAATTAGAAGCAGTTGCAGTCAAAATTCAGGATTTTGTGCTAATGAACGGGGCAAGTACAGTAAAGCTTATTGAATTGTATTGGATAATTCAATCCCGCTTATAACAGAAATACGCCCCTCCCTTAAGCATATCTAATCGACCTCTTTCGAGAATATGTTAGCCCGCCGTATCTTTGGCTTGAACAGCCCTGTCGGGCAGGATTAAAAAACATGGGAAACACCCCAACGCGCCCCTGAGGCAAACCACGCCATTATCTACCGGCGGTTTCTCTCCGGCGCATCAGGCGGTCGGCTCGGCAACCCGCTCTTCCCCTCCCTTTGCGCCCCCACCCGGCGGCGCAAAAGGAAAAAACGCTGCTCATTTGAAATGCGTAGCGGGATAGAGTCTTGCCTTTCCTCCGCAAACCTATTGACTGAACCCAGCGACCAACCGCCAGCCCACGCGCGTCCATGCTGTCCAGCACGCCTACTGTCACCTCCCAGCCGACGATCACCGATGCCATTTCGGCCATCGATACGGCTCAGCGGTCCGCCCGCCAGCAGCAAGGGCTGATGGACGACTTCGTCACGACGGCGGAAAAACTCCTCGTCGAAGCCGAGCAGATCCTCGACAAGGCCGAGCGCATCCAGGACTCCGGCAGCACGGTCGACCTGCTCATCGTCGAGAGCAGCACCAAATTTGAAGGCATCGTCTCGCTGACCGAGAAGGTCTCCAACCAGGTCCAGAACTTCTCGATGCTGGTGGAAAACCTGCAGGACAACCTGCGCCAGATCATCAACATCCTCGACCACCTGCAGGACTCGATCAGCAGCAGCGGCGAGCTGAGCGGGCGACGCAGCCACGAAGACGAAGACGAGGAAACCGGCGCCGGCGTGCACATGTTTGGCGACGAAGGGGAAGACGACAACACCTCCCTCACCAACCCGTCCAAGATCCAGGCCATCATCAGCGAGACGACGAAGGACATCGACAGCCTGCACGAGACCGTCCTCCTCGTCTACGAAGACACCCAACTCGCTCAGGAAGCTTCCGAAGACCTGCGCCTGCGCATCAGCGAAGTGCGTGGCCACATCGAAAACCTCAAGGGCGACTACGCCGCCAACAGCCGCCTGATCGAGCAGTTCAAAAGCCTCAGCGAGCACATCCACCGCCTGACCGATCCCATCAGCCACAATCGTACGCAGATCGAGATGGGCCTCGAGGCCGTGGCACGCCTCAGCGACGGCTCCAGCAAGTCCAAGGCGGCCCTCAAGCGCTATTTCAAGAAGGTCAACAAGGAGACGGAGCGCCAGCACAACCCCGTCACCTTCTCCCAGGCCGCCAGCAGCAAGCCCGTCATCGTGCGCAGCTTCCTCTCCTCCCTGCTCGTGGGAGGCGTGGCTGCAGTGATCAACCTCGCTCTGCCCATCGCCCAAGGCCTGACCGTCGAGCCCCTCGCGCTGGGCCAGGTGCTCTTCATCGGCCTCGCCACCTACCTCGTGGCCACCATCGCCAGCGCCCAGGCCATCACCAACGCCGAGCACGAAACCGCTGGCGAATAAGCGCGGCCAGCAGGATGTTATTTTACGAGCGCCGGAAGTGATTCCGGCGCTTTTTCGCGTTTTTTGGGCAGAGGATTTGGTCTCACGCCAAGCCGCGAAGGCGCAAAGGAAATTCAGTCCTTCGCCTTAAAGCAGGGCCTACCCTTTCTATCCTCTACAAAACTCTCTGCGTCTTTGGCGCCTTGGCGTGAGGCCCATCTTCTTCAGTCCTTATCTGCGCTTCATCTGCGGCTAAAATACCCTCTTTCTTTTTGCTTAAGGCAGCTCCTGCCCGCGACCTGCCAAAAAGAGGCGGTACCAGTCTTCGCGGCCCAGCTCGATTTTCTGGGCGGCGGCGCAAGCCTTGATCCGCGCAGGGTCGCGCGTCCCCACCACCGGCTGCACGCCGGCGGGCAAGCGTAGCAGCCAACCCACTACGATCGCTTCCGGCGCCACGCGGTACTTCTGCGCCAGCTCGCTGACCAGGGCGCTCGTGGCCTCGATCCGCGCCTTCACCTCCGAGCCCTGCTTAAACTCGTCCCCTACCCGGCGACCGGAAAGATAGCCGTAAGCCAAAGGTGCCCAGGCCTGGGTGCGAATCTTGTGCAACTGATGAAAATCGAGCGTCCCATCTGCCACCGTGCCCACCATCGGCTGGCGATCGGCCCCCGAGACGACCGCGCAATCGAGCAAGCTGCTCTTGATCAGACTCAGCTCGATCTGGTTGACGACGAGCGGCTGGTCGAGCGCGGCCTGCAGACGCATGATCTGCCACGGGGTATGGTTGGAGACGCCGAAATGCCGCACCCGCCCCTGCGCATGCAGCTCGCGAAAAGCCTGCGCCACCTCGTCGATCTCCATCAGCAGATCGGGCCGATGGAGCAGGAGGCAGTCGAGATAATCCGTCTGCAGGCGCTCCAGCGAGGCGTTGACCGTGCGCATGATGTGCGCGTAGGAAAAATCGAAACGCTTGGGCGCGCCCGCCTCCGGCTCGTCGGCAAAGCGGATGCCCACCTTGCTCTGCAGCACATAATCGCGCCGCTTCAGGCCCAGCTCGCGCGCCAACTCCCCGAACAGGCGCTCGCTGCGGCCCCGACAATAAATGTCGGCGTGGTCGAAGAAGTTGATGCCCGCCTCTTGGGCCGCGACCAGCGCCGCGCGCGCCTGCCGACGGGCATCTTCGGAAATGTCCGTCCCCGGGGCCCAGTCGCCGCCGAAGTGCATACACCCCAGCGCCAACCGGCTCACGCTCTTGCCTTGGAAATCGATCTCGCCGCTCATGCCGCCAGCTTATCGCCTACCGGCGGGCTGACAACCATTTGCGACCGATTAACGGTGCGGAGCGTATATCATAGCGTTGAGGACCAAAAAAAAGCTGAGGCCATCGACGGCCTCAGCTGAAAGGTTTTTCTCTGCAGCCCCTCAACTAGCGATGAGCCTTGCGGCGCTCGAGCGAGGCCTTGATGAAGGCGGCGAAGAGCGGGTGCGGCAGGCGGGGCTTCGACTGGAACTCGGGGTGGAACTGCACGCCCACAAACCACGGGTGGTCGGGGTTTTCGACGATTTCCACCAAGTCGCGCTGCGGATTGACGCCCGCCAGACGCAGACCCGCCTGTTGCAAGGCCTCGCGGAACTGGTTGTTGAACTCGTAGCGGTGGCGGTGGCGCTCCGACACGGTCGGCTTGCCATAGGCCGCGCGCGACCAGCTGCCATCGAGCAGAGCACACTCGTAGGCCCCCAGGCGCATGGTCGCACCCTTGTCGCGCACGTCGCGCTGGTCTTCCATCAGGTTGATCACCGGGTAGGCCGTCTGCGGGTTGAACTCCATGCTGTTCGCGCCCTCGAGGCCGGCCACGTTGCGGGCAAACTCGATCACCGCGATCTGCATCCCCAGGCAAAGACCAAAGTAAGGGATCTTCTGCTCGCGGGCAAAACGGGCGGCCTGCACCTTGCCCTCGATCCCGCGCGAGCCGAAGCCGCCAGGCACGAGGATGCCGTCGTATTTCGCCAGCTCGGCGACCGCTTCGCGGGCCTCCAGATGCTCGGAGTCGATCCGGTGGACCTCCACCGCGCAGTCGTGAGCGATACCGCCGTGGGTGATCGACTCGTAGACGCTCTTGTAGGCGTCCTGCAGCTCGATGTACTTGCCCACCACCGCGATGTCGATCCGGTGCTTGGGGTATTTGAGGATGCGCACCACTTCCGGCCACGCGTCTTCCTTCACCTCAAGATTGCCGAGGCCCAGCTGGTCGAGCACGAGCTGGTCGACGCCCTCGTTTTCGAGCATCAGCGGCACTTCGTAAATCGAAGTCTCCACGTCGCGCTCTTCGATCACGGCCTTGACGGGCACGTTGCAGAAAAGGCTCAGCTTTTGGCGCAGGTCGCGGGCCAACGGCTTTTCCGTACGGCAGACGAGGATATCGGGCTGGATGCCGATCTCGCGCAGCTTGGCCACGCTCATCTGGGTCGGTTTGGTCTTCAGCTCACCGGCGGCGGCGAGGTAGGGCACCAGCGTCACGTGGATCGTGACCACATTTTGGCGCCCCTGCTCGAGCACGAACTGGCGGATGGCTTCCATGAAGGGCAGGCCCTCGATGTCGCCCACCGTGCCGCCGATCTCGGTGATGCACACGTCGACCTCTTCGTCGTTCGGGTCGAAGCGGCTCTTGATCTCGTTCGTCACGTGCGGGATCACCTGGATCGTCTGGCCCAGGAAGTCGCCCCGGCGCTCGCGGCGGATGATCGTGTCGTAGATCTGGCCGGAGGTCAGGTTGTTGTGGCGCGAGAGGTTGCCGTTGGTAAAACGCTCGTAGTGGCCGAGGTCGAGGTCGGTCTCCGAGCCGTCGTCGAGCACGTAGACTTCGCCGTGCTGGAAGGGGTTCATCGTCCCCGGGTCGACGTTGAGGTAGGGGTCGAACTTCTGCAGCTTCACCCGCAGCCCGCGCTGCTCAAGCAGAGCGCCGAGCGCGGCCGCCGTGAGGCCCTTGCCCAAGGATGAAACTACGCCACCGGTGACAAAAATGTATTTGGTCATGATCCAGAAAAACAATCGCGCCGCGCGTACGCACGGAAGTGGATACGGTCGTGGAAACAGACATCTAAGGGGTCACAAGGCGCGGCAGGCAAATGAAAATTCCACCGACTCGCCACCTCATGTCTCAAGCCCCGCTCCCACGCCGGTTCAGTTGGCGCCCGATACGGTCGGGATCACGGCGACAATCGATAACCGCATAGATCGAAACCACCCCGTCTTCTACCCGGTAATAAATCGCATAAGGGAAGCGCCTGGAGAGCATCCAGTGAAAGCCCGCCTTCAACCGGTGGACGCCAGCGATATGGTTCAGCCGGTCAATATCGGAATAGAGAGTATTCAGGAAGTAGTCACCCAACTTGGGTTCCCTAAACTCATAGAAGCGATACCCCTCCAGCAGGTCAGCCCTGGCTTCCTCAAGAATCCTGATCTTCATGAGCAGCGCGCCTGATCTCTACCTTTGCAATCTCCCAGTCCGAAAATGAAGAAGCCCCCGTAGCCGCTCTTCGCTCACGCTCCCGCAGCACGTCTTCATGCCACGCCGGGGGACTGAACGTGCTCTCCTCGCCACTGATGTCGGCCCAGAGGGTTTCCATCACTTCGAGTTTCTCCGCCAAGGTCATCTCCTCTAAAGGAAGCACGACTTTCATAGCCTCAGGTTGCCTTCAGTCGGGCGAGATCGCAACTTCGTTTTTCGAGCACCCAAACGATCTCAAACCTCCTCAAGACCTGTAATTTGGCCGATACGCTCAACAGCTTAAATTCAGAAAACTCTTGGCCGAGCTGGGCGATAAACTGGCAGAGGAGGCCAATGCCAAGCCCAAACCGAAGACGTCTCTCTGAAGCCTTGGAACAGCAGATTGATCGGACAAAATTTGGCGGAAAGACAAAGCCGGCTTAAGCTCCTGATGGGATGAAGACAGCTCCTCTTGCCCCGCCCAATTCGATGGCGTTTGTAAAAAGCCGGTGACGGCCTTTTTACAGCAGGGGCTTCCCTTCAGTCTTTTCCGCAAGTTGTTCTAAACCGGGGCGCGCTAAAACCGTATTTTACCGTTGCCAGAGGCCATCCGGCCCCTAGCGTCTGCCCAATGGCAACCGTACCCCAACTCCTCGCTTGGCACATCTGTGACAACGTCCACGTCGATCCTTCGACGGGCAAGACCTTCTTGCTCGGCTGTTTCTCGGCGGTTCGTTCCCGACAGTTCCCGGCGACACACCCTCGCATGATCTGGTTCCTCACGATTGGGGACGTCGCGCAGGGCAAACACATGCTTCGCATCTCCATGGGCTTGGAGATGGACAAGCTGGAAAAGCTCGTAGAGCGCGAATTCGAGTCTCCCGGCCCCCAGCAGCAAATCAACCTCATCAATCAGATGCAAAACCTGCAGTTCGAAACTCCGGGCAATTACCAGATTCTGATCGAGGTCGATGGCGAACCGCTGTTGGTGACGAGCCTCATCATTGCGGAATAGCCATCACCTGAATATGGATAATCACGAGAAGCATACCGAATTTGACCTGATCGGCGTGGGTTCTCCCATCGTGGACACGCTGGTCCATATCGACGAAGCCTTCCTCACCTCCCGCCAAGCTGAAAAGGGCGGGATGGTGCTGATCGACGAAGAGAACATGCAGGAGCTGCTCAAGGCCGTGCCCGCGGGAGCGGACATGCCCGGCGGCTCCTCCGGCAACACAGCCTACACCTGCTCCATCCTGGGCTTGAGGACGACCTTCCTCGGCAAGCTCGGGTCGGACGAAGGCGGCAAGTTCTACCGCAAGAGCTTCCAGGAAGTTGGGGGTAATGACGAACGCTTCAAGGTCGGCCGTATGGCCAACGGGCGTTGCCTCTCGCTGATCACGCCCGATGGCGAGCGTACCATGCGGACCCACCTCGGGGCCGCCGCCACGCTCAACCCCGCCGATCTCTCGCCGCTTGACTTCGCGGGCTGCCGCCACGCCCACATCGAAGGCTACCTCGCCTTCAACCCCGACCTGCTGGAGGCCGTGCTCCTCAGCGCTCACCGCGCCGGTTGCACGATCAGCCTCGACCTCGCCTCGTTTGAGGTGGTGCGTGCCGCGCGTGAAACGCTGCCCCGCACCCTGCAGCACTATGTGGATGTGGCCCTCGCCAACGAAGAAGAGGCGGAAGCCTTTTTCGGAGCCGGCAAGACCCACGCCGAGATGGCCCTCCAACTCGCCAAGTACTGCCGCATCGGCATCGTCAAGGCGGGCAAGGACGGCGCTTACCTCGCCGAAGGCAGCAGCGTCGTGCACGTGCCCGCCGAAGTCGTGGCCAAGCCGGTCGACACCACCGGCGCGGGCGACATCTGGGCCGCAGGCTTCCTCTACGCCTGGCTCAACGGCGAATCGCTCGAGGTGGCCGGCCAATACGGCTCGATCCTCGGCTCCGCCATCGTCCAGCACCTCGGGCCCCATCTGCCCGCAGACGCCTGGCCAGCCGTCCAAGAGCGCCTGAAGGCCGTCAAGGCCATCGCCTAAGCGCCCTGCATCAGGTCCCGCACATTTTCATCCCCGCCCGGCATGCTTCCCGGGCGGGGATTTTTTATAGATACCTCTCCACATCCATGCGCTGATGCAGGATGCGGACAACCTCAAGCGCATCGGGCTGCACGCGATAGTAAATCACATGACGCCCGACCGGGTATTTACGATAACCAACCCGGACATATGCGCAGGAAAACCCGAGATCCGGAAAGCGCTCAAGATCCTTGATCGCCTTGGGACGGAGCTTCAGGCTGCGGCTCATGCTCGCCTGCCAGCGCGACAGGTCGCCAGAAAAGACTGGAAGTCAAACGCCACCGCTTCCCCACTCTGCTCGCCCTCTTCAAGGGCTTGGCGGAGTGCATCCAATCGCGTGGATTCCTGCGTCAACATCTCGAGGCCGGCGTCCACCACATCCAACTCGGAACGAAAGCGACCGCTGGCCACTTCTTTTTGCGCCAAGGTAGCTTGTGCGGATGTCAGGTGAATGTGCGGAGGGTGTTGCATCGACTTCTTTCTTTCAGCATAGGCACTCTTCGCTCCTCTTCAAGCCAGATCACGCCTGCCCTTGACTCCGGGCGGACCGAGTTGTTCACTGATGGGATCATGAGCGCAACCGCCGAAGTCTCCCTCGAAGCAACGATCCAGCAGCTAGCCCGGCAGGCCTACGCCGCCTCTCTCAGCCTGGCCACGCTGCCGACGGAGACGAAGAACGCCGTGCTCGAAACCCTCGCCGGGCTGATCGAAAGCCGCGCCAATGACCTACGTGCAGCCAACGCCAAGGATCTGCAGGCCGGGGCCGCCGCCGGGCTGAGCAAGCCCATGCTCGACCGCCTGGAGCTGACGCCCAAACGCATCGCCGGCATGACCCAAGGCGTCCGCGAAGTCGCCGCCCTGCCCGACCCCGTAGGCCGCGAGCTGGACACCTACCAGCACCCCCAAGACTTTACCATCCGTAAGGTTTCGGTCCCGATCGGCGTCGTGGGCATCATCTACGAATCGCGCCCCAACGTGACGATCGACTGCGCGGCCCTCTGCCTCAAGAGCGGCAACGCCACCATTTTGCGCGGCGGCAAGGAAGCCTTCCATAGCAACGGCGCGCTGGCGGAGCTGATCCAGGAAGCCCTGCGCCAGCACGGCGTAAATCCCCACGCCGTGCAGCTCGTCCCCACGACCGACCGCGCGGCCCTCAACATCCTGCTGAAGCTCGACGACTACATCCACTGCATCATCCCCCGCGGTGGTGAGTCGCTGATCCGCTTTACGGCCGAGCACGCCCGGATGCCCGTGATCAAGCACTACACCGGCGTCTGCAACGTTTACGTCGACGCAGCAGCGGAAGCCGAAATGGCCGCCAAGGTAGCGGTCAACGCCAAGTGCCAGCGCCCCAGCGTCTGTAACGCGGCGGAAAACCTCATCGTCCACTCCTCGATCCTCGACACCACCTGGCTCGTCGTGGCCAAGGCCCTGGCTGACGCAGGCGTGGAGCTGCGTTGCGACGAGGCGAGCGCGGCGGCCCTGCAAAAGGCCGGCATCCCCCATGCCCCCGTCGACCCCGAGACGGATTACGACGAGGAGTACCTCGACCTGATCCTCGCGGTCAAGACGGTGGACAACGCCGACGAGGCGATCGACTTCATCAACGAGCACGGCTCGGCCCACAGCGACGCCATCGTGACGGGCGACGCAGCTACCGCGCAGCGCTTCCTCAACGGCGTCGACTCGGCCACCTGCTACTGGAACGTCTCCACCCGCTTCACCGATGGCTACGAGTTTGGCCTCGGCGCGGAGATCGGGATCTCGACCGACAAGCTGCACGCCCGCGGGCCCATGGGCCTCAACGAGCTGACGACCTACAAGTACCAGATCGTCGGCAACGGGCAGATTCGCGGCTAGAGCGTTTCGCTGCTTCAGATTAAAACGGAACGGCTCTCAAGTCTAACCTTGCGGCGCTTTACAGGCTCGCCTCTCCCGGCTGGATGCTTTAGCCCGGGGACATGAGTGCTGCATTTGCTTCCGACTGGAGCCAACAGATTACTTGGGCCGAGCTCGACCCCGCCTCGCTGCGCGAACTGATCGCACGTGCGCGCGATGAAGACCTCGCGGGAGCCGGGCTGCGCGAAGCCCCCCGCTACCGGTTCGATGTGACCAGCGCCCTGTTGCCGCACGAGAAGCAAGGGCGTGCGGCCGTCGTGGCCCGGGAGGAAATCGCCGTCGCCGGCCTCCCCCTGATCCCTCTGCTGATCGAAGCCTACGGCGCCCAATGCGCGTGGACGCCCTATGTGCAAGACGGCGCGGTGGCCCAGCCCAAAGACGAGCTGGGGCTGCTCGAAGGCAGCGCGCGCGACATCCTGCAGCTCGAGCGCTTACTGCTCAACTTCCTCCAGAAGCTCAGTGGCGTCGCCACCGAGACCCGCGCCTACGTCATCGCGCTCGGCGACAGCCCCACCCGCCTGCTCGACACCCGCAAGACCACCCCCGGCTACCGTTTGCTGGAAAAATACGCCGTTGCCCAAGCCGGAGGTTGGAATCATCGCCTGGGCCTCTACGACCGGGTGATGCTGAAGGATAACCACCTGGCAGCAACCGGGGCCACCGCCGGCGCCTCCCTCACCGACGTCGTGCGTCAGGCACGCGAACGCTATCCGGATTTGCTCATCCAGGTGGAGGTGGATGCGGTGGAACAAATCCAGCCTGCCCTCGACGCAGGGGCTCACTGGTTCCTGCTCGACAATTTTTCCACTTCGGAACTCGCCCAGGCTGTCGATCTGATTGGGGTGAAAGCAGCGACCGAAGCCAGCGGCGGCATCACGCTCGCGAGACTGGCGGAACTGTCCACGTTGGGCCTCGATTTTATTTCCACCGGGGCCACCGTGCACCAAAGTCGTTGGAAAGATATCGGTCTGGACTGGAGAATATAGGAATTTACCTAAAGGAAGATACTTAAAGCGCCGTTTTATACACTTGATATGATAATTTCATCTTAATATCGTCAGTTTGTTTACATCTTACACCCTATATTTACACTAAGGTATTCCACCCATCGAACGATTTACCATGTAGGAAGCAACCCCTCCTTTACCACATGTCACAGACCGACGTCATCATCCTCAAATCCCTCCTCACGGCCAAAGGCGACTTTGTCTCGGGCAACGACCTTGCCCAGCAACTCGGCATCTCGCGGGTCGGAGTCTGGGCGCGGCTAGAAAAGCTGCGGGAGAGCGGCTTCGCGGTAGAAGCGATCCGCCACCGCGGTTATCGCCTGCTCGAGGAGCCCCGCCGCCTCAACGAACCCCTGCTCCAGGCCTATCTGGAGTTGGCTGAGGCCCGGATCCCGGTCTTTTTCCACGAAACCCTCGACAGCACCAACAGCGAAGCGGAACGCCGCCTCGCCAATGGCCAGGCCGCCCCGTTTGTAGTCGTCTCCGGCTCGCAGACGCGTGGCCGCGGTCGCCTCGGTCGCCGCTGGTACAGCCCGGAAGAAGGCAACCTCTACGCCAGCTTTGCCTTCCGCCCCGAGACGAGCCACGCCCGCATGCAGGCCATCACCATCTGGCTCGGCCTCTGCGTGTGCCATTACCTGCACGAAGCCCACGAGATGCCCGTGCGCATCAAGTGGCCCAACGATTTGATCCTCGAAGGCAAGAAGGTGGCCGGCATGTTGACCGAAGCCCGCATCGACGCCGACCGCACGCGCGACCTCGTTTTCGGCCTCGGCCTCAACGTCTCGGGCGACCTGGTCGACTGGCCGAGCGACGTGGCCGAAGTTGCCACCACCCTCAGCGCCCACGCCGGCAAGCAACTCAGCATCAACCAGCTGGCCGCCGGCCTCGTGAAGTGCTGCGCCGAAGCCTACGATGCTTTTCTGCAAGGCACCCACCTCCCGGCCATGCTCGAGCTGTGGCAGCAATACGACGCCTTCGAAGGCCAGATCATCCGCGCCGAATACCGCGGAAAGATGATCGAAGGCCGCGCCGAAGGCATCGACGAGACGGGCGCGCTCAAGGTACGCCTCGACAGCGAGACCCTGATCAGCGTCAACTCGGGCGAAATTACCATCGGCACTTCTGCCTGGGCCCGCCAGCGCGCCGCCGAGGCCGAGCAGGCTGCCGAGCGCAGCTAGTGTCTGTTTTCGCCAGACACTAGGGGAAGGAGTGCGGGCAAACCGCTATCCTTCCTTTACAGCGCGCGTCGCACCTGCACACTGGAGCAGGTATTTGCGATGCCAAAAGCGACGCCGGAGTTCAGTATCGTGGCCGAGGGCCTCAGCAAGACCTATGGCCGCGCCAAGGTCCTCCACCAGCTGAGCTTCTCCGTGCGCCCGGGAGAAGTGGTCGGCTTCCTAGGGCCCAATGGGGCCGGGAAAAGCACGACCATGCGGATCCTCACCGGGCTCATCCGGGCCGACTCCGGGGAAGCCTTCGTGGACGGCATCTCCGTGGCCCGCGAGCCGCAAAAAGTGCAGGAGCGGCTCGGCTACATGCCGGAGAACAACCCGCTGCCCGAAGACCTGCGCGTCAAGGACTACCTGCGCTTCCGCGGGCGCCTCAAAGGCCTGCACGGCAAGAAGCTGCGCACCCAGGTCAGCCAGTCGCTGGAGTGGTGCGACTTGCACCGCAAGCACAGCCGCCGCCTGATCGGGCAACTCTCCAAAGGCCTGCGCCAGCGCGTGGGCATTGCCGAGGCCGTGCTCGCCAACCCGGCCGTCACCATCCTCGACGAGCCCACCATCGGCCTCGACCCGCACCAGATCCTGCTCATCCGCCGCCTGATCGAGCAACTACGCGGCAAGACGACCGTCATCCTCTCCAGCCACATCCTGGCCGAAGTCGAAGTCTCGTGCGACCGCGTGCTGATCATCAACCAGGGGCACCTCGTCGCTGCTGGCACGCTGGAAGAGCTGCGACACGAATTCGTGCAGGGCGAAGCCTTCGAGCTGGTCTTCAAAGGCACGCCGGAAGACCTTACGGCCGTCCTCGCCGAGCACTTCCCCACCATGCAGGTGACTCAGCACGAACCGTTGGAAGGTGACTGGCACGAGGCCCACCTCAGCGCAGGCGAGCAAGGCACCCCGGCAGAAGAGGTCCTGCGCCGCCTGCAGGAGCACCCCAACATTACCGTCCGCGAGTGGCGCGAACGCCGGGCACGCCTGGAAGACATCTTCCTCGCCGCCACCCGCCGCAGCTGGGACCTCGAAAACGCCAACCCGCACACGCACGCCGACGCCTGATGCGCCTCTTTACCCTCATCCACCACGAGGCCCGCAATCTCTACGCCAGCGCCTCCACCTATGTCGCCGCCGTGCTCACCCTGATGGTGATGGGCATCTGGTACAGCGTGGTGCTGTTCGACTTGGCGGCGCAGGAGCAGGAAGCGGCCCCCGCCACGCTCTTTTTCGGCTTTTTCTTCATTCCCGCGCTCGTTTTCGTGCCCCTGCTCACCATGCGCAGCGTAGCGGAAGAGCGGCGGCTTGGCACCCTGCAGTCGCTCCTCGCCACCCCCGTCACCGCGCTGGAGGTGGTGTTTGCGAAGTTTGTGGCCGCGTATGCCTTTTACATCTTCGTCTGGGCGCTCTCGCTGGCCTTCCCGCTCATTACCGTCAATTATTTCGACCAGCCCGATGTGACGCAGCGGCTGCTGGAGACAGGGCCCCTCATCGGCGGCTACACCTTCATCGCACTTTCCGGCGCACTCTTTGTGGCGGTGGGCATCTTCAGCAGCAGCCTCACGCGCACGCAACTTGTGGCCGGGATGCTGTGTTTCAGCATTATCTTCATCCTCCTCGTCGGCGTGCCCGTGATCCAGAATACCGGCTTTGCGCCCGACCTCAACCTGCTGGTGCCCGACAGCCTGCTGGCCTACCTGCAAGTGACGCATCACTTCAACGATTTCGTGCGCGGCGTGATCGACACCCGCCCCGTCGTCTACTACCTCAGCAGCACCCTCGTGGTCCTGGGCCTGGCCGTGCTCGTGGTGGAAAGCAAAGTGTAACCCCATGCCCGCGCTCGACCAGTTTCGCATGACCAACCTGGGGCGGCGGGCCAACCGCCTGCTCCAGACGGCGCTGATCCTGTGCCTGCTCGGCGGGATCAACTACCTGGCGATGAACCACTACCATCGCCAGGACCTCAGCCAGCGCCACCTCTACGCCCTCTCGCCCGAGACCCGCGCCTACCTGCGCGAGCTGGAAAACCCGGTGCGCGTGATCGTCACCTTTACCGGCAACCCGGAGACCGGCAGCGACCGCCTCAAGACCTACCTCGAAGGCCTCCTGCGCGAATACCAGGAAGCCGCCCGCATGGGGCCCAACGACATCGAAGTCGAATTCGTCAACATCTTCCAAGACCTCGCCCGCGCCGAGCAACTGCAGCAACGCTACGGCCTCCAGCAGCCCGAGGCGATCCTCGTCGTCTCCGACCAACGCCAGCGCATCCTCCTGCCGCCCGACCTCGCGGAATTCGACGGCGAAGACACCCCGACCGCGTTCAAGGGCGAGCAGGCGCTGACCAGCGCCATCCTCGAAGTCACCGCCCCCCGCCAGCCCACGATCTACTTTACCTCCGGCCACGACGAGATGCGACTCGACGACGTGAGCCCGAGCCGCGGCCTCTCCGTCGTCGCCGGGGCCCTGCGCGAGCGGAACTTTGCCGTCGGCACCCTCGACCTCACGCAGGTCGAAAACGTGCCCGAGACGACCGACCTTGTGGTGATTGCCGGCCCGCGCGGCCCCTTTACCCGCGCCGAGCAGGAAAAGCTGCGCCGCTACCTCAACGATGAGGCGGGCCGCGTCATGCTCCTCCTCGGGCCGGGGCGCGACTACGGGCTCGACGAGCTGATCGCCAGTTGGGGGATCCGGATGGACGACATGATGGTGCTCGAAGACAGCAGCGACTTCCTCGTCGACTCCGGCAGCTACCTCATCCGCCAGTTCGCGGAGCACCCCATCACCCAGTTTCACATCAACAACGAAGTCTACGTCGTCGGCGGGCTCAGCCGGCCTGCCCGCGCCTCCGGTCAGCCCATGGGCGACGAGCGCCTGACGGTGACCAACATCATGGGCAGCTCGGCCACCAGCTGGGGCGAGCGCGCCTACCGCACCGGCCCCGCCCGCTACGATGCCGGCGTCGACCTAGCCGGGCCCGTGCCGCTGGCCGTAGCCGCCGAGCGCCGCACCTCCTCACAGCTGCAGATCAACATCCCCGGGGGCCGCGTGGTCGCCTTCGGCTGTGGCGAGCTGTTTGCCAACCAGCGCATGAGTGCGCCCGGCAACCAGGCCCTGCTGCTGCAATCCATCAACTGGCTGCTCAACCGCGACCAGTTCCTCGCCATCCCGCCGCGCCCCGTCGACTCCTACCGGCTCACCGCCAGCCGGGGCGAGCTGCAAGAGCTGTCCCTTTACTTCCTGCTGGTGCCAGGCGCGGTTGGCCTCGCCGGCTTCATCCTCTACTGGCTGCGCCGCATCTAGGCCTTCCTCGCCATGCGCTTCCGACTCACCCTCTTTCTCCTGCTGGCCAACCTGGTCGTCTTCGGCACCATCCTGCTGCTCGAGCAGCGAGGCGAAGTCGTCTCCGCCGAGTCCATCCACCGGCGCGTGCTGCCCGTTGGATTCATCGAGCAGCTGGAAGCAGTCGAGCTGAGCGGCAACCAGGCCAACCGCACCTGGACGCTCGAACGCCAGGACCGCGACTGGTGGGTGCAGGCCCCCGTGCGCTGGCCCGCCAACCGCTTTGCCCTCGAGCGCCTGCTCGACCAACTGCTGCACCTGCGTTGGGAGACCCGCTTTTCCATGCGCGAACTGGAGTCGAGCGGTCGCAGCCTCGGCGAATACGGGCTCGACCCGGCGCAGGCCACCCTCGTCCTCACCACCCCCAAGGACACCCTGCGCCTGCACATCGGCTCCCCCACCGAGTTGGGCGCCAAGCTTTACCTGCAGCTCGAAGGGCGCGACGAAGTGCTGGTGGTCGACCGTCAGCTGCTCGCCAGCCTCTTTCTGGAGCTCGACAACCTCGTCGACCACCGCGTGCTGCAGATCCACCCCAGCGAGGTGCGCCTGCTGAGCCTGCAGGAAAACGGCACCCGCGTGCGCCTGCGCGCCCAACAGGGCGAGTGGCAGCTCGAAGCCCCCGTGCAGGCCCCCGCCGACGAGCTGGCCGTGCAGCGCGCCATCGAAGCGCTCTACCAGATGGAGGCCGCCGAATTTGTGACGCCCGACCTCGGCGAGCAGGGGCTGAACAACCCCGACCTGCGGATCGCCCTCGAAAGCGCCCAACGCAACCAGAGCCTGCTGGTGGGCAGCCAGGTGCCAGGCAACGACCTGCCGCGCCGCCGCTTCGCCAAGCTCGAAGACCGCGACGCCGTCTTCACTGTCGCCGCCGATAACTTTGCCCTCATCGCCGGCGCCCAGGAGACGCTGCGCCAAAAACGCCTGCTCTCCTTCTCGCCCAGCCGCCTCAACACGATCGAGATCCGCCTCGACGAGCAGAAAACCACGCTGCAGAAGCTCGAAAACGGCACCTGGCAAGTCCTCTTCGATCAGCCGCAAGACGGCCTGCAATCGTCCACGGCCGATCCGCAGATCCTCAACCGCGTGATCGACGCGCTCGAAGAGCTGGAAGCCGTCTCGTTTGTGACCGACGCGCCCGCCGAGTCCGACCTGCAGCGCTTCGGGCTCCAGCAGCCGCAGCGCATCGTGACTTTGCGCCGCGAAGGCAGCGACCAGCCCCTCGTCTTGCGCCTGGGTACCCTCGCCAGCGACCGCAACGTGATCTACGCGCAGACCAACCAGGCAGCGACCGTCTACCAAGTACGCCCGGCCATCCTTTACAACCTGCCGCTCTCCCCGCTCTTTTACCGCAACCGCATCGTTCAGACCCTGCCCAACTCGGTCGAAATCCGCCGGATGCGACTGGTCAAGGACGCAACCAACGAAGTGATCTTCGAGCGCGCCTTGGGCGAGCAACCGAGCTGGGAAGCGCTGGAGGTGCTCGAAAACGAGCCCGACCGCACGCTGATCGAGACCCTGCGCCACCAACTGCGCAACTTCGAGGTGCGCAACTATCTGCGGCGCGGCTTTACGCGGCCCTTCCAGCTCGACCCGCAGACGAGCATCCCGTGGGACTTCCGCCTCGAAGCCGATGTAACGCAGCCGGGCTCCGCCGAAGCCCCCACACGCACCATTGTCTACTTCCTGAGCCAGCGCCGGGGCGGCATGACCCAATACGCCGCCTCGCCCGAGGCCGACCTCGTCTTTACGCTGCCCCACTTCATGATCGAAGCGCTCGAGCCCTTCCTCGGGCCGCTCGACCAGGCTCGCGGCCCCGCCGCCATCCCCCCTGCGGCCTCCGCACCCGAAGCCGAAGCCGAGGCCGCGCCCGCCAGCGCCAACTGAGCCCATGCGCAAGCGGCCCACCTTCCGGTTCTGTTGCCTCGTCTGCTGGCGCGGCTGCTGCCTCACGGCCAATTGCATCCTCACCGGCATCCTCGCCATCCAGGCCGTCATCGCGATCCTGTTGCTGACCTCGCCCGACCTGCCGGTCCCGAAGTTTCTCGAAAGCCGGATCAACCGCTCCTTCGAATCCCACGAACTGACCGCGAGCTGGGAGAATGCCTACATCGACTTGCGGGGCCGCCTCAGCGTCGACGGGCTGGCGCTGCACCACCGCTTTGATCAGGACCAGCTGCTCCGCATCGGCACCGCCCGCATCGACATCAACTGGCTGGCCCTGCGCGACCGCGAAGAAGTGCTCATCGAGTCGGTCCTCGCCCGCGACATCCGCCTCTATGGCCGCAACTCGCTCGACCCGGTGCTGCGCCTGAGCAACCTGGAGCTGGACCACGGGCGCACCTGGCACCTGCAGGAAGCAGCCGGGCGCTGGCAAGGCATCAACTTTTTTGCCGCCGGCCCCATCCCCACCGAGCTGCCGCAACAGGAGCCGCAACCCGACCAGCCTCTCGCCCAGCGCCTGCGCCAAGCCGCCGAAAAAATCGAAAGCATTGCCGCCCAGCTGCCTCCTATCGAGGGCGCGGGCCTCCAAGTGCGCCTGCTGCCCGCCACCGATTCCCTGCCCGAATGGCAGGCGCAGGCCTACCTGAGCAGCGTCCAGTTCCCCGAGCCCGCAGTGCGCGTCGACGGCCTCCTGCTCGACGCCAGCGGCTGGATCAACCCCGCCTACGCCTGGCGCGAAGCGGCCCTGCACGTCCGCAACCTCCAGTATCAGGACGCGACCGCCCACCATCTTGAGCTGACTGCCCTGCCCGGCGACCCCGAGTGGCTCGCGACCGGCACCCTGCGCGTCGAAGACCTCGCCCAGCGCGACATCCGCCTGCAAAACACCCTCCTGCACTGGCAGGCGCCCCGGCTGACCGAAGGCGAAAGCACCTGGCAACTCGAAGCCGTCACCAATGCGATCGGCGGACTCTGGACCGCCTCCGGCCAGTTCGACACCGCCCGCAAGAGCGGCTCCATCGACCTTTTTACCGAGATCGATCCCGACAACATCCTCGGCCTCCCCCGCCTCAACCTCGAAAAGGCGCAAAAGGAAGTGCGTTTCGAAGGCACTTCGCGGGTGGAAGCGCAGATCGAGCTGCTCGAAGACGCCCAACTCGGCCCCATCGACCTTCAGGTGCGCCTCGACGGCCTCACCGTGCGCGACGTGACCTTCGACTGGGGCGTAGCCCATGGCCGCATGGCCGACGGCTGGCTCCACCTCGAAGACATCCAAGTCACCTCGGGCGACGGCCAACACGCCGTCGGCGCCTTCGGGCAGAGCCTCGACAGCCGCGATTTTTACCTCCGCTTCGAAGGCAACCTCTACCCCCAGTCGCTCAACCCCATGTTTGGCAACTGGTACGACAGCCTCTGGGAAGGGCTTAACATCCCTGGGCCGCCTCCCTGGGCCAGCATCCAGGTCCGCAGCAGCTGGGGCCTCGACTACGCCCACCGCCACCAGCTGGCGCTGGATATGCGCGACATCCTCTACCGCGACCAGCCGCTGGAAGTGGTGGACCTGCGTATCCGGCAAAACGACGACCAGATCCAGCTCGTACACCTCGACGCGCGCAGCGGCCCCGGCCGCGCCATCACCGGGCAAGTCTCGTGGCAGCTCGACCCGGCCGACCCCGCCTATCGCGTCCAGCGGGTCAACATCCGCAGCACCCTGCCGGTTCCCGCGCTCGAAGCCGCCCTCAAGCTCGCCCCCGGCACCGTAAGCGAGCGCCTCCAGAGCCCCAACAAACCGCCGCGCGTCGCCTTCAGCGGCCAGATTCGCACCGAGATCGAGAGCCGCACCCAAACGCCTTACATCGACTTTTCTTTCAGCAACGACACGCCGTTCACCACCTTCACCCTGCCGGTCGACTCCCTGGTGATGGAAGGCTCCCTGAAGGACAAACTGATAAGCCTGACGAAGGTAAAAGGCCAAGTCTTCGGCGGAGCGGCCGATGCCACCGCCAACCTGAAAATGCAGCCCGAGGCCGGCCCGATCTTCGACCTGCAGCTGACCCTCAAAGACGCCAACTACACCCGCGCGATCACCTGGATCCAGAACCGAGGCAAGGACGCGCCCGAAGCCACGCCCGCCAACCCCGACGCGCCGCCCGGCCTGCTCAACCTCAGCACCACCCTCCACGGCCAGGGCGCGCAAACGGAGACCTACTCTGGCCAGGGCCACCTGAAAATTTCCGAGGCCGAGCTGCAACGCGTGCGCCTGCTCGGCGGCCTCTCCCGCCTGCTGGAGGAAGTGGGCATCACCATCACCACCTCCCCCCTGCGCGAGCTGGAGACGGAGCTGCAACTGACCTCCGGCGACCTCACCCTGCCCGATGTGAGCATCAGCGGCCCCGGCCTGCGCATCCGGGCCGACGGCACTGTATCGCTGCCCACCCAGGCGCTCGACTTCAACGTGCGCGCGTCCCCCGGCGTCATGCGCGGCACCATCGTGGGCAACGTCGTAACGGGCCTGCTCTCGCCCCTTGGCGGCGTGCTGGAGATGCGCGTGACGGGCACCCTGTCCGATCCCGACTGGGGCTGGAAATGGAACCCGTTTCGCGGCAGCGGCTCTCCCCCCGCCGAAAAAGCTAAAGAAACGGCACCTGCCCCTAAAAGCGGACCTGCAAATCGCGAACCGTAACTCGCTAGTAAAAGAATTTGCATTGCACCGTCTTAGGTGAATCCTCTTCATTATTCTCCCAACGCGTAAACCTTACCCAGGAGCTGGCTTTGGATATCAAGGAAATTAAAACCATCGTCGATCTGATGAAGCGGTCCGACCTGACCGAATTTGAGATCGAAGAAGAAGGCCTGCGGCTGCGTATCAGCCGTAAGGGCACGACCGAATACACGGTGGCAGCTCCCCTGCCCGCCGCCGCCTATGCCCAACACATGCCGGCCCCCGTGGCTGCGGAAGCCCCCACCGCGCCCAAGGAAGAAATCGGCCGCGTGATCAAGAGCCCCATGGTCGGCACGTTCTACGGCGCGCCGTCTCCCGACAGCCCTTCGTTCGTCAAGGCCGGCGACACCGTCAACCCCGAGTCCGTCGTGTGCATCATCGAAGCCATGAAGGTGATGAACGAGATCAAGGCTGAGCTTTCGGGCACGATCACCGAAATCCTCGCCAAAAACGGCGAACCGGTCGAATACGGCCAACCCCTCTTCCGCGTGAAGTAGCGCGCCACCGCTGGCCTCATGCTGAAAAAGATCCTCATCGCCAATCGCGGAGAAATCGCGCTCCGCATCATCCGCGCCTGCCGCGAACTCGGCATCGAGACGGTTGCCGTCTATTCCGAGGCCGACGAGCAGTCCCTGCACGTGCAGCTGGCCGATGGTGCCATCTGTATCGGGCCCGGGCCGTCGGGTGAAAGTTACTTGCGCCCCGAGCGCATCATCTCCGCCGCCGAAATCGCCGACGTCGATGCCATTCACCCCGGCTACGGCTTCCTTGCGGAAGACGAAGACTTCGCCGAGCAGTGCGAGGAGTGCAAAATCAAGTTTATCGGCCCCCGCTCCGAGACCATCGCGCTGATGGGCAACAAGGCCCGCGCGCGCGAAACGGTCAAGAAAGCAGGCGTGCCCACCGTGCCCGGCAGCGCCGGCGCGATTGAAGACCCCAAGGAAGCCGTGAAGGTGGCCGAGGAAATCGGCTTCCCCGTCATCATCAAGGCGGTGGCAGGCGGTGGCGGGCGCGGAATGCGCCTGGCCCACAACGCCATCACCTTCCAGAAGGAATTCAACGCCGCCAGCAACGAAGCGGCCAAGGCCTTCGGCGACGGCTCGGTCTACATCGAGAAGTACATCGAAGAGCCCCGCCACATCGAGTTCCAGATCCTGGCCGACGAGCATGGCAACGTGATCCACCTCGGCGAACGCGACTGCTCCGTGCAGCGCCGCCACCAGAAGGTGATCGAAGAAGCCCCGAGCCCCTTCCTCACGCCCGAGCTGCGCGAAGAGATGGGCAAAGCCGCCATTGCCGCCGCCAAGGCCTGCAATTACTGGAACGCGGGCACGATCGAGTTCCTCGTCGACAAGAATCGGAACTTCTACTTCATCGAGATGAACACGCGCATCCAGGTGGAGCACCCCGTGACCGAAGAGGTGACCGGGATCGACCTGATCAAGCAGCAGTTGCGCGTGGCGGCGGGCGAGAAGCTCCAGTACAAGCAGGAAGACGTGCAGATCAAGGCCCACGCCATCGAGATCCGCGTCTGCGCCGAAGACCCGGCCCGCAACTTCGCCCCCAGCCCGGGCGAGATCACCCTCTACTACCCTCCGGGTGGCCACGGGGTGCGCGTCGACAGCCACGTCTACGGCGGCTACCACATCCCGCCCTACTACGATAGTATGATCGCCAAGGTCATCGCCTACGGCCCCACCCGCCAGGTGGCGCTCGACCGAGGCTACCGCGCCTTGAGTGAATACTTGATCCGCGGCATCAAAACGAATATCAGTTTCTGCCGGGCAATCTTGCGAGACCCCGTGTTTGTGGAACAAGGTGCCACGACGCGTTTCATTGAAGATTTCTTCAAGCGCGCGCCCAAAGACCTCCTCGAACCGCCGCAAGGCCCCAGCGCTAACGTTTAAGCCGTCGCCATGAGCCCAGACGATAACGAAAATACCTACACCGATCCGCAGGACTCCTTCGATCACTACCAGGAACACGATACCGGTTCCGGTGCGATCAAGATTGCCCTCGGCGTGGTCCAGAACATCGCCACCCTCGCTGCCGAGGAGACCAAAGGCGTGCTCAGCGTCAGCCAAGGCGGGATCCCCCTCTTCGGCGGGCGCGGCGGCAGCGGAGTCGTCGTGGAGCATGACGACCAGGAGCGCTACATCATCGATGTGCACGTCGTGCTCGTGCTCGGCGTAAAGCTCCACCAGGTGGCCCAGGAAATCCAGATCCGCGTGCGCGACGAAGTCGAAAACATGACTGGCAACGAAGTCGCCCAAGTCAACGTATTCGTCGAAGCCGTGCGCAAGCCCGAGGCCAAGCCCACCCACTCCGAAGGCGAACGCCGCGAGAAGCCGGCGGCCAAGACCCCGCGCGATTAACCCGATCGCGGCACTTGCCTCCATTTCAGCCACCGCTCGTCGGTGGCTTTTTTGTATCCCCAAACCCCGCCAGCATGTCCGCGTAGGACTTGCTGAAGCCGCTTTTTCGTGGTTTAATAAACTCAGGAACCTATGGAAACTTACTGGCAATCAATCGTGGAATGGCTCCAGGACCCGGTGCACCTCGCTATCCTTGGCGCCGCACTGATCGTGGCCATCTTCCTCCTCGTGACCCTCGTCAAGTGGCGCCGCAACCACGCCCCCATCGTGCCCTTCCGGGCCCAGGGCGGCCGCGTCGAGATTGCCCCTCGCACCCTGCGCAACCTTATCAACCATGCGGTGATGGGCGTGCCCGGGGTGGAGAAGCTGCACAGTAAGTTTGGCACCCGCCGCCGCAAGCTGCACATCCACTGCTACCTCGACCTCATGGCCACGGCCAAGCTGCCCGAGGTGGAAGCCGAGTTGAAGCACCGCATCCGCGAAGCCCTGCGTAACCAGTTCGGCCTCGAAAACATCGGCGATATCGATGTGACGGTGAAAAAGATCGTCGGCGACCCGCCCGTGGCCCCCCGCACGCCCCTGCTCGAAAGCCGCCGCGACACCACGACCAAAACGAGCAGCCCCTCCCATCTGGTCTCCCATTCCGAGACGGAGCCCCAGCGCAACGCCAGCGCCACCAAGACCTACGAGACGACCAAGGTGGACGAAGCTGGTGCCTACGACGAAACCGACAACCTCGAAGCGCGCGAAGCCGAAGAGGAAGAGTCGAAGAAGCGACTTGGCTAACCCGCCCCTGCCCGCCTAACCTGCGTGCATGCAAGACCTCTCCGCCGCCCGCTTTTACGGCATCCTCGACACCGGCTACGTCGCCCCCGCCGATTGGGAGCGCAAGTGCCAGGCCCTCATCGAAGGTGGTGCCGACATTATCCAACTGCGGGCCAAGCGAGAAACGCCTACCGAACGCCAGGCCCTGCTCGAGCGCATCCTGCCCTTGTTTGACGGGCTCGACATCCCGCTGGTGATCAACGACCACCTCGAGCTGGCCCTCGCCTATCCCCGCCTCGGCCTGCACGTGGGGCAAGACGACCTCTCGGTGGCCGAAGCCCGCGCAAAGCTCGGGCCCGACCGCGTGCTCGGCCTCTCCACCCACTCCCCGCAACAGGCAGCCGACGCAATGCTCCAGCACCGCGAGCATCTAGACTACTTTGCCGTCGGCCCCGTCTACGCCACGCAGACCAAGCCCACTTACGAACCCGTTGGGCTGGAACTCGTCCGCCACGTAGCGAGCCTGAACGCTCCGCTCCCGTGGTTCGCCATTGGAGGCATCAACCGCCGCACCGTCGCCGAAGTTAAAGCTGCCGGTGCCCGCCGCGTCGTCGTCGTGTCCGACGTCCTGCAGGCAGATGATACGCCCGCCGCCGTCCAGGAAATCCGGCAGGCGCTGGGATAGGATCGACCGTCGCGGTTGGGCGGGATTACTCTCACCAAGAACACAGAGGCACAAAGATCCCTAAACGAATCTCTGCGCTCGCTGCCTGAGATTATAGCGTCTCATGGAGTGGACAAAGCCGGATGTTAGTGCTCTTTATTCGAGCGTTGGCAGGTCTGATGGTGGCACCCCGCCGGGGTGCATTCTTGATCCTGAAGAACCCGGGGTGCCGGTCCGCTGGAGCGGACCTCAACCCCGCGCTAAGAGCTGGCAAGCCTCTGGCTTGCTGGATGATGCAGCATCCCGAAGGGATGCCATCCCTTAGCCTGCAGTTGAGGTTCGCAAAGCGAACCGACACTGCAGGTAACCGTCCGAAGAAGGTGCTGTTTCCAGCGCCTCGTTACAGCTCTCGCGCTCCTCTTACTCGCCGCGGCGAAGGAGCACGTCGGCCCAGTCGTTTTCGGTGCGCTGGTCGATGTAGACCGCGCCTTCGGGCCAGGCCTTTTGGGCGGCAGCTTCGAAGAACGCGCGCACTTCGTCGACTTCCTTGGCCAGAATGCCGCTCAAGGCGAGGTCGCCACCGGGCTTCACCGTGGCCAGTAGCTGGTCGGCGTAGGCCATGAGCACGTTGGCGAGGATGTTGGCCATCACGAGGTCGGCCGGGCCGCGCTCGAGGCCTTCGGTCAACTCCATCCAGAGGAATTCCACCTCGTCCTTCACCTCGCACAGCTCGGCATTTTCGATGCTGATGCGGACGGATTCAGGGTCGTTGTCGAAGCCGAAGACAGGCTGGTAGCCCAGCTTTCGGGCGGAAATCGCGAGAATGCCCGAGCCGCAACCGGCGTCGATCACGTTACGCTGGGCCACGGTATCGCCCCAGCGGTCGCGCGCATCAATCAGGCGGCGGATGCAAAGGCGCGTCGTCTCGTGATTACCGGTGCCGAAGGCCATGCCCGGGTCGAGGTAGACGATCTGATCGCCCGCTGGCAGCGGATAAGTATCGCGCTCCCACACCGGCACGAAGTGCAGCCCCCGGTCGCTCCAGGCCTTGAAGTGCAGCTTGTAGGCGTCCTTCCAGTCCTGATCGTCGAGCTGGCGCACCTCCGACGGCTCGGGCAGGCTAGGCACGGCAGAGCGCAAGGCGGCTTGTTGCTCGGCGGCTTCCTCCTCGGAGGCGAAGAAGCCACGCAGCTCGTTCTGCTTGGTCTTGTCGTTTTCGTAGAGCATCCAGAAGGTCTGATACTCTTCGCAGAAGTATTCTTCGAGCCGATTGGCCTGCTCGGCCGAGACGGGGAAACGCAATTCGATCATGTGATTGGCAAAGGGTTGGGTATGGAATTCAGGCGGGCAAGGCGGCACGCACATCGGTCTGACCGAAATCGTTGCCCTTGTAGAGCAGCGGGGCCGCCTTGTCTTGCGCCAGCGCATAGGCAAAGCAATCGCCAAAATTGAGCGAGGAAAATCGTCGGTAAGCTTCGCGCGCCAACAGGGCCTGGTCATGGGTCAGCGGCTCGATCTGCACCCCTACTGCGGCTAGCAAGCGGTCAACGATCTGCCCCGCCGCCTCGCCTCGCTTACGGATCATCACGGCCGAAAGCTCGACCAGTGTGGCGGCCGACATCACGGGAAGCTCTGCCGCCAGTAGCGCCTGCAAAAACCGCTCGGCCTCCGGCTCCTGCTCCAGAATCGCCACTATGGCGGAGGTATCGACCACGATCATGCGCGGGAACGAGGCAAACCCTCGGCGTCGTAAAGAATCTCGTCGGCAGGGCGTGGATCCACCACCGGCAAGCGTTGAAACTCCGCCACCAGCGTCTGCACTGCGGTGCGACGATTACCCTCCAGAGCCCGCCGTTGCTCGCGCTCACGTTCCAGACGCTCAGCGATGGCCTCCGTCACGGCCTCGGTCAGGCTCTCACCGGTCAACTCGGTCAACTCCCGGGCCAAACGGTGGGCGCGCTCGCTTTTGATGTTGATCTGCATGGACGGCGGCATGTTCTAGTTGGTATTCTAGAATGCACACGCCGCCCGCAGAGGTCAAGCCTACTGCCCCCACTCGTCGGCCAGTTGGCGGACGACTTGGGGGAGCAGGCGGTGTTCGGCCGCGTGGATTTTGGCGGCAAGGTCTTCAACCGTCTCGCCGCGCTCGATGCGCACCGGCTCCTGGTCGAGGATGGGGCCGCCATCGAGCTCGCCCGTGACCCAGTGGACCGTGCAGCCGGTCACTTTGACACCATAGTCGTAAGCCTGCTGGATGCCGTTGAGGCCCTTGAACGAGGGCAGGAGGCTCGGGTGCAGGTTGATGATGCGGCGGGGAAACGCGGTCAGGAAGCCCTCCTTGAGCACGCGCATGTAGCCGGCGAGCACCACCAGCTCTGCCCCGGTGGCGCGAATGGCGGCGATCAGATCCTGCTC
This sequence comes from Verrucomicrobiota bacterium JB022, assembly GCA_030673845.1. Classification (NCBI taxonomy): domain Bacteria; kingdom Pseudomonadati; phylum Verrucomicrobiota; species Verrucomicrobiota bacterium JB022. The sequence goes on from JAUTCQ010000013.1 coordinate 157,646, forward strand.
GGCCTCGTCGGTCAGCTTGGTCTTGAACTTGCCGGGGTCGACGAAGCGGGAGGGCACGCCGAAGCTCTCGCCGAGCTGGAGGATGCGCGCGTCGGGCTTGTCGCTGAAGATGGCCACGGGCTCGGCCTTGCCGAGTTGCCCTTGCTGCCAGGCGCGCAGCAGAGCCTCGGCATTCGAGCCGCGACCGGATCCGAGCATTACGAACTTCATGTGGGCCTATTCGAAGATTTTCTTGGCCTTTTCCCAGAAGCTTTCTTCGACCGGCTGATCGGCGTCGCCACTGGCGCGGGCGAAGGCTTCGAGGTGTTTGCGCTGCTCGGTGCTCAGCTTCTTGGGCACTTCGATGTGCACGCGCACATACTGGTCGCCATGGCCGCCGCCACGCAAGTGGGGCATGCCGCGGTCGCGCAGCTTGAAGACGGTGCCGCTCTGGGTGCCGGCGGGGATCTTGAGGGCCACCATACCGCTCTCGTTGGAGAGCGTGGGCACCTCGATCTGGCCGCCGAGGGCTGCAAGGGTAAACTTGATCGGCACATCGCAGTAGAGGTCGTCGCCCTGGCGCTCGAACACCGAGTGAGGCTTGACCTGGATGACGACGTAAAGGTCGCCCGCCGGGCCACCCATCATGCCCGCCTCACCGTTGCCGGTGGAGCGCAGGCGCTGCCCGGTGTCGATACCGGCAGGGATGCGGAGCTTTACCTTGCGCTGCTCCAGTACGCGGCCTTCGCCGCTGCACTTCGTGCACTTGCGCTCGGGCACGCGACCGGCACCGCCACAGGTGGGGCAAGTCTGCTGCACCTGGAAGAAACCGCGCGAGGTCACGACGCGGCCCGCACCGCCACAGGTCGGGCAAGTGATGACGCTCGAGCCGGGCTCCGCTCCGTCGCCGTGGCAGCGATCGCAGGCGACCGCCGAACGGTAGGTGATCTCCTTTTCGACGCCCTTGTAGGCTTCGACGAGCGAGATTTCGAGGTTGTAGCGCAGGTCGGCACCGCCACGCGCGCCACCGGCCCCGCCGCCACCGCCAAAGAGGTCGTCAAACGGGCTGCCACCACCGCCTCCGCCGCCGCCGAAGACTTCGCGGAAGAGGTCGAAGGGGTCGACGTGTGGGCCGCCGCGGAAGCCACCCATGCCGCCGGGGCCACCGCCGCCGTTTTCGAAGGCCGAGTGGCCGTAACGGTCGTAGGCGGCGCGCTTGTCGGCGTCCTTGAGCACCTCGTAGGCTTCGGAGATTTCCTTGAACTTCTCCTCCATGGCCTTGTCCCCCTTGTGCTTGTCGGGGTGGTACTTCAAGGCCTGCTTGCGGTACGCCTTCTTGATGTCTTCTGCAGAAGCGTCGCGGGCGACGCCGAGCAATTCGTAATAGTCGGTCTTTGCCATGGTGAGATGCGTCAGGGCCGGCGGTCAATTAACCTTGGCTGGCTTCTCCTTCCGACTTTTGGGCGGGGCCGCTGGACACCACCACGGAGGCGGGGCGCAGCAGGCGGTCGTGCAATTGATAACCGACGCGGTGGACGGCGATGACGTTGCCCTCCTCCACTTCCTCGCTCGGCTGGTAGGCCAGCGACTCGTGGCGGTGGGGGTCGAAGGCTTCGCCCACGGGGTTGATCGACTGGATGCCGTTGCTTTCGAGCACCTGGCGGATCTGGGTCTGCACCATGGCAAAGCCTTCGGCAAAGACCTTGCCGGCCTCGTGCTGGCTCGCGGCCTGGAGGCCGAGCGTAAAGTTGTCGAGCACGGGCAGCAGGTCGCCGGCGAGGTTTTCGGCCCCATAACGGCGGGCTTCGTCCTTTTCGCGCATGGCGCGCTTGCGGTAATTCTCCAGATCGGCCACCGCGCGGAGGTAGCGGCGCTGGTTTTCTTCGGCCTCGGCCGTTACTTGCTCCAGTTGCTGGAGCAGCTGGCTATGTTCTTCGGCCGACACCGCGCTGGCGTTCTCCGTCGTTTCGGGTTCTGGTTGATTCACAGTAGGTTCCGGCGCCGATTGGGCGCTTTCGGGTTGGGAGGATTGCGTCTTTTTCGCTTCTTCCGCCATAGGAAAAACAGTTTTGAATAACGTTTTTATACGTCGATAGACAAGCCGACGACCTTGGTGGACGCCGGCTGACCAAACCTTAAACATGGGCTACTCCGCCCTCTTTTCAAAGAGATTCTGCAAACCTTGCTCGAGTTGGCCGCGCACGCCTTCTTCGACGCCCGCATCATCGAGCAGGTCGTTCATCGAATTGCGCAGGTAGGGCATGGCTTCCTGCAGGCCACGACGCGAGAGCTCGTTGAGCACCTGGCGGTAGACGCTTTCCAGGTCGGTCACGTCCTTCAGTTCCAGCGTGTAGTTCACTTCCTTCACCTGATCTTGCTGGCCCACGTAGGGGATGCGGCCCGAGTCGTCCTTGAAGCGCACGCTGCCGATGCGGAGCTTGAGGTCGCGGATCAGGTAATCGAGCGGCTCGCCTGCTTCGCTGGGCTGCTCTTCGGGCTGGGGCGCCGTCTGCCCGCTGGCCATGGCCTCATCAATCCGGTCGCTCAACTCCTTGAAGTTGTTCACCCCGTCCTTGTTCGTCAGCACCGAGATTTGCTCGATGTCGAGCACCACTTGTTCGACGACGACGCGGTTGATGCCTGAGACGCTGATTTCGCTGTCTTCCTCATTCACATCGACGAGGAACTGCTTGATCACGATCATCTCGGGGATGTCGAAGAGCTCGGGCGGGTTTCCGATCGTAGTGCCGTCTAGGCGCACAAAGAGGTCGGTGAGCTTCAGCTCGGAATCTTCAACCGTGATCGGATAGCCGGTTTCCTTGCTCAGCGCTTTAGCAAACTGGTCCACCCCCTTGGCTTCAACAAACCAGATGAGGCCGAAGGCGAGGGCGAGCAGCACGACGATCAGCGAAACGAGGCCGATCAGAAATTTGACAAAGCAACCCATATGAAAACGAGATTGAGGTTTGTGCGGGTAGTCGAGAGAGAGGGGCCAGTTACGCTTGAGCGGCGGAGCCGGCAAAACGGTGCGTGATGAGCACGACGGCGGATTCCTCCGCCACAAAGGAGAATTTACCCGCGTAGGGCAAGAGCGCATTGTCGCCCGCGTTGAGGGCCATTTCGCTCGTCTCGTCGTGCAGGCGGCCGCTGACGACGCTGATGATGCGCGGCTCGTCCCCGGCGGCAAAGGCCAGGTTGTCGCCGCCGTCCAGCTCGATACGGTCGAGGTGGAATTCCTTGGCCTGGACGAGCTTCGTCACCTTACCCTGGGGCTTGGTGAGGGTCGGCGAAAAGTCGTTAAAGTCGATCGAGCGCATGCTTTGCTCGACGTGGAGCTGGCGGGGCTTGCCGTCGAGCCCCACGCGGCCCCAGTCGTAAACGCGGTAGGTGGTGTCGCTGTTTTGCTGGATCTCGAGGATCAGGTTGCCGCCGTCGATGGCGTGCAGGCGGCCGCTGGGCACAAAGAGGGCGTCACCAGGCTCGGTCTTGAGGCGGCAGACGAGGGGCTCCAGCTCGTCCTTTTTCAGCGCGTCCTCAAACTGTTCGCGCGTCACGCCCGGGTTGAGGCCGGCGAGCACCGCGCTGTCGCCCTCGGTCGCCACGACGTACCAGTTTTCGGTCTTGGGCTCGCCCTTCAGCTCATCGGCCACGCTGGCCGGGGGGTGCACCTGCAGACTGAGGCGCTCGGCGCAGTCGAGCCACTTGACGAGGATGGGGAAGGGTTGCTCGGCCTTCCAGCCGGGCCCCATGATATCCTGCGGCTGCTCTTCGATCAGCTGACGCAGCGTCTGGCCGGAGAAAGCGCCGCTGGCCACTTCGGAATTGGCCTCGGGGCGGTCCACGATCTCCCAGCTTTCGCCGATGACACCTGCGGGTAAGTTGCGCCCGAGCGCGGTCTCGAAGCGGCGGCTGCCCCACACACGCTCCTGGTAGATAGGATTGAAGAGTAGAAAATTCATGGTCAGGAGTTTCCGATAGCCGGATGAGAGAGATGAAACAGGACTCTGGAGCGTAGCTGCCAATCTGCCCTTGTCAAACCAGCCTCGCCAGCGCATCCTTTGCTGTTTACTGTATTCGCAATGGCATCCAAAGGAAAGGACAAGGCGAAGCCTTCGCCCAAGTTCAAGCCCCGTGGCGCGCGTCCTCGCCCGCTGGTGGGCGTCGTCTTCCTGATTTTCGCGCTTTTGGCCCTCGTGGCCTTCGTGGACTATAACCCCGCGCAACTGCCCCGGCAGTTCGATACCCGCAGCGCGGAGACCAACCTCGTCGGCGCCTTTGGCGTCAACCTCGTCTACTATGCCTACATGCTGGTGGGCCTGGCGGGGTGGTGCGTGCCGGCCTTTTCGCTGTGGCTCTCGTATCTGTTTTTCCGCGGGCAAGGCTACGTGATCAACCTGCCCAAGGGCTTCAGCATGCCGGTCTTTGCCGTCTGCATGAGCGTTTTTGCCGCGGTGCAGCAGGAGGAAGTCTGGCACGACTTCGATCACAACACCTTTCCCTCTGGCTTGGGCGGGATCACCGGCAGCGCCCTGTACCAAGACTTCCTGCGCGACTTTCTGGGCATGGTGGGCACGCTCGTCGTCTTCGGCGTATTCACGGTCTTCCTCAGCTTCAACCTGTTTTACGACAACGTTTTCAAAGACTTGGGCAGCTCCAGCTTCAAGGGGATGTCTGCCTGGTGGGCTGAGCGTGAAGCCAAGAGCCGCCAGCGCGCTCAGGAAAAGAAGCAGGCCAAGGAGCGCCTGAAGAAGGAAAAAGGCCGCATCAAGGAGCTGAAGGCCGAGCTGGCCCAGGAAAAGAAGAAGCTGCGCGCCAGCGAAAAGCAGGCCGAGAAAGCCGTCGCCGCCGCCTCCACCCCGGCCCCGCGCGAAAAGCCGGCCAAGGTGGAGAAGGAAAAGGTGGTCGCGCCCGTCAACACCGGCGGCTTCAGCCCCCTCAAGGACGACGCGCTGGAGCGCCTGCAGGCCAAGACCGGCAAGCTCAACGGCGTGACCGACATTCCAGAGCCGGAGCCAGAGGAAAAGCGCGGGCTCTTCGGGCGAAAGAAGAAGGAAGCGCCCAAGGCCGAAGCCTCCCCCGTCGCCTCCGAGCCGGAGACGCCAATGGACGAGTTCGACGACGCCCTGACGCCTTTTGACGACACCCTCGACCGCGAGCTCGACCCCCGCTCGATGGATCCCGAGCGCGCGCTGGAAGCCCTCGACGAGCCGGTCGAGCCCGAGCCGCCCGTGCGCCGCCGCACCCTGCCCCCGATGGAGAGCCCGCAGACCGGTAACGACTGGAACCCCTCCGTGCCGCCCCCGCCTGCCGCCATCGAAGAACCGCCGGCGGACAGCCTGCGCATCATCGCCAGCGAGCGCACCCGCCGCGCCAGCGAGCCGCTGCCCGACCGCAAGGGCGACTACCGCTTCCCGCCGCGCGACCTGTTGACCGAGCCGACTGAGACCGATAACAGCGGCGACACCGAATTTCACCGCACCACGGCCGACGCTCTCAAGCAGACCCTCGACGAGTTCAACGTGAAGGTAGAGCTGGGCGAGGTGCACGCCGGCCCCGTGATCACCCGCTACGACGTGCACCCGGCCCCGGGCGTACGCGTGGAGAAGATCCAGAGCCTGGACAAGAACCTTGCGCTCAACCTCAAGGCCCTGTCGGTCCGCATTCTCGCCCCCGTGCCCGGCAAGGGCTGCGTGGGCGTCGAAGTGCCCAACAAGAACCCGCAGGCCGTCTTCATCCGCGACATCCTCGACAGCGAAGACTGGGCCAAGACCAAGGCGGAGATCCCGATCGCGCTCGGCAAGGAAGTCAGCGGCAAGCCCCTGATCGCAGACCTGACCAAGATGCCTCACTTGCTCATCGCCGGCTCCACCGGCTCGGGCAAGACGGTGTGTATCAACGCGATCATCACCTCGCTGCTTTATCGCGCCACGCCGGACGACCTCAAGTTTGTGATGGTCGACCCCAAGATCGTGGAAATGCAGGTCTACAACAGCCTGCCGCACATGCTCATCCCGGTCGTGACCGACCCGAAGAAGGTGCCCAACGCGCTCAAATACCTTCTCGGCGAGATGGAACGCCGCTACCAGATGTTTGCCAGCATCGGCGTGCGTAACATCGCCGGCTTTAACGGCAAGATGGCGAAGGACAAGGCCGAGCGCAAGGAGGCCGAAGCGCGTGCGGCCGAGATGGACGCCGCCATGAGCCCCGAAGAGCGTGCGGCCCTCTCCAACCGCGACATCTCCGTGCGCCGCGAGCTGGACTTTGAAGACGGTGGCGAGCTGCCCGAAAAGCTGCCCTACATCGTCTGCATCGTCGACGAGCTGGCCGACCTCATGATGGTGGCCCCGGCCGACATCGAGACCGGCATCGCCCGACTCGCCCAGCTCGCCCGTGCCGCCGGCATCCACCTGATCCTCGCCACGCAGCGCCCGTCGGTGAACGTCATTACGGGTGTGATCAAGGCCAACCTGCCGAGCCGGATCGCGTTCAAGGTGGCCTCGAAGGTCGACAGCCGCACCATTCTCGACACCGGCGGCGCCGACCACCTCATCGGCAAAGGCGACATGCTCTTCCTGCCGCCCGGTAGCGCCGACCTGCTGCGCTCGCAAGGCGCCTTCGTGGGCGACGACGAGATCAACGGCATCGTGGAGTGGATCAAGCAGGAGAACGGCGAGCCGGAGTTCGACGAAGCCTTCCAGCGCCAGGTGGAAGCCCCGGACGAAGAAGGTGGCGACGACGAGGAAGACGGCGACTTTGGCGACAACCTCACCAACAAGGCCCTCGGCGTGATCAAGGCCGAGAAAAAGGCCTCCACCTCCATGCTCCAGCGTCGCCTCAAGATCGGCTATACCCGAGCCGCCCGCATCATGGACGAGCTGGAAGAGAAAGGCTACGTGGGCCCCGACAACGGACCGCCCGTCGGTCGCGAAATCCTTTTCGACGTCGATTAGACGAAGCACCCCCTCCCCCACCCCAGCGGAGGGGTTCTTTTTTGTCCAAACGATGCGGCAGCAGCCTTCCACGATGTGCTCATGTCGCGCTTTCAGGTTGTGGCGCGGCGCAGGTTCCCTTGAATGGGGGGATGCCGCGTACCATCATCCTGATCATTTCCGGGCCCGCCGGTTCGGGCAAGACGACGCTCTGCGAAGCCTTGCTCGGGTACTACCCTGACCAGGTGGAGCGCATCGTCACCACCACTACGCGTGCGCCCCGCGAAGGCGAAATCAACGGGCTCGACTACCACTTCCTGGAGCGCGAGACCTTCCAGAAGCGCGTCGAGGCGGGCGAGTTCCTCGAATGGGCCGAGATTCACGGCAACCTTTACGGCAGCCAGAAGCGCCACCTCGTCGACAAGCTGCGGTCGGATGTCGACCTGCTGCTCAATATCGACGTGCAGGGCGCCGCCACCTTCCGTGAGGCCGCCCAGAGCGAGCCCTACCTGTCCGAACGCCTCGTCTCCATCTTCGTCCGCCCCAGCAGCCTCAGCCAGTTGCGCGACCGCCTGCAAGGCCGGGGCAGCGAAAACCCGGAAACCCTCGCCCGCCGCCTCAAGACCGCCGAAGAGGAAATCCCCCGCGCGGCCGAGTTCGACTACGTGATCGAAAGCCAGAGCCGTGAAGACGACTTCAACCGGCTCCTGCAATTCTACCACCGGGCCAAAGGTCTGGAGTAGGCATGAAAAAACCTGCCCCAAGACGGGACAGGCGTTCAGGCAAAGGCTGCTGCAAAACCGACCTTTACGCGCGACGGCGGCGCCACGCGGCAAAGCCGAGGGCAGCCACGCCACCCAGCAGGGCATAGGTTGTGGGCTCGGGTACGACCGGGGCAGGATTGCCCACCGTCAAGATGATCGAATCCGTGTTTTCGCCGGAGCCGAAGGTCCAGGTGTAGACGCCTTCGCTGAGGCCGATATCGGCAAACGCAGCGTCGGGAAAAGTCGTCGAGCCGGAGAGCGGAGCGCCGGAAGTGTAACCGACGGGCACCACCAGCCGGTTCGAATCGAGCATAATCCCAAAGTGATCGCCTGTGCCATAAGGGTTGGCGATCACGCTACCGGCACCGAAGGAAGGACCACTCACCACCGTGTAATAATCGAACAACGTGGCTGGTCCCAAAATCAGCCAACCCCAGTCCGGGTAAATGACGCCGGAAACGCTGCTCGGCGAGCTGCCGGAAGATACCGCCCCCGTAAGGTCGATGCTGCCGGAGCCTACGAGCAGGATGTCGCCATCGACCTCCTGCGCATTGAAGTAGATGATCGCGTGCGCGGCAGGCGAGAGCAACGCCGCCAAAAGAAGAGAGATAGAGTGCCTCATGATTAGGTGGAGAAATCCTCCATACCAGAAGCCCTAACCCTGTCTACACTCTTCTCTCGCTCCTTCGCCGTTTACGCGCGCCGGCGGCGCCATGCGGCAAAGCCGAAGGCCGCCACGCCACCCAGCAGGGCGTACGTCGTCGGTTCCGGCACGGCGGGAGTACCGCCAATCGTCAGCGTGGCCAGATCGGCATTGACACCGCTGCCCCAGTTATAGGTGTAGACGCCCGCGTCCATCCCCAGGGATTCGAAGGTAGCATTCTCGATCTTGAAGGTGCTCGACAGAGAGGCGCCGGACACATAGCCCACCGGGAGGAAGATGGACGTCGCATCGATGCCGAAAAGGGAACCTTCACTCGTATCAAACGTCGTAGAAGCGCCGCTGCCAAAATCCATCGGGGCAGAGGTGATACCGACGAACACCAACATAGGCGTCAAATCAGTGCCGGGGGAATTGATGAATGAGGCAAAAGAAGGCGTGAGGTTGCCGTGAAGCGAATACGTATCGACGAGGCTAAGCCCCGCAGTGTCCACACTGCCCGAAAGCGTAAAGACGACATCGTCCAGAGATTCGTAAGCGGTGATGTTGACCGCCCCGTGGGCCCAGGAAGTTGCGGCAAGCAGAGTAAGAAGGGAGAAGAATCGCATGTGTCGTTAAGTTGAAGTTGAGAAGGTCGAGATACCTACCCACCCCTTCGGCAAGGGGTTAACTCCACTTAAGCAAAAAATTACCCCTCAAGGCGTGATTCAGCCCGCCATAACGTTTACCAACTGAGAAAACAAAAGCCGTAGGTGTTGTCACCCACGGCCTTGGAAAAGCTGAACGATCCTCGCGTTTTTACAAGATCGCGCCCGGCTCGTATTTCGCGGCGTCGGGGTATTGTTCTGCAATCTGCCCGACGGCTTCGCTGAAGGCCTGGACTTGCGCTTCGGCCATGCCCACGAGGCTGGCGGCGCGGTCGAGGATGCTTTGGAGCTGCGGACGGCTGAGGCCGAGGCGCTCGTCGGCGGCAAGGCGGTCGAGCAAGTCGTTGTGGCTCGTCTGGCCGCCGCGCAGGTCGTTGACGGTCGCCACCGCGTGCTCCTTGATCGCCTCGTGCGCGGTCTCGCGACCGGCCCCGCGCTTCACCGCCTCCATCATGAAGGTGGTCGTGGCGAGGAAGGGCAGGTAGTAGGCCTTTTCGCGTTCGATCACTGCCGGGTAGACTTCCATCTGGTTGAGCACCGTGAGGAAGGTCTCCAGCAGGCCGTCGATGGCAAAGAAGGCGTCGGGCAGCATCACGCGGCGCACGACGCTGCAGGAGACGTCGCCCTCGTTCCACTGGTCGCCCGCGAGGCCACTGGCCATCGTGAGGTAGCCCTTGAGGATGTTGGCAAAACCGTTGATACGCTCGCAACTGCGGGCGTTCATCTTGTGCGGCATGGCGCTGGAGCCCACCTGGCCCTTGGCAAAGCCCTCGCTCGCCAGCTCGTGCCCGGCCATCAGGCGCAGGGTCTTGGCGAGGCTGCTGGGGGCGGCGGCGAGCTGATTGAGCGTGCTCACCACCTCGAAATCGAGGCTGCGCGGGTAGACCTGGCCGACGTTGGTGAAGTGCGCCGGCATGCCGAGGTGCTCGAAGATGCGGTTTTCGAGATCCGTGACCTGCTGCGCGTCGTTGGCGAACAGCGAAAGCTGGTCGAGCTGGGTGCCCACGGCGCCCTTGAGGCCGCGCGCCGGGTAGGTGGCGGTCAGCGACTCCAGATGGCGGAAGGCGAGCAGCATCTCTTCGCCAAACATGGCGATGCGCTTGCCGAAAGTGGTCGGCTGGGCCGCGACGTTGTGCGTGCGTGCGGTAAAGACGAGCTGCTTCCACTCGTCCGCACGCTGGCTCAGCTTGTTCAGGGCCGCCACGACCTTGCCGCGGATCACTTCCAGCGAGCGGTAGACCTGCAGCTGCTCGACGTTTTCCGTCAAGTCGCGCGAAGTCATGCCCTTGTGGATGTGCTGGACGCCTGCCAAGCCGTTGAATGCCTCGATGCGGGCCTTCACGTCGTGACGCGTCACACGCTCGCGGGCCTCGATCGCGGGCAAGTCCACCTGGTGCTTCACGCGCTCGTAGAGGTCGATCGCTTCGGCGGAGATTTCGAGCCCGAGGGAGCGCTGCGCCTTGAGCACGGCGATCCAGAATTCGCGCTCGAGCACGATCTTGCCGCGCGGCGACCAGATGTCGCGCATGGAAGTAGAAGCATAGCGCTCGGCGAGCACATTGGGAATACGGTCGGCAGCATTCGGATCAGCCATGCGTGGCAGTCTTGGCGTGTCGCGACGCTTGGCAAGTTCCAAGGTGGCCGCTAAGGTCATTCGCCATGCCTTCGGCCGCCCCCGACTACGCCACGCTGCCAGCAGCCGCCCAGCGCTGGGCCCGCCAGCTCCAGTTGCAACCGATCCCGCACGAGGGCGCGTGGTTCGCCCCCGGCTGCCGCACCGCCCATTACTCGACCATCTACGGGCTCGTCACCACGCAAGATTTCTCCGCCCTGCACCGCCTGAAGTGCGACGAGCTGTGGTTTTACCACGCCGGCAGCCCCATCGAGCTGTTACTGCTCCACCCCAACGGCGAGGGCGAAAAGGCAATCCTCGGGCCCGACCTCGCCGCCGGCCAACGCCCGCAACTGCAAGTGCCCGCCGGCACCTGGATGGGCGGCCGCCCGGTGGGTACGGGCGACGATGGCTGGTCCGTCTTCTCCAACGCCGTCATCCCGGCCTTCGAATATGATGCCTACGAGCCCGGCCACCGCGAAGGCCTGCTCCGCGCCTACCCCGCCTGGGCCGATGCGATCAAGGCACTGACGCGAGTGGAGTTAAATCCTTCCTTCGTCGAATATTTCAAGAAGGTCGACTTTAGCTGGCTCGGAGTGGATGAAAGCGATTGTCTGGCGGTGCTCTTTCCCAACGATTACATAGAGTTAGTTCCGGAGAGTGTAAAACTCGCGTTTAGCCCAGAGGCCTACCAGGCCTTCATGGATTATCTGCTTGATGATCTGCAACCCTATACTGCGATAGAAGCCCTTCCCGGGGACTATCCGCCGGGGATCCTAAACGATGTAAAGAAAGGATTCTATGTTTACCAAGCAGATAATTCCGGTTCTCATTACCACCTCGTAGGCAAGCCTCTGATTCCTTTTAAGGCCTCTCGGATCCAGTCAGAGCATTACCTTGCAGGAGCGCCCCTTGTCCGCCTGAGATTCCAGGATACTCTTTCGATTACGAATGACTGTTGGAGATGATCTTTTAGCCGCAGATGAAACACGGATTTGCGCGGATGATTTTTCCTCACGCGAAGGCGCAAAGCCGCAAAGAGTTTATCTACACTCGAAAGCGTGTTTCTGATGATTTAAGGATAGATCGGATCCAGGGCATTCTTGGCGGCTTTGCGCCTTCGCGCGAGATCATCCCCATGCGTCCCCTTCATCCGCGCAAATCCGCGTTTCATCCGTGGCCAACTTACCGTCACAAAAAAAACCGGGAGCGCGTGTGCACTCCCGGCTGAAATGGATCGAAACGATACCTGTAAATGAAGCTTACGCTTCGATTTGCGGGCGGTCGCTCTTGGGCCAGTCGATGTGGTAGAACTTGCCGCGGGGCTGGTCGACGCGCTCGTAGGTGTGGGCGCCGAAGTAGTCGCGCTGGGCCTGAAGCAGGTTTTGCGGCAGCCGGGCGCTGCGGTAGCCGTCGTAGTAGCTGAGCGCGCTGGAGAAGCAGGGGATGCTGATGCCAGCGGTCGAGGCGATGGCCACCATCTTGCGCCAGTTGGCCTGGCCTTCGGCGATGGCGTCCTTGAAGTAGGGGTCGAGGAACAGGTTGGCGAGGTCGCCGTCGCGCTCGAAAGCTTCGGTGATCTTTTGGAGGAAGCGGGCACGGATGATGCAACCGCCGCGCCAGATCTGGGCGATTTCGCCGAAGTTGAGCTTCCAGCCGGCTTCCTTTTGCGCCTCGGCCATCAGGGCAAAGCCTTGGGCGTAGGAGCAGATCTTGGAGCAATACAGCGCGTCCATGACGGCCTGGATGAAGTCTTCCTTGCTGCCCTCGTACTTGTAGGGGGCGGCGGCGGGGAGCACCTTCTCGGCGGCCACACGCTCTTCCTTGATCGCGCTGAGGCAGCGGGCAAAGACGGCTTCGGCGACGGTCGGGGCCGGCACGCCCAGGTCGAGGGCGTTGACGGAGGTCCACTTGCCGGTGCCCTTTTGGCCAGCGGTGTCGAGCACCACGTCGACGAAGGGCTTGCCGGTCACCGGGTCGGCTTGCTGGAGGATGTCGGCAGTGATTTCGATCAGGAAGCTGTCGAGCGCGCCTTCGTTCCACTTAGCGAAGATCTTGCCGATTTCGGCCGGGGCGAGGCCCAGCACGCGGTGCAGCAGGTCGTAGGCTTCGCAGATCATCTGCATGTCGCCATACTCGATGCCGTTGTGCACCATCTTGACGTAGTGGCCGGCGCCATCGGGGCCGATGTAGGCGGTGCAGGGCACGCCGCCCACCACGGGCTTGCCGGGCTCGGCGCCTTCGAGGGGCTTGCCGGTCTTGGCGTCGACCTTGGCGGCGACGGCTTCCCAGATGGGCTTGAGGTATTGCCAGGCTTCGGGGGTGCCGCCGGGCATGAGGCTCGGGCCGAAACGCGCACCTTCTTCGCCACCGCTCACGCCGCTGCCGATGAAGCGCAGGTTCTTGGCGGTGAGGGCCTTTTCGCGGCGGATGGTGTCGTTCCACTTGGCGTTGCCGCCGTCGATGATGATGTCACCTTCTTCGAGCAGCGGGATGAGGCCGTCGATCACGGCGTCGGTCGGGCGACCGGCCTGCACGAGGATGATGATCTTGCGCGGCTTGGCGAGGGACTGCACGAACTCCTTCAGCTCGGCGCAACCGACGAGGCCGCCGGGGGTGTTCGGGTTCGCGGCCACGAATTCTTCCATCTTGGAGGTCGTCCGGTTGTAGACGGAGATCTGGAAGCCGTGGTCGGCGATGTTCAGAGCCAGATTCTGGCCCATGACGGCGAGGCCAATCAGGCCAATGTCGGAGAGTTTCTCGGGCATGTTGTGTCGGTAGTCGAGGTTTTGAAGGTGCTAAGATTGGAGCCTAGAACGGGGCGACAATGGGGATGACGCGGCGCCCGAGGCGTTTGTAAACGGTGAAATCGTGGTCGAAGGTGAGCACACGGGCCTCCGGGAAGAGCTCGCTCATGCGCACGAGGCAGGCGTCACCGAGCGACATGGGCTGGGAGGCGTATTTACGCATTAACTGCGTAATGGCTTCCCGCTCGCGCATCAAGTCGAAGTCGACCACCAGCAGGCCGCGCTCCAGCAGCTTGAAGAGCGCCTCTACCCCGCCAGGCAGTTGCCCCAGCAGGTGTGCGGCCTCCGTCAACACCGGGCCGCAGGTGATCCACGGGGTCGGCAGGTGCTGGGCCTGACGGCGCACCCACGCATGGTGATGGTCGCGGCGGTAAAGGAAGGCCACCAGCGGGCCTTCGTCGACGATGATCTGCCCGCTAGTCATGGCCGAAGGAGTCGAACCACTTCTTGTTGCTGGAGAGGTCCAGAGGGGACTCTTCGTCGTTCAGGATACCGCAGAGGTCGCGGGCCGCCTCGAAAAACGAGCCCGGCTCCGCCGCACCCTCTTCCTCCGGCGCCTGCCGGATCAGCTCGCGAATAATGTCGGACTTGGTGAGCGAGCGCGCGGCACAGAGCCGGTCCAGCCGGTTCAGCTCCTCGTCCGTCAGTTTTACGCTCACCGTAGGCATGGGTAATACGAAAGAGCCACTGAGGTAAGACAAGCTAATCAGCCAAGTCAAGTACCGGGGAAAGGAAAAAGGGGGCGCTTGAGAATATGACCCGGCGCTGGGGGGCTGGCGTAGACTTGACTCCGGGAGGGCTTCAAGTAAGATAACCCAACGAAAGACGAGGAGCCGGACCAACGGCCCCTCGGGATGCTATAGGTTTTGCCCTTTATTCATCCTTCTGCCGGATGATCGACCCGACTGCCAAAACAATCAGGAAGATCACGAGCAGGATCAGGAACAGAACAATAAGGTATTCCATTCCAACCTCCTTTCGTTGGGATTATCTGAGAAGCCCCCTGTTAGCAGCAGGGGGTTTTCCGTTTCTTTACGGAAAGTAACCCAACGTGCCCATGTAAGCCGCTAGCGAAGATTCGGTCAAGCCTGCACGGACTTGACTCCGAGCGGCCTTCAAGTAAGATAACCCTACGAAAGGCGAGGAACCGTGCTCCATCACGGCTCCCCGGAAGGCTAAAGGGCTCTCGCCCTATTGCTCCTTCAACTGCTTAATGATCAGATAGATCACCAGCAGGATCAGAAATAGAATAGTGAGATATTCCATTTCAGACCTCCTTTCGTTAGGGTTATCTATGAGCCCCCTGCTATAAACAGGGGGTTTCCCGTATCTACGGAAAATAACCCAACGGCGGCATGTAAGTCGCTTCTGTCTGGTTGGTCAAGCGCGCCCGATGCCGCCTGAGTCCCTAGGCCAGATAGGCCCACAGCTTGTCCTGTGAGGCGGCGTCGAGCTCGGTGAGCACGGGGATGACGTAAAGGTCGCCCGCGATGTCGCGGATCAAGATCTGGCCGTTTTGCTTCTGCTCGGGCCAGTCTTCGAGCTTGGTGGTGAAGGTGCGCGGCCCCTGCCTGGTGTCGACCTTCCAGAGGCGCAGCTCGAAGCGGCGGCTGATGCTTCTTACTCGGGTAATGCAGAAGACGAACGTCGTCTGTTCGAGTGCTTTCTTGACGGCCTCGCAGCTCTCGCGGTCGAGGTGACTCAGTTTCTCGACCAGCGCCAGTTCCTTGTCGTCTTCATCGCGTAACGACAGGAACTCCCCCGCCCGCGACCACGGGAAGCATGGTCGCAAGCGCACACTGATCCACTGCTCCCCTTGCTGCAGGAGCAGGCGGCCGTCGTCCGCGAGCTTGAGGTGAGGTTGTTCCGTCTTCGTCATAAGAAATTTATTGGAACAGGAGTTTGGGGAGTGAAAGGAGTTTTAAACAGAAGAACACAAAGAGCGCCAAGACGGTAAATTGGCCTCACTCCTATTTGCTTTCTTTGTGCTCTTTGCGGTCTTCTGTTAAACCTTTTTCTGAAGAACTCCTTTTTATTCTTTTTAAACTCCTGTTCAAAATCGAATTCCCTACACCGCGTACATCTCATGTAGCTCGCGCTGGATGTTGTGCAGCTTGGTGTAGACGCCGTCGGGGTTGTTCAATAGCTCGGCGTGGGTACCCGTTTCGACGAGCTTGCCGTCCTTCATCACAAAGAGGCGGTTGGCGCGGCTGAGGGTGCTGAGGCGGTGGGCGATGGCGATGACCGTGCGGCCATGGATCAGGCGGTCGATGGCCTCCTGGATCTTGCGCTCGGTCTCGGTGTCGACACTGCTGGTGGCCTCGTCGAGGATCAACACCCGTGGGTTGTGCAAGACAGCACGGGCAATCGACACCCGTTGGCGCTCGCCGCCGCTAAGCGTATGGCCGCGCTCGCCCACAATCGTGTCGTAGCCGTTGGGCAGCTTGCAGATAAAGTCGTGCGCGTTGGCGGCGCGGGCGGCCCCGATCACCTCGTCATAAGTGGCGTCCGGCTTCCCATAGCGAATGTTGTCGAGCACGCTGCCGTGGAAGAGATACGGGTCTTGCAACACCATACCGATCTGCTGACGCAGCGCGCCCAGCTCTACCTCGCGGATGTCGTGCCCATCGACGCGGATGGTGCCGGTGGTGGTGTCGAAGAAGCGCGCGATGAGGTTGATCACGGTCGTCTTGCCCGCGCCACTGGGGCCGACGAGGCCGATCATCTCACCCGGCTGGATCTCGAAGCTGACGCCCTTGAGGATCTGCCGCACCGGGTCGTAGCCAAAAGTAACGTCTTCGAAGACGATGTGGCCCTGCAGCGGGCGGATCTCGATGGGGTTCTCGACCTCGCGCACCTCGGGCTCGGTATCGAGCACCTCGAAGACCCGCTGGGCGCTGGACACGCTGCGGTTGATCATGCGCGTGAGGTAGCCAAACATCTCCAGCGGCATCACAAACATGCCCATGTAGAAGAGGAACGCCACAAACGTGCCTGTGCTCATCGAGCGGTAGCCCTCCACGCCCAACATGCGCGGGATGCCGAGGAACCACACGACCACAATCAGGATGTTGACGCCCAGGTAGATCAACGGCCAGTGGCTCGTCCAGATCTGGTGCACCCGGCGCGCCTCCTCAAAGACCTTGTCGTTGCGCTGGTGAAAGCGGGCGCGCTCGTAGTCGCTCTGGTCGAAGGCCTGCACCACGCGGATGCCCGGCATGGTGTCAGACACGGTCGAAGTCATCTCGCTCCAACGCTGCCAGATGCGCAGGAACACGCGGTGCAGCTTGCGCCCCATCCACCAGAGCAGCAGGAAGAGCAGCGGCATGGGCAGCACGAGGATCAGGCCCAGTTGCCAGTCGAGGTACAGGAGGATGATGCCGAGCCCCGCCATCAGCGTGAGCCCAAAGAGCAGCTCGGCCACGCCAAACGCGATAAAGTCCCAGATACGGTCGGTATCGCTCGAGACGCGGCTGATGATGCTGCCCGTCTGGTGGCGCGAAAAAAAGCTGACCGACAGCCGGTGGAGGTGGTCGTAAAGCGTCCGGCGCAGGTCGCGCGCGATGTATTCGCCCAGGATCGAAAGCTGGTTGAGCCGCAGCCAGAGGAAAAATTCGCGGATCAGGTAGGTGCCGAGCAGGATGCCCGCGAGCCACCACCCTTGCCGCAGGGCCTCGTTGGTCGTGATGTCGCCCTGCGTGGCCGGCGTCACCACATCGTCGATGATGTGACGCGTGAGGTAGGGCGGGACCAGCATCATGGCGGTGAGGCCGATGGCGCCCAAAAGCCCTAGCGCGAGGTTGCGCCAATAGGGCTTGGCAAAGCCGGCCAGCCGCCGCAGCACCGAGGCCTGGTTTTGCGCTACTGTCGCCTGCGCGTCTCGGTTGGGCTTGGCCACGGCATCCGCATACAGGCTGTCGGGGTCGCCTTCGTAATGGATACGGTGCCCCTCCAGCGCCTGCTTGAGCACGAAGGCAATCGCGCCGACGGCGTTTTGCTGGCGAAAGCTGTAGCGCAGCGTGGCGAGGGCCGGCTGAGCCGGGTCCTTCCCCACCAGAATGAGCGTCGTGGCGCTGAGGCCCGTATGCTCCTCCACCTTGCCGATCTTGGCCCGCTGGATGAAGCGGATGTCGCCCTCGGCCCCGACCACCGCCAGCTGATGCTCGCTCATGGCCACCCAGCGCTCCGTTTGGTGCAAGTGCTCGTCGAGGTCGAGCAGGCCGTAGAGCATGACCGGCTCTCCGCCCCACCCTTCCTCGATCCGGGCCTTCAGCTCCGCCGGCATCGCCTCCGGTTGGTCCGTATAGGCGCGCAACATGGCGCGATCACGATCATGGGCGGCTGAAGGCATAGCAAGAGGCAGGCTCGAAGCCGCAGCTAAGCACGAGATAGAGCCACTGTCGAATGAAACGCATGTTTAGGCCCTTGCGCACGGCTCACAACTTATAACCCCAAGAAGGGCTGTTTCTGGAATGGTGATTGACCCAACCGCGTTACCCGCTAAATCCGGAGGTGCAATGCGCACATTGATTACGCTCTCTACCGTTTTCACCGTCTCTCTCACCGCCCACGCCGCCGTCAACATCACGGCTCTCGAAGTCTCGGGAGACGTCGTCTTCACCGCCGCTGGCACGCTCGACTTGAGCTCGCTGACTTTTGCGGGCTCAGGCCTGGCCTTTAACCAGATCAACGCCTCGGCGAGCTACCTCTCGATGGGGAGTGGTTTCGCGGACTCGTATATTTCGGTGACGGGGCCCTCCAGCTTTGGCACTAGTGAGTTTACCTCCTCCACCACCTTCAGCGGCGACGGCATCGTGTTCACGAGCACCAACTTGCTGGTCCCCGCTGGCTACGTCTCCGGCACCGCGCTCTCCAGCACGATGACTTTTGAAGACGCCACCCTCGAAAGCCTCGGACTGACACCCGGCAGCTATACCTGGTCGTGGGGTTCGGACTCAGCCACGCTCACCATCAGCGCCCCTGCGGTGCCCGAGCCCACCACCTACGCCCTGCTCGGTGGATTGGCGGCCTTGGGCTTCGCGGCATGGCGGCGGAGGCGCGGGTAAGCCCCCATCAGGTTCAGGTGCTCTCTTTCGCCACGGCGCTCGACTCGCCGGATGGCGGGGTGTTTTCGAGTAGCTGATTACTGCGGCAGCTCCTCGCTGCGGGTCTTATCGACGAGGTTGGCGCGCTGGGGGCGACGGGCGGCGCGGATGCGGTCGGCCGAATAGAGCGCCAGCCCCGCCCAGATGAAGCCGAAGGCGAGTTGCTTATAGGGCGGGAAGGGCTCGTGGAACATGAAGACTGCGATCAGCATCGAGACGGTGGGCACCACATACTGGTAGAGCCCGAGCGAGGTGAGGCTGACCCGCTTGGCGGCTTCGGCATAGAGCAGCAGGGGCAGGGCCGTGATGAAGCCAGTTGAAACCAGCCAGAGCCAGGTACTGGCGGGCGCATCGTTCATCATACTGTCGCCCTGCGCATACCAGTAGCCGAGGCCGGCCAGCGCGAGCGGCAGCGTGGCGATCACTTCGTGGCTGAGCGAGGTGACGGGGCCGAGCCGGGTCCGGCGTTTGACGAGGCTGTAAATGCCCCAGGTAAGCGCGATGAGCAGCGAATCGCGGGGCAGGCTCCCGCTGTGCCACGCCATCACGCCTACGCCGACCACCGCGCAGCCGACGGACGTCATTTGCACGCGCGTCAGCCGCTCTTGCTCGAAGATGCTGGCGAGGGCGATACTGAGCAGCGGGCTGAGGAAGTAGCCGAGGCTGGTGTCGAGAATGCGGTCCTGGCTGATGGCCCAGACGTAGACGAGCCAGTTGACGACCACCAGCAGGCCGTCGATGCCGCAAATGAGCCAGCCCTGGCGGCTGCGCAGGCTCGCCCACAGCTCGCCCAACTTGCCGCGCGCCGCCAGCAGCGGCAGCAGCCACAACAGCGTCCAGAAGACGCGGTGCGCCACCAGCTCCAGAGCCGCGTGCCCGGGGAAGAACTTCCAGTAGATCGCGGTGCAGGCCCAGATGAAGTAAGCGAGCAATGCCAGCAGTATGCCCATGCGTTCGTTCCGGATTCAAAAAAGCCCTGCCTCCGGGAAGAAGGCAAGGGCTGGGGTAAAAGAGATGTGGGCGGGAAGGGGCTATTCCCAGCGGTGGGCGCGCAGGCGCTTGTCGACCGGGATCTTGGAGAGGTGCACGAAGGCGGGCAGACCGTGCTCGTAGGGCACCTGAACTTCGCCCTGGATGAGCGGGGTGGCGTACTTCACGTACTGGTAGCTCATCGAGATGCCGTCTTCGTTGATCCACTGGGGCGGCAGGTGCTTGATGCCGTTGGCGACTTCGTCGAGGTCGGCCAGGCCGGTTTCGCAGGTGTAGTAGTCGGTATCGCCGCGCATCAGGGTCACCATCTTGTCGGTCACGCCATTGAGCGCCGCCTTGACGGCAGCCTGGCCGGCCATGAAGGCCTCATTGTTGTCCGTCTGGCTGGCATGGGTAGCCGCAGCGCGCTGGGTGTGGCCCAGGCGGCTGGTGCGGGTCTTGACGCCCTGAATGTGACCGTCGATCATCTCCTTGAGGTAATCGCTGATCCCGCCGAGCTGGGAGTGGCCGAAATTGTCGGTCGAGGAAGAGGTGGAGATGTAGTTGCCTTCACCGTCCACGAGACCTTCGCCCACCACGATCATGCAGTAGCGCTGGCGCTTGAGCACCGCCGCCACGTCGTCGAGGAACTTGTTGGGGTCGAAGGCGACTTCGGGCAGCAGGATGATGTGGGGGGCATCGTGCGGGTGGTCGCGGCGCTTGGCCAGCGAGGCACCGGCGGCGACCCAGCCGGCGCTGCGGCCCATCACCTCGACGATGTGCACGAGGTCGTGGTTGGCCATCGAGTCGGCATCGCAGGCGAGCTGGCGCACGGTGGTGGCGACGTGCTTCACGATGCTGCCGTAGCCGGGCGTATGGTCGGTGCGGGGCAGGTCGTTGTCGACCGTCTTGGGGATGCCGATCACGCGCATTTCCCAGCCGCTGGCGTGGGCCATCTTGCTGATCTGGCTGGCGGTATCCTGGCTGTCGTTGCCGCCGATGTAGAAGAAGTAGCGGATGTTGTGCGCGTGGAAGACTTCCAGGATGCGCTGGTAGTCGGCCTCGCGGCGCAGCTTGTAGCGGCAGGTGCCGAGTGCCGAGGCGGGGGTGTAGCGCAGGCCGCGGATGGCCTGTTGCGACTCGCCGGCCAGGTCGATCAGGTCTTCGTTGAGAATACCCTGAATGCCGTTGAGGCCGCCGTACACTTCCTCGATGCACTCGTGGTTGAGAGCTTCGGAGATCACGCCTGCGAGGCTTGCGTTGATCACCGCCGTCGGTCCGCCGCTTTGAGCGACCAAAATATTACCAGTCAATTCAGCTGCCATGGGTTAAGCACTATTTGGCTCCCTCGACGATTTGCAAGGCAGCGCTGCGCAGAGGCTGAAAACAACCGATGAATCGCTTGGCTTACCGGCCTCGAAGGCTTCACAGGGAGGGCCAAACCGCCCACGGCCCACCCCTGTTGCCGCCCACGCAGATTTCTTGCATCGCTCCGACTTGCATGGGCAGACAAATCGGTCTAGCTTGGAGGCCATGAAAGCCGTCGCCCTCACTGAATACCTCCCGATCGACAACCCGCGCTCGCTCCTCGATACCGAGCTGCCCTCGCCGCCCGCCCCCACCGGTCACGACCTGCTGGTCGAAGTCCGCGCCGTGTCGGTCAACCCGGTGGACACCAAAGTCCGTGCGCCCAAGGACAAGCGCGAAGATGCCCCCAAGGTGCTCGGCTGGGACGCCGCCGGGGTGGTCAAGGCCGTTGGGCCGGGCGTGACCGCTTTCAAACCGGGAGACGAGGTCTACTACGCGGGCGACCTCACCCGCCCGGGCAGCAACTCCCAGCAGCAGCTCGTCGACAGCCGCATCGTGGGCCGCAAGCCGAAGAGCCTCAGCTTTGCGCAGGCTTCCGCACTGCCGCTGGTCGCGATTACCGCCTGGGAAGCCTTTTTCCTTCACCTCGGCCTCGCGCCCGACGGCAGCGCACAGGGCAAGTCGCTCCTCATCATCGGCGGCGCAGGCGGGGTAGGCTCCATCGCGATCCAGCTGGCGAAGCTGGCCGGGCTCACGGTACTGGCGACCGCCTCTCGCGGTGAAACGCAG
Source organism: Verrucomicrobiota bacterium JB022 (assembly GCA_030673845.1). Classification (NCBI taxonomy): domain Bacteria; kingdom Pseudomonadati; phylum Verrucomicrobiota; species Verrucomicrobiota bacterium JB022. Next base: position 179,216 of record JAUTCQ010000013.1, read on the forward strand.
GCCTGGGTGCAGCAACTGGGCGCCGACCACGTCATCAACCACCGCGAGCCGCTGCCGCCCCAACTCAAGGCCGCTGGCTTCCCGCAAGTGGACTACATCGCCAATTTCAACAATACCGACGCCTACTGGGCCGTGATGGCCGAGGTGATCCGCCCCTTGGGCAAGATCGTCTCCATCGTCGAAAACAGTGCCCCGCTCGACCTCAACCTGCTGAAGGCCAAGAGCGTCTCCTTTCACTGGGAGCTCATGTTTACGCGCTCGATGTTCCAGACGGCCGACCTCGCGGAGCAGGGTAAGCTGCTCGATGCCGTAGCCGAACTGATCGACCAGGGCCGCCTGCAACGCATCGACCGCGAGCACCACACCCCCATCAATGCCGCCAACCTCCGTGCCGTGCATGCCCGCCTCGAAAGCGGCAAAGCCATCGGCAAGATCGTGCTCGAAGGCTGGGAAGGGTAGAACCCCGATGAGGTGGCACCCGCTCCGGGGTGTCGGTTTACAAGTGAAACCTCGCCTCCGGGCCAAGGTCTGGCCAGCGTCCCACCCCGGCCTCAAACCAAAAACCGACTCCCCACTTCACAAAAAAACCCGCCGGGTGATTCCCGACGGGTTTTCCAAATCATAGGCGACTGCCTGCGCGCCTACGCCTTGCGGTAGATCGGCGTGGCGGAGGCGAAGACTTCGTCGACGTGGTCTTGCTGACCGAGGCGGTAGAAGTCGACCGGCGGCTTGACCGCATTCTTCGGGTTTTCGAAGTTCTTGGCGGCGGCCTGGCAAATCTTGTCCCAACTGCCCTTGGCATCGACGGCCACGATCGTCACGCGGCGGTTGTCGTTGGGGAAGACAAGCTCGGCGAGGAACGCGCGGTCCACCTTGGGCTGGCGACGGAAGAACGTGCGGAGGTCTTCCGCCAGCGGGCCATGCTCGCCCTGATCGTCGAGCGCCTGCAGCTCGAAGCCTTCCGGGATCTCGTTGCGCAGGCTGCGGTTGAGCCACACGTCTTGCAGCAGTTGCTCGATTTCCTCCTTCTTGAAGATCTTGCCCGCCTGGTGGGAGGGGTTGAGGAAGAAGTCGACGCCGCGCGCCATGCGGAAGAGGTCGAAGCCGCGGATGGCGAGGAACTGAGCCTTGGGGCCGTGGGCCTGACGCAGGATGTTGGGCGAGGAGAACACGGAGAGGTAGCGCTGGCCCTTGTAGCCCACGGAGGGCAAGTGCAGCGTGGTCGTGTTCACGAGGCGGCCCTTGTCGTCGGTCTGCAGGTCTTCGTTGTCCTTGTTGACGAAGTAGAGCTGGCTGCCGAGCAGGGCGGTGAAAAAGGCGTTGGTGTCGGCCTTGCCCTTCATCGCCTTCCAGATCTGCTGTTCGAGATGGTTGGCGGGCTGGAAGGGTGCGCGGCTTTGCTGGAGGGCGGAGCCGGGGGCGGGCTTAGCGGGGAATGGGGTAGTCGATTCGGCCATAGAAAAAGGGTTTGAAAAAGGTTACTCTTCGATGAGTTCGGGTGCGATTTCAGAGTTGTCGTAAACATTCTGGACGTCGTCGAGCATATCGAGCGCGTCGATCAGGCGCAGCACCTTGGCGGCGGTGTCCTTGTCCGTCACCGGCACGAGGTTGAGCGGGATGTAGACCAGCTCGGCGCTTTCGGCCTCGATCTTGGCCGCCTCCAGCGCACCGGAGACGTTCATGAACTCCGTCACCGGGCAGCGCACTTCGAAGTGGTCCTCGTTGTCGATGATGTCTTCGGCCCCGGCTTCGAGCGCGACTTCCATCAGCTGCTCTTCGCTCGTCTTGTCGGCCGAGATGAGGAACTGGCCCATGCGGCTGAAGAAGGCCGCGGTGGAGCCCGGGCCACCGAGGCTGCCGCCGTGCTTGGTGAAGGTGGCGCGCACTTCGCTGGCGGCGCGGTTCTTGTTGTCGGTGGTGGCTTCGACGATGATGCCGATACCGCCCGGGCCGAAGCCTTCGTAAAGGATTTCGAGGTATTCGACGCCCGGGAGCTCGCCGGTGCCTTTTTTCACCGCGCGGTCGATATTGTCGGCCGGCATGTTGGAAGCCTTGGCCTTGTTGATGACCTGCCGCAGGCGCGGGTTGAAGTTAATATCCCCACCGCCGGCGCGGGCCGACATGGTGATTTCCTTGGCGATGGCGCTGAAGATCTTGCCGCGCTTCGCGTCAACCGCCGCCTTGTGGCGCTTGGTATTCGCCCATTTACTGTGTCCGGCCATGTAGCTGTCTCTCGGGGGTTCGTCGGATAGAACGGAAAAATCCCAAACTGTGAGGTTTGCTCGCCTGAATCAATCGGAAAAGCGCGCCCCGTGCGGCCCGACGCCCACCCGCCCCGGGTAAGAAACCGCAGGGTCGGGTGGCGGGCGGCCAAGATCGCAAGCGTTACCGCGATTCGAGGCGCAGGTAGTAGAAGAGCGCCGTGGTGGCATCCACCGGCTGGGCCGAGCGATAACGACGCGTCTCGGTGCCGTCGTCGTGCAGCGTGGGGGGCTCGACCAGCACGGCATGGCCGGGCGTCCAGCTGCGGAGATCGTTACTACCTTGCACGGAGAAGGCCACGCCCTCGGCCAGCGGATCGTAGCGGAAGGTGAAGACGGCGTAGGTCGCAAGCCCAGCCCCGGCGTCGAGCGCCTCCAGGGTGATGAGCGGGCGGGCTTCGTAGGCCGTAGCCTCCTTCGGGTCGGTAGCGAGGAAGTGCTCTTCGAGGTTGGTCAGCCCATCGCCATCGGCATCGGCATCCGGGGCGGCGACCTGCGGGTAGCCCGGATCGGCGGCGGAGAACCATGCGGCGGCCCAGGCGGCATAGGTCAGGTAATCGTCGGCGGCAGGGGAGCCGCTGTCGCTGATGCTTGCGCGCCAGTTCCAGCCCTGCGTATAGTCGCGCAGGCCCGGTTGGATCAAGACCAGCGAGGGGCCGTCGCCATCGGGCGAAGTCGGCCAGGGCGCACCGTCGTCGTATTCGAAATCGACGATGGTCGAGCCGTCTGCCGCGTTGAGCTGCAGCTGCTCGCCACCGTTGCTCAAGGCCGTATCGTTGATGAAGCGGCCCGCAATCGGGAAGCCCGGGCCGTAGCGCAGGGCAAATGCCTCGGGGTTCGAGACATACAGCGCGGTCGCACCTGGCGCGAGCACCGTCACGCCACCGTCGATCGCCTCGATGTCCGCGCCCCGGGGCATGGTGATGCCTTCCAGCGAGATCACGACGCTGCCGATGTTGCGCACCTCGAAGTATTCAAAGAAGCCGTCGTCGTCGAAACCGGCGTCGACTTCCGCCTGCGAGGGGTTGGCGGGGTGGTAGTGCACCTCGGAGATCACGAGGTTGCCCGCTGCGGCCGGCTCGACCACGTCGCCCACCTGGAAGGTAGCCTCGTTGAGTGCGCTCCACTCGCCGTTGAGCAGCACGCGCGACTTGACCGTGGTTGTGGCGTCGAGCGTAACGGGCACACCATAGAGCTGCGCGGTGTCGTTGACCGTGCCGGAGAAGTACGCGCCGGTGCCGGAGCCCGGTTTGCGCGGGTCGCTACCGTCGAGCGTGTAATAGACTTCGCCCGCGCCACTGGCGTTGGGGTTGAGGATTGAGAGCGCGAAGCCCTCCGCCACCTGACCGCCGTGCTGGCTGAAGGCGGGCGCGTCGGTCTGCGGGTAAAGCGGGTTGGCCTGCAGGCTTTTCGGGTGGTCTTCGTGGTAAGTCGCGTTGCGCATCTGGGCCACAAAGCGCGTGATGCGGTTGGGCTCTGCGCCGAGCACTTTGGTGCGGATGCGCTCGCGCTCGTGCCACCACGAGGCAAAGTCGGTCGTGTCGCTCTGGCCGAAAGAACTCGGGTTCACGCCGCTGCTGGGCACGTTGGTGTAGCGCAGGTGCAGCTCGCCCGGGATCGGCGGATTGTCGCCCCAGCGCGCGGATTCGGCCCGCACGGCCTCGTCGATGTCGTTGAAGCGGCGCTCGAAGGCGGCCCAGACACGCTCGGCCGAAAGCGGCCCGCCGTTAAAGAGCAGGCAGTGAGCGGTGTCGGCAAAGAGGAAGCGGTATTCCGCGTTTTCCAGCAGCTGGAGGTTGATCCCGTCGGGGCGGTCCCAACCCTCGAACTTGTTCGTCACGTCGTCGAAGCGCGGGTAATCCTCGTATTTGAAGACGTGCTCGGCGTCCCAGGAGTGGAAGCGCCATTTGCCCTCCCCGCTCTCGCGGTTATAGCTGGCGTACCAGTTGTGCTGCGGCCAGTCGTAATTGCCGCCCGCGAAGTTACCGAGGATGTGGACGATGAAGGCGGGGATGTCGAGCACCTCGGCCAACGCGTCGTAATTGGCCGGTACGCTCAGGTCTTGCTGCGAGAGCGCGACCATCGCGAGGTAGTTGACGCCCGCCGAGTAATTGCTGTTGGAGATCGAGCGGGTCGGGTCGAGCCGCACGCCATCGACGAGGAACCCTTCGTTGCTCGGCCCGTGCTTCACGATGTCGTAGTCGTCGGAATCGCCGCCGAAATACGCCTCCGCAAAGTGGTTATCGGGCCGCTCGTGCAGGGTATAGATGCCCCAGTAGAGCCCGTTGAGATAGAGGTGCACGTGCTGGCTGTGCACGGCGGGGGCCACACCGATCTCGTTCTCCAGGTCCGTCAGTACGGCGTCGCGCGCAAAGTCCGAAAACTGACGCTGTTCGAGGTTTTGCGACTGGTTCCAGACGTTGTTGAGGCGTGCGTCGAGCACCAGGCGGTCGTACTCGCCGATGGCGCCCTCGCCCAAGACGTCGCTCTCGAAATTGTCCCAGAAATTGAAGCGGAACGACAACTTGTCGGTCTTCCAGCGCGTCGTGCTCGAGCCGCCGAAGACGCGGATCATGCCGCGCCCGAGCTGCCCGGCCAGCGCATTGGGGTCAAAGTCATTGCCATCGGGGTTGAGCAGCTCGAACGAGGCCGGCTTGTCCACGCCTTCGCCCAAGATGTAGATGCCGCGCCCGGCGCTGCCAAAGAGGTCCGTCCAGCTCATGGCGACGGAGACGGTGGGGATCTTCTCCAGGTCGCTGGCCACCGCGCGGTCTTCAGGGTTCGGGTGACCCGTCACCCGCGGGTCCATCGCCCAGTCCGGGCCGCTGTGGCCCCAGTTGGCGTATGCCTGCTTGACCGAGGCATTCGACTGCTGGAGCACGTGGGCCGGGAAGAGGAAGGTCTGCGTGTCGATATTTGTCGGTGCCATCCCGTCTTTCACCGCACGAGCACGTACGATGGTAGTGGTCGATACCTCCAGAGTCGCGACCGGGGTCGCTTCCGCATTGGCCGGGTTGACCAGATAGCCGTTGCCGTTGCCCGGTTCGCTGCCATCGAGCGTGTAGACGATGCTCGCGCCGGGCGTGGGGGACGTGACCGTAAGCGTGAATGCCGCGTCGTAAAAGCCCCGATGGTGGCTGAAGGCCGTGTCTTCTACAAACTCGTGCACGACTGCCGAAACGTTGACGAAACCGGGCGTGGGCGTGACGAGGTAGCCCGCTTCCCCGCTTTCGACCGACCCGGCCAGCCCGTAGGTAAAGCCGTTGAACTGCTCCGGGAAGTCGACGAACGCATGCTCCGTAATCCAGCCGCCAGAGCCGTCGGGTCGGCTGAGCACAAGGTCTTCCCCGCCGTCGGAAAGGCTGAAATTGGTGTGCAGCTGGACGCCCGCGATGCTCCAGTCTTTGCTCGAAGCGAAGACGATCAGGTAACCGCCTGCCGGGATGCTGACCGACGGGAAGACCCACTTGCCGGGGTTGTCGGCCTTGTCGCTGATCGCCCAGCCGGCGAGGTTGACGCTGCTGGCGCCGGTATTGCGCAGCTCGATCCAGTCATTCGTGCTGCCGTCGGCGTCGTCGAGGATGTTACGGTTGGTGGCGTCGAATTCGGTGATGATGACTTTGGCGGTCGCCTGACCCGCCAGACAGGCGGCAAGCAGACACACCGGCAGACGCGAGAGCCGGGAGAGCAACATAGGATAAAGGGGAGTAGGTGGGGGATGAGCCGACGCATAGGGGGTGCGCCGGGGTCTCTATTAGTTGGAGGTGTTTGCGGGTAACGTAAAGGTGAAATTGAGGTTACGACCGCATGACAGGCCGAAAGGCACGATTTCAGGCCGCCGCCAGAGCACCCTCGCCACTTTTTGCAGAAACGTGTAACAATTCGCGCCGCTGTTTCGTCTCCTCCACAGAACATGCCGAAGACCCTCCAGTTCAAGGCGCTTTGCCACCTCTACGCGGACGACGTCTACCGCTTTGCCCGCCACCTGCTCGGCAGCGAGGCAGACGCGGAAGATGCCTCGCAAGAAGTGCTGCTGAAGCTCTGGCACGGGCTGGGCGACGTAAACCTGCTCAAAGCCCGCTCGTGGCTGATGCAGACGACGCGCAACCACTGCCTCGACCTGCTGCGCCGGCGACAGCGCCACGGCCTCGAGCCGCTGCCGGAGGACGACTTCGCCCACGACCACGCCCGCTCCAGCGAGCCCGACCCGCGCGAAAGTACCCAATGGGCCGACCTCCGCGAGGATCTGGCCGCCGCCCTGCAGCTCCTCCCCGAGAAGCAGCGCAGCGTCTTTGTCCTCGTCGAGATCAACGGCCTGCGCTACCGCGAAGTCGCAACCACGCTCGAATTGCCGCTCAACAGCGTCAAAGTCTACCTCAGCCGGGCCAAACAAACCCTGCAGGGCCACCTGCAACGCCACCACCCTTCCACCTCCAACGCCAAAGACCATGAAACGGCCTCTGAACAAGCTCACGCGTGAGTTGCGCCGCGAAAAGTGCCCGCCGCAGGTGCTCGACCGGGTCTTCGCCGAAGTCGACCGTGCCCCCCGCCAGTCGGGTGCCTGGTGGTGGCTCGCCCCCGCGCTGACCCTCGGTGCGCTCGCCCTCGCCTTCGCTCTCTGGCCCGAGCCGACCGCCCCCCAAGCCCCGGCCATCGCCACCGTGCCCGACACCACTTCCACCCAGGCCCAGGCCGCCGAAGTCGAAGCCTCGCTGGTGCTCGTCGGCCACCTGCTGCGCGAAAACGGGCTCAAAGGCGGCCAGCAAGCCATCGACGGTGCGCTACCTCAGCTCCAGTCGAGCCTCCAGACTTTACAATCCATTCTCCAGACCGAAACCACCGAACAAACGCCGAACAATGAAACGTAATTACCTGCTGCTAGCCATCGTGCTCCTGACCGGGCTCTCCCTCTTCGGGCAAGCCCCCGCCAAGATCAAGAGCGACCCGGCCTACCTCGACATCGACGCCGTGATCGACGTCAACGCCGCTCAGCCCAAGGTCAACATCAACCTCCCCCGCTTCCTGCTGCTCAACGCCACGCAAGACCTCGCGGCTCAGAATGCGGATGTCGCCAGCATCGTCCAAGGCATCCAGCACCTCCGGCTGGTCGTCTTCGAGCCCAGCAACGCCAACCGCGACAAGGTCCTCGCCGGGGCCGACAAGATTCGCGCCACACTCAAGCAAAACTGGATGCCGCTCGTGAGCGTGCCGGATGATGGCGTCGGCATCTACGTGATGAGCGACGAAAGCGGCGACGAAATGGCCGGCCTCGCCGCCCTCATTGCCAACGGATCCGGCGAAGTCGTCTTCATCAACCTCGTGGGCAATGTGCCGATCGCCAAGGTCATCAACCTCGCCCAGCAGATGGACAATCCGGAGATCCAGAAGGCGCTCGCCAACATCCAGGGCCAGATCGGCGGCGGCACCCCTCCGCCAGCCGCCGAGTCCGAAAAACCGGAGACCTCCAATAACTAACTGCACACACTTTTGATTGGGTATCACTAGTTCAGGGTTAGAAACTACAGTGTAACAGGAGCCGGCCGCTCTGACGAGAGTGGCCCGACCAGACCGAGCTAGCGCGGTCTGGTTTTCCGGCGTTCGGTGGCCGGAGATGGAGAAGATTGCGATAGGAGAATTGGCTTTTCGCGGTATCGGGATCCGTTTAGCTTCGTGGTAAACCTCAACCTGTTTACGCAATGCAGCTCGACTCTTCCTGGCGTTACGACGAATTCAAACAGATCGGCAAGGACTACGGCGACCCGGCAGAAGTGGCGGTCTACGACTCCAGCCACGCCGATTTTCGCGACATCGCGGCCGAAGCCCGTAAGGTGCTCGACCGCCTCGGCGTGGGCGCGAGCGACGTCCTGATCGACTTTGGCGCGGGCACGGGGATCTTCGCGCGGGAAGCCGCCAAGCGTTGCGCGCGCGTCTACGCCGTCGACGTCTCGGAAACGATGATCGCGCATGCCAGCGCGCAAGCTCAGGCCGAAGGGCTCGACAACCTGGTGTTCGCGCACCGAGGCTTTCTCACCTACGAGCACGAGAGCGCCCCCGCCGCCGCCATCACCAGCACCTTTGCCTTTCACCACCTGCCCGATTTCTGGAAGGGCATCGCCCTGCAGCGCATGTTTGCGATGCTCAAGCCCGGAGGCCGCCTCTACCTGCACGACGTGGTGCTGCCCTCCGAGCAGCCGCTGGAGACGATCGCCGCCTTCGTCGAAGCCCAGGCCGCCGCCGGAGGCGACTTCCTCCGCGACGACGCCGAAGGCCACTTCCGCGAAGAGTTCTCCACCTACGACTGGGTGATGGAGGGCCTGCTGACCCGCGCCGGCTTTACCATCCTCGAAGCCGACTACGACGGCGTCATGGCCACCTACCTCTGCGCGAAGGAGGAGTAAATTCCGGCCACAAAAAAGCCCGGGTCGCGTTGATCCGGGCTTGGTAGAAAAGACGGTTACTTCTTTTGCCAGGGCAGACGGGGCTGCTCGGGCTCCTTTTTCTTCTTCTTTTTGATCAGGGGCTCGGTCGAAGAAGACTTCTTGTGGCTTTCGACTTCGGCCACTTCGGCCTCGATGATCTCATCTTCGCGGTCCTTGTGGCGGTTGATGTACCAGCCCTGGAAGATCGAGAAGGTGTTGGTCGTCGTCCAGTAGAGCACGAGGCCGCTGGAGAAGTGATAGGTGAAGAAGAAGAACACGAAGGGCATGTACTTCATCACCTTGTAGGCCGGGTTGTCGGCGGCGGCAGCCGGCTGCGGGGTGAACTTCATCAGCAGCACCATACTCACGAGCCAGAAGAACGGCAGGATGTTGATCGCGTCGCCCACCAGCGGGACGACGGTGCCGAGCGGGATCGTAGCGTCGGGCATCGAGAGGTCCGAAATCCAGAGGAAGTCGGAGTAACGCAGCTCGCTGGCATTGCGCAGCAGGTTGAAGAACGCGATGAAGATCGGGAACTGGATCAGGATGGGCCAGCAGCCGGAGAGCGGGTTGATCTTGTGCTTCTTCCAGAGCTTGGCCATCTCCTGGTTGAGCGCCATCGGGTCGTCCGCGTACTTTTCGCGCAGCTCCTTGAGGGGGGCTTGCAGCTCTTGCATGCGCTTGCTGGAGCGCGCGGCCTTGGCCGTGAGCGGCAGCAGCACGAGGCGGATCGTGAGCGTGGCGGCGATGATCGCGAAGCCCCAGCTACCGAGGAAGCCTTGATAGAAGGCGAGCAGCTTGAGGAACGCCTTCGCGATAAAGGAGATCAGGCCGACGGTGAGGCCGATGAACCAGCCGAGCTGCAGCACGGCGTCCTGGCCCGGGTCGAGCTCTTCGAGGTGGCTGTAGTCCTTCGGGCCGGCATAAAGCTCAACCTCCAGCGTGTGGCTGGCATTGGGCGCCAGATCCGGCAAAAGGAACTCCAGCGCGGCGGCTACCCCTACCGGGGCTTCTCCGCTGACAGGATCGACCATGAAGCGGCGCGGCACTGCGACCAGCGCCGTGGCGGGCTGGTCGGGCGTGGCGATCATCGCAAAAAACTGGTTCTTGACCGCGCCCCAAAGGATCGGGGCCTGCTCTTCGATCCGGTCGCGGGGCGCACCGCCGCCGAGCCCAAGGAAGCCGCCGCCCCCGCGGAACTTCGAAGAGGAGATGGCGTGGTAGTCCTTGTCGGTATCGTAATAGCTGGCGTTGAGGTTCTGGCCCGTCGGGTCGGCATCGCTGGGGGCGCTGGTGCCAATGTGCAGGAACTGACCGCTGAGCGGGCGAGGCGTGCTGCCGGTGTTGATGTATTCCACCGTGTGGTGCACGATGTAAGGCGCAGCGCCCGTCGTGCCGGCCACAATCTCGTAGGTGCGGCGCAGCTTCAGCGAATCGTCGGCCTGGCCTTCCAGCACCACGCGCATCGGCGATTGCTCAACCACGTCGTAATAGCGCACGACGTCGGGCCCGAAGCGCTGGCCGCTCTCGTAGGTCAGCCCAAGGATCGGGTACTGGCCGCCTCGGTTGAGCACCACCGGGTCGGGGTTCTCGACCTTGGAGGGGTTTTGCGCCGGGTAATTCTTGAGCGTAATCGTGCCGATACCGCCCCCAAGGGTGCTGATCTCGGCGCGAATGACCTCGTTTTCCAACACCAGCGTTTGCTCTTCGACTTCGAAGGCCGGCTGCTCTTGCTCCGGCGTCGGGCGCGGGGGCAAGCCGGGGCCGGAGCCATCGGGCGAGCGCAGCTCATCGGGGCGCGTGCCGGGGGCAGCAGCCTCGGCGGTCGCACGCTCTTGCTCGTCGATCGCGGCCTGTTCGGCGCGCTGGCGGGCCTGCTCCTGGTCGTACGAAGCTTGCTGGGTGGTGTGCCAAAACATCAGGCCCAACCCCGCAAGCAGCAGGGCGATGCCTAGAAACAGGTTCTTCTTATCCATGATGTGCCAAAGTCTGGGGATCCGGGCGCTCCGGCGGTTGGGACGCGGAGGCGCGGGGTGGGACGGGGTCGAAGCCGCAGCCACCCCACGGATGGCAGCGGGAGAGCCGCCGGATGGCAAGCCAACTCCCGTACAAGGGTCCATGTTCCTGCAGCGCCTGCAGCGCATAGCGCGAACATGTGGGCTCAAAACGACAACCGCTGCCCGGCACGAGCGTGTGCAGCAGCGGCGACAAAAACCAGCGGTAGAGGGTTACGAGCACCACCAGCGGGAACGCCAGAATGCGCCCCACCCCGCTCACGGTGCGGCGGCGGGCGCTCATGATGAGGCCTCCGGGGCAGGTATGCTGGCGGGCAGGCGCTCGGCCGTAAGGCAAAAGCGGTGCACGCAGGTCTCCCAATCCATTTCGAGGATGCGGCGGCGGGCGACCAGCACCACGTCGCAATTCGGCGGCAGGCGGTCCTGATACAAGCGAAACAGCTCGCGCAGGCGGCGCTTGGCGCGGTTGCGGTGCACGGCATTGCCCGTGCGCTTGGAGGCGATTACGCCTACGCGCCGCAACGGGGGGCGTTCCGCCTCCGGCACCACGTGCAGTTGAAACAAAAAAGGGCCGCATTCGCGGCCACGACCATGTTGGCGGACAACTTCAAATTCCGCCGTCCGTCGGATATGCTGGCGTGGGTGGAACCGCATGGCCAGCGCCTCCGGGAAAAATTAGGCGCTCAGGCGCTTGCGACCACGGGCGCGACGGGCGTTCAGCACCTTGCGGCCGCCACGGGTGGCCATACGGGCACGGAAGCCAAACTTGCGTTGGCGCTTGAGACGGTGGGGGCGATAAGTCGGCATCATGGCGATCCTTGGGCTGAAAGATAAAAACGGGTAGAACAGCGCAGCCCAGTTAGTACGTCAAGGGGAAAAGGTACAGTTGTTCACAGTCGACGGGCCATATCCATCTAGTGCCGCGTAGAGTGGACGTTTCCGCAGTAGCACCCATCCAGGGTGCATCTTTTCTTCAACCCATTACCTGCAGTATCGGTTCCTTTCGGGAACCTCAACTGCAGGCAAAGGGATGGCATCCTTCCAGGATGCTGGATCATCCAGCAAGCCAGAGGCTTGCCAGATCTTAGCGCGGGGTTGAGGTCCGCATCAGCGGACCGACACCCCGGGTATTTTGCCCTCGCCTCATAGCACCCTGGAAGGGGTGCCACGGTGAAGGTCCACACGATGAGCCACTACAATGTGAAGATTCTGGTCCGTGAAAATCCGTGCTCTATCTGTGGCTCGCGAAATTTCTCCTTGGCCGAACGGCGCGGCTTGGCTTGAGATGGGGGCGATGCCGTCTACCGATCTGCCCGTCTGGCAAGTGCGCGAGGCCCTGCTGGCCGCCTGTCGCGACTCCCGCCGTTTTGCCCTCGCCGCGCCCACGGGCTCCGGCAAGTCCACCCAAGTGCCCTCCATCCTGCTCGATGGCGGTGTGGCGGGCGACGGCCAGATCGTAATCCTCCAGCCTCGGCGCATGGCCGCCCGCCTGCTGGCCAAGCGCGTGGCCTACGAGCGCGGCGGGCAAGTCGGCGGCGAGGTGGGCTACTCCGTCCGCCTCGAAAACCGTACCAGCGCCGACACCCGGATCGTTTACCTGACGGAGGGCCTCTTGCTGCGCCGCCTGCAGAGCGATCCCCTGCTGCGCGGCGTGAGCGTGATCCTGTTCGACGAATTCCACGAGCGCCACCTCGATGGCGACCTCTCCCTCGCGCTGGCCCGGCAGGTGCAGGAGCGTCGCCCGGAGCTGATCCTCGGCGTGATGTCGGCCACGCTCGACATCGACCGCGTGGTCTCCTACCTCGGCCCCTGCGCGAAGGTCGAGGCGATGGGCCGGGCCTACCCAGTGGATGTGCAATACGTGAAGCCGGGCGACACCGCCGAAGCCGTGCCGATGTGGGAGGCCGTGGCGAAGGCTTTCAAGCGCTCCGGCCCCAGTCTGCCTGCGGGCGACGTGCTGGTCTTCATGCCCGGCAGCTACGAGATCCGCCGCACGATCGAGGTGCTGGGCCAGCTCAGCCAGACGCGCGGCTACGAGATTTTGCCCCTGCACGGCGAATTGCCCCCCGAGCAGCAGGACGCCGCCGTCACGCCCGGCCCGCAGCCCAAGATCATTGTCTCGACCAATGTGGCGGAAACGTCGCTCACGATCGAGGGCGTACGGGTGGTGATCGACGCCGGTTACGCCCGCCAGGCTGCCCACGACCCGCGTCGCGGCCTCGACACGCTGCTGACGGAGAAGATTTCCATCGCCTCGGCCGAGCAGCGCACCGGTCGCGCGGGCCGCGTGGCCGCAGGCCTGGCGATTCGCCTGTGGACGGAGGCGGAGCATGCGAGCCGCCCGTTGCAGACGGCCCCCGAGATCCAGCGCCTCGACCTCGCCGGTGCCGTGCTCTCTTTAAAAAGAGCGGGCATCAGCGATCTGCAGGCCTTCCCGTGGTTCGAGAAGCCCGAAGCGCTGCGGCTGGAACGCGCGGTGGCCCTGCTGCACGACCTGGGCGCGCTCGACCACGACGAGCGCCTGACGCGCGTAGGCCAGCAGATGGCCGCCTTCCCCGCCGCCCCACGGCTCGCCCGGATGCTGATTGCCGCCAGCGAACACCGTTGCCTGCCCTCCATTGCCCTGCTCGCCGCCTTGAGCGAAGGCCGCCGCATCGTGATGCCACTCGGTCAGCGCCGCGACGAAGACGCCCGCGAGCGTGAACTGCTGCTGCCCGACGACCCGCCCTCGGACCACATCATGGCCCTGCGCGCGTGGCAGGCCGCTTACCAGCAGCGCTTCGACCTCGGCTACTGCCAACGGCTGGGCATCCATGCCGGGGCGGCGCGCGAAGCCGGGCGTATGGCGGGTCAGTACCTCCGGCTCGCCCACAGCCAGAGCCTGAACACCGAGGAAGACTGTGCGACGGCCGACGCCATCATCCCCGCCATCCTCGCCGGCTTCTCCGACCAAGTGGGCAAGCGGCTCAACGAAACCAACCTGCGCTGCGCCTTGCCCCACGGGCGACGCGGCGAAGTGGGCCGCCACAGCCTCGTCAAGGACGCCCCCCTGCTCGTCTCGACCGAAATCGAAGAGCGCGAAGCCAAGGGGGAGGTCACCACACTGCTGCAGCTCAACTCGCCGGTGGAAGAGGCGTGGCTGCAGGAGTTCTTCCCCGACGACTTTACCGAGCAGACGCAGACGGCGTTCCGCCCGGGCAGCAAACGGGTCGTGACCGTGCGGCAGCGCATGTTCCGCGACCTCGTGCTGGAGTCCAAGGAGCTGAACGAGCCCGACCCGGAGGAGGCTGCGGCGATCATCGCCCGCGAGGTGCAGGCGGGCAACCTGCAGCTGAAGCACTGGAACGAGAAGGTCGAAAACTACATCGCCCGCGTCAACGTCCTCGCCAAGGCGATGCCCGACTACGGCTTCACCCCCATCGACGACGAAGCGCGCCAGCTGATCCTGGAGCAACTCTGCCTCGGCCTGAAGAGCGTGCGCGACCTGGCCGACGTGCAGGTAATGCCGGCGGTGCAGGAGTGGCTGCCCGTTGCGGTGCGCTGGGAAGTCGACCCCCTCGCGCCCGAACGCTTTACCCTGCCCAACGGCTTCAACGCCCGCCTGCGCTACGAAGCCGACGGCACCGTCGTGCTCTCGGCCAAGATCCAGCAGCTCTACGACTGCCCGCAAGCCAAGCTCAAGATCGCTGACGGCCGCATCTCGCTCGTACTCGAGCTGCTTGCCCCCAACATGCGGCCCGTGCAAAAGACGGCCGATCTCGACGCCTTCTGGGGCAGTAGCTACTTGCAGATCAAGAAAGACCTGCGGGGCCGCTACCCGAAACATGAGTGGCGTTAGCATACGGGGCATCTACCCAAAAAATTTCAAAAATCGGTTGCATTATGGCCGTTTGGATGGATGGTACGGCGATTCAGTCTTTGAACCACTTGAACTGAGCAATGATGAAAACTCTCTCGACTCTCGCTTCCCTCACGCTGTTGGCGGCTTCCAGCCAAGCTGCGATCCTCGGCCTCGACCTGCAAGGGCTTGGCGGCTACGGGCTGAAGACCTCCAATCAGGTCCCGGCCGTCTCCGGCAGTGCTTCCGGCGGTGAAATTGGGGACGGTATCTATTACAATACCGAAACCAATATCCTCTATATCAACTTTGCCTGGGGCAGCGCTTTCGGCTTCAACGACCTCAGCTCTGAGATCGACACCAGCATTGCAGGCGGCCTGCACATCCACGCCTTGGCCGGCTTCGACGAAACCGCCAACGTGGCCTACCAGCTGTTCGAAGACGGCCCGAGCGACAACGGCAGCTTTGTCCGCGTCGACAACGGCCTCTCCGGCTCCTTTAGCGGCAGCATCGTGCTGGACGACAAAAAGGAAGCCAACCTGCTGAACGGCCTCTACTACATCAACCTGCACACGCTGAACAACCCGAGCGGCGAAATCCGTGGCAACATCGTGTGGGGCCCGAACGTGCCCGAGCCCAGCACCTACGCCGCCATCGCCGGCCTGCTGACCCTCGGTGCAGTGGCTTACGCCCGCCGTCGCCAGCGCCAGAGCTAGGGCATTTCTACGCAGCATCCATCACTTTCGCCGCCAACGGAGACCCGTCGGCGGCTTTTTTTTTGGACAGAGTACGGCAAAACGCCGCCATACATAGAATCCTGCACGTCTCCTGCTGCAGCTACTCCTGCATGCACCGCTGTTTGATCCTGTTCACGCTACTGACCCTGTGGCTCAACGCTGCCCGCGCCCAAGACGTCTATCGAGAGCCACCGCTCGGCTTCCTGTTCTATGCCCCCTACGTGCTAATCGAGGGGCAGGCCTGCCGCATCGTCCACTTCGACCGTGATATTCCCATCGCTCTCGTCCGCGAAGGGGAGACCCAACGGGTGCGCGGCAAACCGAAATACCTGTTTCTTCCCTCCGGCAGCGCTTACCCGGCAGGAATCAAACGTGAAAGATCGGTTCACTTGTCCGCAAATACGAACTCGCTTGAGTTCGAGATCGAAGTCGATCGTGAGGTGGAAGACCTCTTCTATTTCGTAATCACCACCGACAACCAGAGCGGGGACGAGTTCTGGATCAACGGCTACGATCTGGGCGATGCACAGCCGGACAAGATGCTGGCCTTCCGGGCGAAAGCAGGGCGGATGGGTGATGATTTTAGCGGCAACCGTATCTACACCTGCGTCACCTACTTCAAGGATGGGCTTCCCCTCTACCAACAGTACAGCACGCAGGCCCTCCACCTGTTCAAGCAAAGCTCCGATGCCTTCTTCCGCGCTCTGCTCGCCGAATATCTGGAGACTCAGCAGGGCCAAACACGCCCGATGAAGCTGGTCCACGCGCCTTTACCCGGCCTGCCGCCCGAAGTACGGGACGAGCTGGAACCCCGCCGGCTGGTATTCAAAGTCACCTTCGATGACAAAGGTGAGGTGACGCAAGTCGAGCCGCAGGACCAAACGGGTGTACCCCACGCCCAGACCTCTGCCGCCATCCAAGCCCTGTTTGGCTGGCGCTGTCTACCGCCGCGGGAAGATGGCCAGCCGACCGGATACAGCGTGCTCGTACCGATCAAGATCTAGCGAGAGCCGGGTTTGACGGCACACCCGGCACTGCCCATCCTCGAGCGCGATGCACACGTCTGAATTTCACCATGCCTGGCTAACGGCGGAAGGCGACAACGGCCACTCCGGTCAGCCGGAAGCGACCTTCCCGTGGTGGAGCTTTACCAAGACGGTGCTCGCCGCCGCCGTCCTGCGGCTGGTCGAAGCCGGTCGCCTGCAGCTGGATACGCCGTGGCGGGGCAAGCCGTTTACGCTGCGCCAGCTATTGCAACACCGGGCAGGGCTGCCCGATTACGGTCATCTGGAGGCTTACAAACACGCCGTAGCCGCCGGGGAAGAGCCCTGGCCGCGTAAGCGCCTGCTGGCGGAAGCCGAGGCCGACCGCCTGCGCTACGAGCCCGACACCGGCTGGGCTTACAGCAACGTAGGCTACCTCTACGTACGGGAGGCGGTCGAAGAAGCGACGGGGCAGCACCTTGGCGCGGCGCTGCGGACGCTGGTGCTGGAGCCGCTGGGCTTCACCCGCCCCTATTTGGCGGAGACAGTCGCAGATTTACAGCAAACCGCCACGCCTCCCCCGGCAGGTTACGCGCCGGGCTGGGTCTACCATGGCTCGCTCATCGGCACGCTACCGGATGCGGCGGGCCTCCTGCAGGCCCTCCTCACGACCGATTTTCTCCGTCCGGAGACGCGGGCCCAGTTTACCGCGCGCCACCCGCTCGACTTCATGATGCCCGACCGCCCATGGAGCGCCTGTGGTTACGGGCTGGGTCTCATGGCCGGCGCGATCGACGACCTGGGGCCGACCTTCGGGCATACGGGCCAAGGCCCCGGCTCGGTCATCGGCGTCTGCCACTTCCCAGAGGCTCACCCTCCGGTGACGGCGGCGGTTGCCTGCGCATCGGAGCCGATGGGCGTAATGGAGTTCGAGCTGGTGCGGGTAGCCGCTAGGCGTTCAGAGGCAGCGAATCACGCTTTTGCCCCAAGTCGGCTTCAAGATTGAGGTCGCCCACGTCCCAGCCGTCGTGGTGGAGCATGCTGGCCAAGGTGCGGCGGCGTTCATCGAGGCGGCGGTAGCCTTCCCGGATCGTCGCTTCGTCTTCCAAGGGGATGCCCGCATGGCGCAGCGAATCGAGCTCCGGTAGTGGCAGCGCCGCATCGCTGCGCCGGGTAACGCCGTGTTCGAGCGTTTCCAGGTAGGCATCGAGAGCGCCCCGCATGTTTTGCAACACCCGGTCGTTGGGCCGCACGTCGCGGTGCACTGCCACTTCGAGCAGCGTCACGACCTCATCGAGCTTGGCAATGGCGAGGTAGATCGACTTGCGCGGCTCGCGCTGGTGGAAGTAGTTGAGGATCGGGTAAACGAGGTGCGACTGGCCCTGCAGGATCACTTGCTGGCTGAGCGAGGGGCCGAGGAAAGGCGGGTCGCCGAAGTCGCTACCGCTCCACTCACGCGTGATCATGTCTTGCGGGCTGCGCCCAAAGCAGGCGAGCTGGATCGCAAGGCACTTGCCACTGAGCACGTTGGACACCACCGGCACAAAGTAGGTGATGGCCACCGTGAGGTAGGTAATGCCGCAGAACGAGAGAAAGGCGGCGTAGAGCTGCCAGGCGCCCCCGGCAGGCGTGTAGCCGCCCAGCCCGAGGGTGGAAATCGTATAGCCGACGAAGTAGATCGTCTCGTCCACGCCGGCCACCTCGCCGGTGCTGGAGTGCGTCACCGCGCCCGGCTGGGCCAGAAAGATCAGGCTGTTACCCGCCCAAATCCAGAACGTCCAGTGCGCAAAGAGCAGCACGAGGATGATCATGCCGCCCTGGCTGAGCAGGCCGCTGTCGCTGCGGTGGCCGCTGAGCTTGAGCAACAGGCGCCACAAGGCGTGCCCCAGGCGTGCCGTGATCGGGCCCGCTCCGGTCGACGAGATGGCAGTGAGCGCAAAATCGTAGGCGATGAGCACGAAAATCAGGACCCCCAGCCCCAGGAACAGCCAATTCATACCGTTCCATGAGGCTGGTTTCGTGCCAGTTTGGCCAAATGGGCCGTTAGCGCGTCACATCGGTAGTGTCGCCGCGCAGCGCCACCGGCCTGCCGAAGATCTCGGCCAGCACGATGCCTTTGCGGGCGGCTTCCGGATCGTGCAGGATCTGGTGCATCGCCTCCTGGATCGGCACGTCGCTACCGCCCCAGCCTTCCAGCCCCGGAGACGCAGCCGCACTCTGGCCGTGCCCCCATGAGTCGGATTTGGCGCGCGAGCGTCGAGAGATTTCCTCCGCCTTTGCACGCGCGATTTGATGTTCGCGTTCGGCCTCACGAATGCGTTGCTGCTGCTCGCGCAGGCGCTGCATCACATCTTCCTGCGGGCGAGGCTCGGCCGGCATACTGCGCGGCGCTGGCACCGGCCGCTCGCGGGCAATGTCGCGCACCGGGCGTGGCAGCGGCGGGGGCGCATCCACTTCTGCGGGGCGAGACTGCTCGGCGTCGGACTTGAAGGGATCGTAGCGGCGCTGCGAGCCTTCGACAGGCTCGGGAGCATGCACCGGACGGATCTCGCCCGTACGCTCCTGGCGCTGCTCGGCGTAGCGGCGACGCAGCTCTTCCTGCAAGCGGCGGGCTTCGTCTTCGGAAGTCTCCCGCCTCTCCTCCATGCGCCGCTTCACCTCGGCCCATTCGCCGCCCGTGCTTTGCTCGGAGGGTTCCTCTTCGCCGTCGTTTTTCTTCTTTTGCGACGACGCGAACATCTGGAACAGCACCCAGAGGATCACGAAGATCACCGGGAGCAGCTCCTCGAAGTTGAATGCGAGATAAGGCATCATGCGTCAAAGAGCCGGGCGCGATGGGCACGCCCGGCAGAGGGGCTTACAGTTTGCCTTGCTCGCTGCCCTTGCCCGGCTTGGCGATAGAGCCGCGCATGTCGGTGTCGGACTCGATGTTCTTGATGCGCATGTAGTCCATCACGCCGAGGTTGCCGCTGCGGAAGGCTTCGGCGATGGCCAGCGGCACTTCGGCCTGAGCTTCGACCACCTTGGCCTGCATCTCCTGCACCTTGGCGCGCATTTCCTGCTCGAGCGCCACGGCGGCGGCACGGCGGATTTCGGCCTGGGCCTGCGCCATGTTCTTGTTGGCCACAGCCTGGGCTTCCTGCAGCTGGGCGCCGATGTTTTCGCCCACGTCCACGTCGGCGATGTCGATGGAAAGGATTTCGAAGGCCGTACCCTTGTCGAGGCCGCGGCCCAGCACGTTGCGGGAAATCGAGTCCGGGTTTTCGAGCACCCACTTGTAGGAATCGGCCGAGCCGATAGTGGTGACGATGCCTTCGCCCACCCGTGCGATAATGGTCTCTTCCTGCGCGCTACCCACGTAATCCTTCAGGTTGGTGCGCACGGTCACACGGGCCCGCGCCTTCACTTGAATGCCGTCCTTGGCCACACCGTCGATTGTGACGCGCCCGGAGCTTGCTGCCGGGCAGTCGATCACCTTGGGATTGATGGAGGTGCGCACCGCCTCCATCACGCTCTTTTCGGTGCCCTTGGTCGCGAGGTCGATGCCGCAGGCGGTGTCCCAATCGAGGGGGATGTTGGCCTTCTGGGCGTTGATCAGCGCGGCAGTGGTGCGGATGATATCGCCACCCGCCATGTAGTGGGTCTCGATCTCGTCGGTGCTGATGTTGAGGCCGGCCTTGACCGCCATGATGCGCGCATCGACGATGGCGGAATACGGCAGCTTACGAAACAGCGCCATCACCACGATGCGGAAGAACGGGACCTCCGCACCGGAAGACTTGGCCTTGATCCACGCGCTGCCAAACGACAGGGCGAGGAAAATAAATACCAAGAGGAAAAGACCGAGCAAACCGAGGCCGATCAGAGAGAGAAACGTCATGTCCATAGGGTCGGGAATCAGGAAGTTGATAGATTAACGCGCAATAAATTCAGGATGAACGGAGCGGACGCACCACGATGTGAAAGACGGTCTGGCCAATGACTTCCACTTCGGTGCCGCGCGTCAGATAGTCGCCCTCGGAGCGGGCGGTGTAGGAGCCCTCGCCTACGCGCACCGTGCCGGTGGGCGAAAGATCGCTGATCACGTGGCCACGCTGGCCGATCAGCTCGGCCGGGGCCGTGGTGGCTTCGCGGCCGGTGCCGGTCGACTGGCTGGAGTGGCGGAACCACTTGGCCACGCGCGAGCTGGAGAGGAACTTCAGCTCCGCCACGAACATGCCGATCGTGACCACCAGCCCGGCGAAGAGTACCCAGAAGCCCGTGGCCAGGCCGTCCGTAAAAGTGGCGGTGGCGGCGGCGATAAAAATCAGGAAGACGGCGATGAGCCCAAGGATCCCGCCCGGCAGCAGGAACTCCATGGCGAAAAGGACGCCGGCGATACCCAGGATGACAAGCCAACTCATGCGTCCTCGCGCTCCACGATAAGGTTGAAGGTGCCGTAGGCGGTCACCTTGATGCGTTCGCCGCGCTTGAGCAGGCCTACCGGCACGCTGGCGGCAAAGCGCTGGCCGTCGACCTCCACCTCGCCCAGCGGGTGCAAGTCGCGCGTGACGACGCCGCAGGTGCCGAGGTCGGGCCAGTCGGGCCGTTTGCGCTGGCTGCCCAACTGCACGGCGGGGATGTCTTGCGCGGCCCCGGCGGGGGTAGGCGCGCTCGTCAGCACCAGATCGCGGTGGAAGGGCAGTCGGTGCATGTTTTTGACCGCCAAGGCGAAAAGTATGATCGCCGCGATGACGATGGCCACCAGCTCCCACGCTGCCGCCAGCACGCTGCCGAGCGATACGGTGACGCCCACCGGGCTGGTGTCGCTCGGCCAGACGTCGGCCAGGCCCCAAACGAGGCTGCCCAGCAGCATACACGCACCGATCAGCCCCAGTACGAAGCCGCCGGGCGTGATGAAAATCTCGACAAAGAGGAGGATACAGCCGACCGCGAAAATCACGAATACCTCGTAGCCCGCGAGGCCCGCCACAAACTGACTGGCGAAAAAGACGCCGATCAGCGTCAGCCCCGTCGCACCAAAGACGCCGAAGCCGGGCGTCTTGAACTCGATGAAGAGCAACATGATGCCGATCGTCAGGAGCAGCGGCGACACCATGTCGAGGTACTTGGCAAAATGCTCCGCCGCGCTCACCTCGTAGCGTTCGAGCGTCCAGATGCCCTCGCCGAAACGCTGATCGAGCAGGGCCTCGACGCCCGGGGCGATGCCGACGCCAAAGAGCGGCACGGGCGGCTCGCCGTAGCGGGCCATCGCCTCCTCTGCCGTCAGCGAAAGCAGGCTGCCGGAGGTCTTGAGCACCTGGCCGTCGCGCTCCAGCACAAAATCGGGGTCGCTCATCGCTCGCATCACGTCGGCCTTGTGCGGGTGCTCGGCCTGCATGGCGCGCATCTTGGCCTGCATGTAACTGTCGAGCTTGCGCTTCATGCCGCCCTCGATGGATTCGCCGGTAGAGGTAATGGCTTCGGCCGCCCCGATCACCGCGCCGGGGGCATACCAGATTTCGTCGGCCGCAAAGGCAATAAACGCCCCTGCCGACACCGCCTCCTTGTTGACGTAAGCGATGGTCAGCCCGTCGAAGCTCTGCAGTCCTTCCATGATCTCCAGCATCACATCGAGCCGACCACCCGGGGTGTTCATGTCGAGCACCAGCACATCGACATTGTGTGCGATGGCTTCCTTGCTCGCCCGGCGCAGGATAAACTCGTTGGGCTTGGAGATGACGTCCGTAATAGGCACGACGTAGACCGTAAGAGGCGAGCCGTCGTGGGCCTCAAAGGCTGGGGACAGGTCGTCTGCACTCGAAACGCGGCGCAAAGGCTCGGCAGCGGGAGTGTTGGCAGGATCGGCAGCGGGCTCCGGGTCAGATGGCTGCTCGGTGATTTCGTCCTCGCCCTTGAGACGGTCGAGCAACGATTGGGCGGTCAGGGCCGGGCTCAAACCGAGCCAGCAACCGACCACCAATCCCAAAAACGCCGTCCAGCTCCTCAGGTGCATAACTCTATCCTGCAAAAGAAAAAGCGTGGAAGCAAGTCAACCCGTGCGAGTTCCGACGCGAATGGCATTACAACTTTGCGCCGTTTCTGGAATCGGCCGCGCTGACGCAATCCGATTTGATCCGCCGCCGCTTTTGCCCCAGCGTGTCTTCCCCTTGGAAACCGACGCCACAGTTGCCGCCGCCCGCAAGGACGCCCTGCGCGCCCAAGCCCTCGAATTGGGGGTCGATGCCTTTGGCGTGGCCCCCATCCGCCCCGAGCTGCGCCGCGAGTATTTCCTGCAGTGGCTCGCGGAGGGCCAGCATGCCGAAATGGCCTGGATGGCGCGCGATCCGGAGCGCCGCCTCGACCCGCAACTCGTCTTGCCCGAGGCGCGCTCGATCATCGTCTGCGGCTTCAATTACCTGCAGCCTGAGCCCGAGCGCCGGGGCCGCATCGCCAAGTACGCCCTGGGCAAAGACTACCACAACGTATTGCTCAAGAAGCTGAAGCGGCTCTGCCAGACGCTGCGCGAGTGGGGCGGTATCAACAAGCCCTACGTCGACACCGGGCCCGTGCTCGAAAAACCCATCGCCGAAGCCGCCGGGCTGGGCTGGCAGGCCAAGAATACCCTGGTGATCAACCCCGACAACGGCCAGTACCTCTTCCTCGCGCTGATCCTGACCAGTATCGAGCTACCGGAAGACGTGGCGCCGCGCGAACGTTGCGGCTCCTGCACGCGCTGCATCGACGTCTGCCCCACCCGCGCCATCACCGCACCCTTCCAACTGGATGCGCGCCGCTGCATCGCGTACCTCACGATCGAGCACCAGGGCAGCATCCCGCTGGAGTTCCGCCGCGCGATGGGCGACCACCTTTTCGGCTGCGACGAGTGCCTCGACGTCTGCCCGTGGAACCGCTGGGCGCAAGCCACCCGCGAAGAAAAATTCGAGGCGCGCACCTACCCGGACTTGCGCGAAATGCTCGCTTGGCAGGACGAGGATTTCAACTCCGCCACCTCCGGCACTCCCATCCGGCGCCTGAAGCTGCCCCGCTGGAAGCGCAACATCTGCATCGTCCTCGGCAACACCGGCACCCCCGCCGACCTCCCCGCCCTCCAGCGCACGGCAACCGACCCCGACCCCATGATCGCCGAACACGCGCAATGGGCCATCGAAGAAATCAGGCTGAGAAACGAGGTTGTTTGAACAGGAGTTTGAGGAGTAAAAGAAGTTCCCAGCAATGAAAGAGGTGGAACAGAAGAACTCAAAGGACGCGAAGACTGAGCATTGAATCCGGGCTTTGCGCTCTTCGTGTTCTTCTGTTGAAATTCAACTCCCTCAACTTCCTAAACTCCTGTTCAATCCTCCCTTCCTATGTCCGACGAACCGATCCACCTCCCGATTGATGGCGTGCTGGATTTGCACCAGTTCATGCCGAAGGAGGCCATTGCGGTGGTGGAGGCGTATCTGGAAGAGTGCCAGAAGGCCGGGATCAAGGTGGTGCGGATCATCCACGGCAAGGGCAAGGGCGTGATGCGCGACCAGGTGCACGCCTACCTCAAGCGCCACCCCGAAGTGATCGGTTACAAGCTGGGCGGCGAGATCGGCGGCTGGGGGGCCACGGTCGCCCGCCTACGGTAGCGTCATTGTGACACAGCGGACGAGCTGACATACGAGCGTGCCAAAATGTCTCACATGGGTTTTAAAGGCAGCGGCAGCTTTTGTTGTAAATCAACGACTTAAGCATGCCATTTCGTCTGGCATCGCGCCTGCATTATAGGTCGGCATCAACTGAAACCGAACCTTTAACACCTGAACTACCATGACCTTGATCCGCTACCCGCAAAACGTCTTCAACAGCATCCAGGAACTCGACCGCTTCTTTGACGAAGCGTTCACTGCCTTCTCTCGCGGCAACGGCACCGCAGCCGGCGTCCAGCGCCCGGCGGCCGACTGGCTCGAGGAAGACAAGAATTACCTCGTCCACCTCGAACTGCCCGGCGTGCCCAAGGAAGCCGTCAACATCTCCGTCCAGGACGGCGTGCTGACGGTCGAAGCCAAGCAGGAGGCGAAGGAAGAAAATCGCCAGCGCCGCTTCCACTACCGCCGCAGCTTCCACCTGCCCGACACGGTGGATGCCGAGGCCGTAACCGCCAAGCTGGAACACGGCGTCTTGCAGCTGACTTTGCCCAAAGCAGAAAAAGCGCAACCGCGACAAATTGCCGTGGAATAAACAAATGTTTTGCAACTCTTACCTTTATTCGACGATGAATAACTTAGTTCCTTCCCAGTCGAATCGTATCGCTGACTCCGCTACCGCCCTGCGCCGCCCTCAATATGAAGCTGAGCGCCGGGATTCCGGTTACCAAGTGCAGGTTTACCTCCCTGGGGTAGCCCGCGATGCGATCCAGCTCACCTTCGAAAACGAAGTGCTCAGCGTCCGTGGACGCCGCCTTGCGACGGTCGGCGAACAGCAGAAAGTGCTGCACCGGGAAACTTTTCTCGGAGAATATCGCCTCGATTTGAACGTTGACGCAAAGATCGACGTCGAAGGTATTAAAGCAACTTACGAAAATGGCGTGTTAAGCGTCGAGCTGCCCTTCGCTCCGGAGGTCCAGCCCCGCCAAATCGCCATCCAGTAAAAAAGAGAATTTTATGCAGCTGCGGCGTGAGACACCGCAAGACTGCCAGCGACCAACAGACAGACAGCGACAGGACAGAGAGAAAGCAGAGAGTAAGCGAGACAGGGTAACCGGGTAATTTTACCTGGAAACCAAGGGCCGGTCCGAAAGCAGCGGACCGGCCTTCTTATGTACCGGTTTAGCCGCCCCCCGCAAAAGTCCACGCGCGCAAAAAAAAATGCATCACCGTTTGGGGATGCAGCTAGAATGTAGTGGCAGTGGGCTTACGATTGCTCCGAGACCATCCGGTGGCGTGGCACACCCTCCGAGGTGCATTTTGGAGAGGAAACGGCCCGGGGGTCTTCGCTTCGCTCGACGCCCCGGCTAAGCGATGGCGTCCCTCACGGGATACCTGGATCACGCAGCAAGCGGAAGTTGGCCAGACCTTTGGCGCGGGGTGAGGCCACGGGTGGTTTCTCAACGCCCGCTCTTACCTAGCACCGCAGGCACTCGAGCAGATCGTAGGCGGCGTATTTCTTCAGCTTGCGGTAGATGAAGTCGAGGGAGCTGTTCACGGCGCGCTGCTTCACCGCCTGGCGCTGGCCAGGGTGGATCAGCTTGCACGACCACACGCCGACGGGGCTGTGGTAGCCGATGTAAATCGTGCCGGGCGGTTCGCCATTGCCGCCTTCCGGGCCGGCAAAACCGGTGATTGCCACCGCGTAGTCTGCCTCCAGCCGTTCGGCGACGCCCGTCGCCATGGCGACCGCGCACTCCGCACTGACCGCTCCGTGCTGCTCCAGCAGGCAACCAGGCACGCCCAACAGGGCTTCCTTTACCTCGTTCTGGTAGCACACGATGCCGCCGGCAAAGACCTGCGAAGCCCCGGGCACATCGGTAAAGCGGCTGGCCAGCAGGCCTCCGGTGCACGATTCGGCCACCGCGAGGCGGCTGTTGAGACTGCGCAGCTTGCGCAAGATCCAGTCTTCAACTTCGGGCGTACCATAGCCGAGGAAACCGTCGCCAAGCAGCTCCGCACATTCTTCGCCGATGTCTTGAAGCTGGCTCCACTCCACGCGACCGCCGATGGGGCGCAACCGCAGGTCGACCAAGCCGTTGTGGGCGCAGTAGGCCGTACTGATCTGCCCGGCGTGGCGGTTGAAAATAGGCTCCAGGCGCGTCTGCAAGTAGCTCTCGCCCACCCCGATGGTGCGCAGTTGCAGGTAGGCAGGCCGCTCGAGCGCGAGGCCTCGGTTGATCAGGCGCGGCAACACCTGCTCTTCGAACATCGGCTTCAGCTCGTGGGCGGGGCCGGGCAGCATGATCAGCAGCTTGCCGTCGATCTCCAGCCACTGGCCGGGCGCCGTCCCGTTGCTGTTTTTCAAGCGCTCGGCGCCGTCGACCACGTAGCACTGCCGCAGATTGTTGGGCGTCACTTCTCGACCGCGCAGGGCGAAAAATTCGTGCAACTCTTTGCCTTGGGCTTCGTTGAATACCAGGTCGCGGCCCAACGAGGCGGCGATCGTCTCGCGCGTCAGGTCATCCGTCGTGGGGCCCAGGCCACCGGTGGTGATCACGATGTCCGAGCGCTCCCAGGCGGAGAGGAAGGCGGTGCGGATATCGTCCTCCTCATCGCGGATTTCCTGCGTGCGCTGGATGGGCAGGCCATGACGCGTCAACCTGTCGCCCAGGTAGACCAGATGGCCGTTGCTGCGGATGCCGAGCAAAAGCTCGTCGCCTAAAAAAATGATTTCGAGGTGCTTGGGAGAGTCCATACCAGCGAGCTTGCGTGATGGAAACGCGGGCGTTTGCGTTGTGCCGCCCTCTGTGACTACTATATTACGAAAAGTGCGGGATGCCACCCCCTGACCAGAGTAAACTCAAGGAAAAAGTTCGCCGCCTGCCGGAGAGCCCGGGCGTATACCTGATGAAGGACCGCTTTGGCTCCGTCTTGTACGTCGGCAAGGCGAAGCGGCTGAAGCACCGCGTGAGCAGCTATTTCCAGCGTTCGCGCCGCCACCAGCTGCAACAACCCAAGGTCGTGGCCATGCTCGACCTGATCTACGACTTCGACTACATCGAGGTAAACAGCGAGAGCGAAGCCCTGTTGCTCGAAGGTCGGCTGATCAAGGAGTGGAAGCCGAAGTACAATACCGACTTTACCGACGACAAGCGCTTCCTGCTCGTACGCGTCGACGTGGAAAACCCGCTGCCCCGCTTCCGCCTCGTGCGCTTTCGGCAAAGCGAGCAGAGCCTCTACTTCGGGCCCTTTGCCCACGCCGGGCGCCTGCGCAAGACGCTGGGCGAGCTGCGCCTGAAATACGGCATCCTCCTCAGTGACGCCTCCCCCACCCGTCAGGAAGACGGCACCTGGCGGCTCTACGACGACGTGCGCGCGGAGATCTACGGTCACGAAAACGTGCTGACCGAAGAGGATTACCAGGAGCGGGTGCGCGCAGCCTGCGTCTTCCTCGAAGGCAAGAGCCGCGAATGGCTGGCCGATCTGGAAGACGAGATGCGCAAGGCGGCCGAAAATCGCGAGTTCGAGCGGGCGGCGGAGCTGCGCGACGTGCTCTTTGCCCTCAAGGGCACGATCGAACGCACCCGCAAATTTACCCGACGCGACGTGCTCAAGCCGACCAATACCAATACCGAGCCGGTGCTGGACGCACTCGCGGAAGCCCTCAAGCTGCCCCACCCGCCCAAGCACATCGAGTGCTTCGACATCTCGCACGTCAGCGGCACCTTCTGCGTCGCCTCGATGGTCCACTTTACCGACGGCCTGCCCGACAAGGCCAATTACCGCCGCTTCAAGATCAAGACCTTCATCGGCAACGACGACTTTCGCTCGATGGAAGAAGTGGTGGGCCGCCGCTACCGCCGCCTGCACGAGGAAGGCAAGCCCTTCCCCGACCTGGTGGTGATCGACGGCGGGCGTGGGCAAGTCGGCGCGGCCCTGAAGGCCTTCCTGATGCACGAGCTGGAGCCTCCCCCCTTGATCGGCCTCGCCAAAAAGGAGGAAACCATCCACTTCAGCGACGCACGAGAGCCCTTGCAGCTCCCCAACCACAGCGCGCCCCGCCTCTTGCTGCAGCGCATCCGCGACGAGGCTCACCGTTTTGCCAACACCTTTAATGCCGAGCTGCGCCGCAAACGCATGAAAGAGACGGTGCTGCACGAGTTTGATGGACTCGGCCCCGTCCGCCGGGAAGCGTTATGGGAGCGCTTCAAAAATCTCCCCCGCCTCAAGCAGGCGACCGTGGATGAGTTGCAACTGGTCGAAGGCATAGGCCCAAAGCTTGCGCAACGCCTCCATGAATTTCTGCAGAAGGCTTGAGAAATATACCTAATGCTAGGAATTCCTCCTATTATGAGGGATGCTCTTGTTAAAATGCACGAGCAAAGGCCGATTAGCCATACTGTGGAACGAGAGTCGCCAACTATGATCAGTTATCCCGGCACCCATTTGCCGCAGGCACGCCGCGCGGAGCTGAGAAATCAGTTGAGCGACGCGCTTTCGGTCATCCTTCTGCAGACGGACCTCCTGCAGGACGACCATCTAACGGTCGACCTGGCCCATGAAACGGCTCTGGAAATCCGCCGCTCCGTCCAGCAGATGCGCAGCCTTCTGCGTTACCTGTAAGCGGCATATCTGGGCCTGAATCCTCAGGCCATGCCTAAGCGCTTGCCACCCGGGCCGGTCTGGCAAGAATCCCGGCGTTGCAGGCGCAGATGCCTGCACGTGTCTCCACTTCTCACCTCCCGCTCGGACCATGCAGCAAGAGATCGAAGTCTCGCCCGGCCAAACGATCATTCAGCAAGGCGAAGAGGGTATTGGCTTTTTCATCCTCAAAAGCGGCACCCTCGAAGTCTACAAGGACGACGTGCTGCTCGCGATGCTGATGTATCCCGGCACCGTCTTCGGCGAAATGGGCGGCATCCTCGGCCGCCCCCGCACCTGTACCATCCGCGCCAAGACGCAGGTCTCCATCATCCACGTGCAGATGGAGACGGTGGAAGAGCTGGTGCACGAGCAGCCCGAGATCGCGATCAAGATCATCAAGACCCTCGCCAACCGCCTCGACCGCACGACGCAAAAGCTGATCGACACCGCGCTCGAAAACCCGGTGTGGGCGGCGCGGTAGCCCTTAGGGCATCACCAGGCGCGGATCAAAATTAAAGGGTTCTGGCCCGCGTACCACCCATTTCAGGTCGAAATCGGGATGCTCTGGATTCACGAGCATATTCTGCTCGGTCGGCACGATGACGCTAGGCACCAGCACAGCCGGAGCATCCTTGCTTGCTGCCCATGCCTCACCCCAGGCCCGGGTCGCTTCCAGATTGGTCGCCCAGTCTTCCGGAAGGTTGGTTGCCGCAGTCACCGCGTTGTCCGGCAGCTTCGCTTCCCAAAAGACGAACTCGCGCGATACCTTTCCCTGACGCAGGTGGACCAGCACCTCCAGGGCGCTGAGCGACAGCACCTCCGCCAGATAAACCATGCGGCAGCCGGGAGGATTCCAACGGCCTCCCGCATAAAACGCACCCATTCCGCCAAATGCATCCTTCACCGCCGAGGCGAAGGGTTTCGTCCCAAGTCTAAAGCCACGCATGTCGTTTACTGGAAGACGCCATGGGCGAGGCCGAGCACGTAGCCGTGGACTTGATCGTAGCCGATGTCGGTATCGACGAGCTCCAGCATGGCAGCCCCGCCGAAAGCCGGCGTGGGTTCGCTCAACCAGGCGCCTGCAGCCTCGTCCGTCGCATACAGGATACGCGCGAGGTGGTGCAGACGGGCAGCTCGCAACACCCGCTCCGACTCAACGTGGCCGAGGTGCGCACCGTCTTTCTTCTTACGGTTGACCGTACGGATCGAGAGCCCAAGCTTGTCGGCAAAAGCCTCGCGCGAGAGGCCATAAGTCTCCGCCACCGCGTCAAACACAGCAGTCGAAATCCCCGCGCGGATTAGATTGATCTGCTCCTTGGGCGACAGTTCCACCAGTTCTTGAATCGCGCTCATGAGGTCAACCTAAGACAGATGTCTTATTTTTCAAGTCAAATCGCCCAATTCCTGCTGATTGTAGATCACCACTCGCCGCCCGTGGAGCCACCTCTGGCGGGCGGTTTTGTCCATTTGGAGAACGTAGCTTGCCGCTCCCTCTATTCGGCGTGATAATCGGAGGATGAAAAAGATCTTCTGGTTGTTGATGGGATTGTTTAGCCTACCTTTCATGCTTAAAGCCGAGCCACTTTCCAAGGGTGCCGAAGCTCCGGCGCTGCAAGTGACCACGCACGAGGGCAAGACGCTCGACCTTGCCGAGGCCTATGCCGAAGGCCCCGTGCTCGTCTATTTCTACCCGAAGGCCGATACGCCCGGCTGCACGGCCCAGGCCTGCAACCTGCGCGACCACTTCGAAGCCGTGAAAGACGCCGGCATCACCGTGATCGGCGTCAGTGCCGACGGCGTGGACGCCCAAAAGGCCTTCGCCGAGAAATACCACCTGCCCTTTACCCTCGTGGCCGACCACGACAAGAAGCTTGGCAAGGCCTTCGGTGTCGACTCGATTATGGGCCGCGTCTTCTCGCGCCAGTCATTCCTCGTCGTCGACGGCAAGGTCGTGTGGAGCGACCTCAAGGCCACGCCCGATTCCCAGGCCCAGGACGCCGTCGCCGCCCTCGAAAGCTACCGCAAAGAGCACCACAGCTGAGGCTCCCCCCTTGCAGCGTGATCTTTCTCTAAGCCGCCTCGATTGCCGGGGCGGTTTTTTCGTGCGCAGCGGCCCGCTGCTGGCCACGTTGCCAAAGCAGTCGACCGGCCCAGATCAGCAGGAAGTAGCCGAGGGCAACAGTCGCCACCGCCCCCGAAGTGGTCGTATCGAGCCATACGGCGAGGTGGAAGCCGCTGATCGCATATAGCGCCGACAGTAGAACGCTGACCAGCAGCACGTGCGGCAGGCGACTCGCCACCAGCAACGCGCTCGCGCCCGGGATGATCAGCATGGCGATGACCACGATCGGCCCGACTGCCTCGAAGGCGC
Organism: Verrucomicrobiota bacterium JB022; assembly: GCA_030673845.1. Taxonomy (NCBI): domain Bacteria; kingdom Pseudomonadati; phylum Verrucomicrobiota; species Verrucomicrobiota bacterium JB022. The sequence goes on from JAUTCQ010000013.1 coordinate 210,100, forward strand.
TGACGATGACGAGCGAGAGCACGAACATCATGCCGTAGTGGAAGGTCTTGGGCTTGAGGCCCAGCGAACGCCCCAGCCCAGGGTCGAAGGTATTGACCACCAGCGGACGATAAAACGCCACGATCAGCGCCACCAGCCCGAGCAGCACCAGCCCCATCCGTACCAACGGCACAGTCCCCAAGGGCAGCCCCAGGAACTCTACCGGGTAGAAGAGCGGGATAAACTCCAGCTCGCCATACAGCACGCAGTCCGCATCCAAGTCGATCTGGTCGGCAAAGACGGCAATCGCCAGCACCCCCAGCGCAAAGAAGCTGGAAAAGGTGATGCCCATGGCGGCGTCGGCCTTCACGCGACTGCTCTTGTGGATGTATTCGACCAGCAGCACCGTGAGGATGCCCGCCACCGCCGCCCCGATGAACATCGGCAGTGTCGCCCGGGAGCCCGAAATGAAGAACGCCGCCACGATGCCCGGCAACAGGCTGTGGCTGATCGTATCGCCCATCAGCGCCATGCGACGCAGGAGCAGAAAGGTGCCGATGAGCCCGCTGGCGGCCGAGACGAAGAACGCCATCAGCACCATCTGCAGACTGCCGGCAAAGTCGATCTGCCAAGGCTCCACGAATACACGTTGAAAATCGAAGGCGGGAATCAAGTCCATGGCATCAATGGGTATGCGGGTGCGGATCGAGGTCTTGACGCCCCGGGATCAGCTTGCCGTGGGGGTCGCGCGAAGGGTAGTCGAGTCGACGTTCGAGCTGCCGCACCACGTCGTCGCCCAGGATGTGCTCGATAATGTCGGCATCGTCGTGCACGTGGTCGGACTGGATGGAGGCCGCGTGCGTCAGGTAGAGCTCCCAGAGGCGGTGGTTGCGCACGATGCGGCAAGCCTCCTCCCAACCCTTTGGGGTCAGCATCAAACGGCGCTGGTCGACCATGCCGCCCGCTTGCGAAGCGTCGAACGTAGCCAATCCCGCCTGCAAGAGCTGCCGCACGTCGTGCTCAGCATCGTTGAGCGACTGGTTGCGGCGCTGCGCCAGCTCCCCCAGCGTGACGGCAGCATGAGCAAAGTCGGCGTTCTCGCGCACCTGGAAGATCGCCTTGAGCGTGTTCTCGCGCTGGATCTTGCGGTCGCGGTGGAAACGGCGAACCAGTCGCGGAACCACCCCGTGGTGCGGGCCGAAGAGGAACGCCACGATAAAGACCAGCGTGGCGGAGAGCACGATCAGCGGCCCCGTCGGCAGGCTGTTTTCGAGGAATGACAGGAAGGCGCCCAAGATACCCGAAACGAGCCCGAAAGCCGCCGCCAGCCACAGCATCCGGTGCATGCGATCGGTCAAAAGGTAGGCCGTCGCCGCCGGAGTGATCAGGAGTGCCGAAACGAGCACGATGCCCACCGCCTGCAGCGACACGACCACCGCAAACGTGAGCAGCAGCATCACGAGGTAGTGGAACACGCCCGCGGGCAGGCCCAGTGCGCGCGCAAAGTCCATGTCGAAGCTCGTTGCCAGCAGCTCCTTGTAGCAGAGCAGCACGAGCAGCACCGCGAGGCCGGTGACGGTGGCGATCAGCACCACGTCGCCCTGCCCCAGTGCAGCCGCCTGACCGAAGAAAAACTTGTCGAGGCCCGCCTTGTTGCCCTCCGGCAGGTTCTGGACCATGCGAACGAGCATGATACCCGCGCCGTAAAACCCGCCCAGCACCAGCCCGAGCGCGGCATCTTCCTTGAGCAGCGTGGTCCGCCGCACGAGGTTAGTCAGCAGCGTGCCAATCAAGCCCACCACCACCGCGCCGACGAAGATCGCCAGCGGGTCTTTGGTCATGTTCCACATGAAGCCGAGCGCGACCCCCGGCAACACAGCGTGCGAGAGCGTGTCGCCCATCAGCGAGAGCTTGCGCACGAGGATGAAGCTGCCCATGAGCCCGCAGGAGAGCCCGAGCAGACCACAGCCGACCACGACGTAGCGCACGCTCGCGTCCTGAAAACTCAGGAAACGCAGCGCCTGGTCTTGCCAGTTCACGTCGGTCAGGTCGCCGATCTTCGCGCCCCAGAGCAGCGCGGGCAGCAGCAGCCATAAGCCGAGAAGGAAAATGCGTCGCCGGGACATACTAACCGCGCAGGTTGGTTTCGCGGGAGCGCGTATCAGCCACGGAACTGAGGATCGTGAGCCGCCCGCCGTAGGCCCGCTGCAGATTTTCCTCCGTAAAGACGTCTTCCGTCTTCCCATAGGTGACGAGGCGCATGTTGATCAGCACCAGCCGGTCGAAATAAGTCTGGGCAGTCGGCAAGTCGTGGTGCACCACGAGGATCGTCTTCCCGCGGTCGCGCAGCTCGCGCAGGATTTCGATGATGGCCGATTCCGTCGCCGCATCCACCCCAACAAACGGCTCGTCCATGAAGTAGAGGTCGCTCTCCTGGGCGAGGGCGCGCGCGAGGAAGACCCGTTGCTGCTGGCCGCCGGAAAGGTTCGCGATCTGGCGGTCGGCGTAAGGCAGCATCTTGACGCGATCGAGACAGGCGCGGGCGATCTCGATATCGTCCTTGCCCGGGCGGCGGAACAGGCCGAGCCGCCCAAAGCGACCCATCAACACCACATCGAGCGCGTTGACCGGGAAGTCCCAGTCGACGCTCTCCCGCTGCGGCACGTAGCCGATGCGCGTCACGGCCTTCTTGAAGGGCAGGCCGAAAAACTTCACCCAACCGCTACTGGCCGGCACGATGCCCATGCAGGCCTTGATCAGTGTCGATTTGCCCGCGCCGTTGGGGCCTACGATGCCCACGAGTTGCCCGGCCGGCACCTGCAAGTCGATCCCGTAGAGCACGGGTTTCTTGCGGTAGGCGACCGTGAGGTCGTGGATTTCGAGCGGCGGCGCTCCGCTTTGCGGGGCAGAGGCGGCGGGGTTGGCGGTATCAGCGCGCGAAAAGAGCATAGGCGGTAACGGAAACGGCAGCGCGGCGGCTATTTGAGCGCGTCCACGATGGTGTTGACGTTGTGTTTGATCATGCCCCGGTAGGTTCCGAGGTCATATGTCTCGCCGTGGGCCTCGGCCATGTCGCCAAGGGTGCCCAAGGCATCGGAAAAGAGTTCGCCGCCGACCTTCGCCCCCGAGTCTTCGCTGACGCGGCGGATCGTGCGGGGCGAGACCGAGCTTTCGACAAAGATGGCGGGGATCTTCTTGTCGCGGATGTAGTCGATCAACCGCGCCACGTCGGCCAGCCCGGCCTCGGTCACGGTCGAGATGCCCTGCACCCCGATCACTTCAAAGCCGAAGGAGCGGCCAAAATAGTTGTAGGCGTCGTGGCTCGTGATGAGGACGCGGCGCTCGGGCGGCAGCTCGTCTACGCGGCCCTGCGCCCAGGCGTGCAGCGCGTCCAGCTCGGCCTCGGCCCGCTGGCCGCGCTCGCGGTAGGCGGCAGCATTGGCGGGGTCGGCCTTGGCAAAGGCCTCCACGACGGCGGGCACCGTGCGCTTCCACAGCAGCGGATCGCCCCAGATATGCGGGTCGGGATGGCCTTCAAAAGCCTCTGGATGCAGCCGCAGATCCTCCGGGACCGCTTCGCCAATCGCAGCCACCGGCCGCCCGGAGCCCTCCATCACCCGCAGCACATCAGTCATGCGCCCTTCGAGGTGCAGCCCGTTGAAGAGCACCACATCGGCCCGGCGCAGCGCCACGATGTCGCGACGGGTCGGCTTGTAAAGGTGCGGGTCGACGCCCGCGCCCATCAACGCTTCGACTTCTACGGCATCTTCCCCCACCTGACGGGCGAGATCGGCCACCATCGTCGTCGTGGCGACCACTTGCAGCTTGGCCGCCAGGCCCGGAGCCAGCACACCCAGCAGGGCCGCCAGACCCAACAGCCTTCCAATCCAAAATACGCTTGCTCGCATCAAGCCCTAATCAAGCAGCAACGAAAGCCCTTTTGCAAGCGGTAGCGGAAAGTATTTTGATGAATCAAAATAGCGAATCGAGCAAACGCCCGCTGACTGAAACTAGAGACTTCCCCCTTCCATACGCCGATACAGCTCAAAGTACCGATGTCGCCCATATAGGTCGAGCAGACGAACCTCCTTCTGCCGCTCATCGATTTCAAAAAGGATCAGATGCCCTTTCCATTTCAGGTAGCCGGTGCCGGGTACACGTGGCCGACTAAAAGCGGAGGGTGCACTGCCCAAAACGGAACGGCAGTGTAGCTCCAGTTCGGCAAAATACTGCTTTGAGTGCGCATCGCCCCACTGTTTGCGGGAATAGAGCACTTCTTTCCGCAACTCAGCGATGAATTCGTCGGAAAGCGAGACCCTATATGTGCTCATCGTCCGCACTCTCCAAGGCTTCGTTGACTGTCGCCGCGAAGGCACTGAAGTCGTGGAAATTGCGGTAACGCCCTTTTTGGCGCTCTTCTTCGATCAGTTCAAAAGCACGATCCATCACCTCTTCCTCGGTGGGGCGGGCGAAATACTGATGCAGGGCCGCTTCCACCACTTCGCTGGCCGAGCGGTAGCGCCCGGCCGCGATCCGGCGGCGGATCTGTTCCTCCAACTGCGGCGGCAAATCGACCTGCATGCCCGAAACCTAGCGAAAGTGGGGGGCGTCGTCAATGCGGTGAGGAAGCTCCGGAACCGAATCTTGCCAATCGGCTTTGGGCCACCAAAATACGGAGGATGATGCCGCGTTGCGTTCGCTACCTGATGATCCTGGCCGGGCTCTGCCTCGCCCTGCCCTTGCGGGCGGCGGAGTGGCGGGAGACCCAGGACCTGCCAACCGTGCTGCAGGAGGCCCAAGCCAAGGGCCGCTACGTCTACCTTGCCTTTCTCGGGCTGGAGTGGTCGGTCGCGAGTCGCAAATGGTGGCAGGAAGTCGGTCAGCAGCCGGAGTTTCTGAAGTTTGCCGACGAACGCATGATTCTCGTGCTGGCCAACGGCACCGCGCGCAAGCTGCCCAAGGAGGAGGAAGCCGCCTACCAGGCCCTCGTGCAGCATTACGACGTGCAGGCCTACCCCGCGTTTTACATCCTCGCGCCCGATGGCTCGGTGCTGTTGCAACACGGCACCACCCCGGCCAGCCCCGCCCAATACCTCCAGGCGCTCGACACCCTGCTCGTTCCCCTTTCGCCCCAGTAGGCACCGCATGGCGACTCCCACTTCCACCGTCGAAGATTACCTGAAGGAGATCTACCTCGCGCAGGAGCGGCAGGGCGACCGACCCGTCGCAATGGGCGAAGTGGCGCGCAGCCTGGGCGTCGTGCCCGGTACCGCCACCGCCATGATCAAGAACCTCGCACGCCGCGGCTGGGCCGAGTATTCCCCCCGCGTGGGGGTGCGGCTGACGGACGACGGCGAGGCGATGGCACTCAACATGATCCGCCGCCACCGCCTGCTGGAACTCTTCCTCGTGAAAACGCTCGGGCTCGACTGGTCGGAGATCCACGAAGAGGCGGAGCAGCTCGAGCACGCCATCTCCGAGCGGGTGCTGGATGCGATGGACAATTTCCTTGGCCGCCCGACCACCGACCCGCATGGCGACCCGATCCCGAGCGCCAACGGCAAGATGCGCAAGCGCAAGCTGGTGGCGCTGCACGAGTGCCCGGTGGGTGAAAGCGCCAAAGTGGCCCGCATCACCGATCAGGACAGTGATTTCCTGCAATTCGTTGAAGTCCAGGGGCTCAAACCCGGCACCGAGCTGACGGTCAAGGGTCGCCTGCCCGGTGCCGACGCTACCACGATCGAACTCGGCACGACCACCGTCACCCTCGGCACCCGCGCGGCCGAGAAGATCCTCGTGGAAGTACAGTAGTTCGGGCCGTCGCCCAAGAAAAAGGCGACTCCGTCTCCGAAGCCGCCTGAAGTGGTAAACTATCGCCCGGATCAATCCGGCATTTCGACGCGGCGGGGCCCGCCTTCGAGGCGTTGCTGTTCGAGGTGCTCTTCGCGCGAGATTTCGCCGCTGAGGCGGGCACCGAGCACCAGCAGGCAGGGCGTCAGTACGAGCGTCAGCACGGTGGCGAAGGCCAGGCCGAAGGCGATCGAGGTCGAAAGCTGCACCCACCATTGGCTCGACGGCGCGTTGTAGCTGACCTTGAAGTTCACGAAGTCGATATTGAGCTTCAGCACCATCGGCATCAGGCCGAGAATCGTCGTCACGGTCGTCAGCATCACCGGGCGCAAACGTTGCGCGCAGCAGCGCAGCGCCGCCTCAAAGCTGTGGAGGCCGCGTTTGTGCAGGCTGTCGAAGGTGTCGATGAGCACGATGTTGTTGTTGACCACGATACCCGCCAGCGCGATGACCCCGATGCCGTTCATGACCACGCCAAAGGGCTGGTGCGTGATGAGCAGGCCGAGGAACACCCCGATGGTCGAAAACAACACCGCCAGCAGGATCAACAGCGACTGGTAGATGCTGTTGAACTGCGTGACGAGGATGATGAACATGATCGCCATGGCGACGAGGAAGGCCTGCGAGAGGAACGCCATCGACTCGGCCTGGTCTTCGTTCTGGCCGCGGAAGCGCACGCTGAGGCCCTCCGGGATGTCGTAGTTCTGCGCCCAGTCCTGCAGCTCGCGCACCTTCGTGTCGGTCAGGTAGCCCTCATCGACATTGGCGGTCACGCGGAGCACCCGGCGGGCGTCGACGCGTTCGATCTGGCCGACTTTCTCCGCCGGGGCGAAATCGACGAAGTTCTTGAGCGGCACGACGCCTTGGGTGGTCGTCACCTTGAGGTTGCCGATCTCGGTCAAGTGGCGGTTGCCTTCGGGGAAGCGGACGCGGATATCGACCTCGTCGTCGGCATAATCCGGGCGGTAAGTGCCCAGCATGAGGCCATTGGTAACAAACTGCACGTAGCTGCCCACCGTCGCGATGTCGGCCCCGTAACGGGCGGCTTCCGAGCGGTCGACCAACACCTGCCACTCCACACCGGGCACCGGGCGGCTGTCGTCCACGTCTTTCAGGCCCTCGGTCGTTTCGAGGATGCCGCGCACGGTGCGCACGGCCTGTTCCAGCAGCTCGGGGCTGTGGCTGGAAAGCTCGATCTGCACGTCCTTGCCCTGGGGCGGGCCGGCCTCGGCCGCCTGTTGCTCCACCACCACCCCGGGGATGCCCACGAGGAAGGGCTTTACGTTGGCCAAGATACTCTCCCATTGGGCCTGCTGCCCGGAAACGCCGTCGCCAAAGTTCAGGTAAACGCGGCCGACCAAGGTATTTTCTTCCAACAGGCCGCCATCCGGCACCGGGCCCATGCGGTAGGAGACGAAGCGGATCTCGTCCGTCTTCTCCAGCGCAGCCTTCAGGTCTTTAAGAATTGCGCCATCACTCTGCAGCGAGCCGCCCTTATCGGTGCGGACGACGCGGATGTGGCCGCGCGCCGCTTCGCCTTCCGGCTCCACAAAGGAAATCGAGAGGTTCTCGCGCTCTTCCATCACCTCGCGGGCCGCTTCCTTGAGCTGCGCCCAGGTGTAGGTGGGCGGCGGAGACGCCTCTTCACCTTCCTTGGCAGGAGGCACAATCGGCTTTCTCATCATCTTCTCGAGCAAGTTACGGTTGTCGACTACGCCAGGGATCAGCGTCATGTCGCCGATCATCTTTTCGCCCGTCTGCAACTGAGAGCCGCTTTCGATCAGAGAGCCTGCCACCGGGCGCACCAGCGCGATACGGTCGACCAGCCCTTGCAGGTTGCGCTCGAGGCGGGTACCGCCCAGCGGCACGCGGCTGCGCACCGCCAAGCCAAGGTCGTAGCCCTCGGCGGCGGGGATCGTCTCGTAGGCAAAGTCCGTAATGCCGTTGGAGCGCAGCTCGATTTCGCGCAGGAGGGCAAAGCCGGTCTGGCGCTGGTCCCAATCGAGGAAATTGAGCTGGATGAGGCCGTGGGTGTCTTCCGTGACGCCGTCGCCCGTGAGGCTGATGCCAGAGCGGGCCACCACCGACTCGATGCCGGGCACTTGCGCGATCCGGCGCTCCACTTCCTGCACCTGGCGGTCGATCTCGTCGATCGAAAGATTGCCGCGCGTACGGACTTTGATCGTCGCCGTCTCCGGGTCGACGTTGGGGAAGAATTCCACGCCCTTGCCAAAGGTAAAGTAGATCGGAATGACCAGCAGGAAGAGCAGGATCATGCCGAACAGGATCTTGACCGGGTGGTGCAGCGCACGATTGAGCACGCGCACGTAGGTGCCCGTGAGGCCGCCGATGGAGAGGATGTCGCCACCCTCCGCCGCCGCGAGCGACTTCATTTGCGCCTCGCTGGCCGGGCCGGGCTTACCCCAGAAGGAGCCCATCACCGGCACGAAAATAAGGGCCATCACGAGCGAAGCCGAGAGTGTGGCGATGAGCGTGATGGGCAGGAACTTCATGAACTCGCCCACGATGCCGGGCCAGAAGAGCAGCGGCATGAAGGCGGCCAGCGTCGTGGCGGTCGAGGAAATGATCGGCCAGGCCATGCGTTGAGAGGCGATGGCGTAGGCCTCCTTGCGGTGCAGACCCTCGTTCATCTTCCGGTCGGCCAGCTCCGTCACCACAATGGCGCCGTCGACGAGCATCCCCACCGCCATGATCAGCGAGAAGAGCACGATCATATTGACCGTTAGCCCCATGAAATAAAGGATGAGAATGCCAGCGAGGAACGAACCGGGGATCGCGATGCCCACCAGCAGACCGCCCCGGATGCCGAGCGCGATGATGCACACCACCATCACCAGCAGGATCGCGCTGATGACGTTGTTCTGCAGATCGAGCAACATGCTGCGGATGTCGTCGGACTGGTCTTGCGAAAACGTGACCTCCATGCCTTCGGGCCAACGCGCACTCTCCTGCTTCACTACCTCACGCACCTGGTCGACCGCGCTGACGAGGTTTTCGCCCACGCGCTTTTTCACGTAGAGGTTGAGCGCGGGCTGCCCGTTGAGGCGCGAAAAGCCGTCCGGGTCCTTGAAAGTCGGGCGCACCGTGGCGATGTCGCGCACGCGGATCACCGTATCGCCCACCGTTTTGATCGGCAGATTGAAAAACTCCTCCGGCGCCTCGAAGAGGCCAGGGACCTTCACCGGCAGCCGGCCCGTGCCGCTGTCGAGGTCGCCCGCAGCCACCAGCACGTTGTTGCGCGAAGCGGCCTGGCCGATTTCGTTGAGGTTGAGCTGGTAGGTGTCGAACATCAGCGGATCGACCACGATCTCGACCACTTCTTCGCGCAGGCCGCCGATGTCGACTTCGAGCACTTCGGAAATGCCTTCGATCGCGTCGCGCAAGTCCTTGGCCGTGCGGACGAGCTGGCGCTCGGGGATGTTGCCGGAGAGCGAGACCACGACCACGGGCATGAGGGCGAGGTTGACTTCGTTGACCGTCGGCTCGTCGGTCTCTTCCGGCAGCTCGGCCTTGGCGATGTCGACCGCCTCCCGCACGTCCTGCAGGGCGGTGTCGATGTCCATCCCGGCCTGGAATTCGAGCATGACGTTGGCACCGCTCTGGTAGGCGGTGGCGGTCATTTCCTTGAGCCCGTCCATGCCGCGCAGCTCTTTTTCCATCGGCCGGATCAGCATGCGCTCCGCGTCTTCGGGCGAGATGCCCTCGTGGTGCATGCTGACGTATACGATCGGGATCGTGATGTCGGGCTGCGACTCCTTGGGAATGGAGACGTAGGCAATGGTACCGGCCACGAGGACCAGCAGGAAGACGAGCATCACCGTGCGCCCACGCGAGAGGACGCCTGAAATTATCTGGTTCATAGGAGCGAGGTAGGCCCGGCGAGCGGGCGAGATGAGACCCTATTGAAGAAAGGCGGTATTTTCCGCCTCAGGCTCTACGAGGTCACCTTCCTTGGTGAACCCTTGGCCCGAGGTGATAAGCTGGATCTGGTCGGGCAGGCCCGTGACCCAGATCGCATCGGGGGTGGAGCGGACGAGGTCGGCCTCGACGAAGCGCACCCGCTGCTCGTCGTCGACGTACTTGACGCCGAAGCGCCCGTCGTCGTCGATCGACACGTAGGCGATGGAGACGCGGTGGGCGGGCACCCGATCGGTCTCGATCACGATTTCGGCCGATTGGCCGGCGGGGATGCGCAGGTCGGAATTCGGCACCGTCAGCTCGACCGTAAAGGTGCGGGTCTGCGCATTGGCGAGGGCCGAGACATACGTGATCTCGCCCTGCACGCGGCGTCCGCCGGGCAGCACCGCTGCGGCCGACTCGCCCTCGTGCACCTGATTGATCTGCAGCTCCGTCACTTCGCCACGCACCACAATGGGGTCGAGCTCGAGCACCTGGGCCACCTGATCGCCCACGCCCACGTAGTCGCCCACTTCGACAAAGCGCTCCTGAAAGATGCCGGCGAAGGGAGCCTTGACCGTCGTCTTGCCGAGGTCGAGCTGCAGCGCCTCCAGCTCTTGCTGCGCCTGGCGGAAGGTCGCCCGCGCCTGCGCCACACCAGACTCCGCCGTCAACGAACGCTCGGCCAGCCGCTGGGAGGCCTCGTATTGCAAGCGGGCCTGCTCCAGCGAAGCCTCTGCGCGCGCCACACGGGCCGCACGATCTTCGGGCGAAAGCCGGGCGAGCACGGTGCCCGCCTCGACGCGGGAGCCTTCGGCCGCCGGCGTCTCCTGGACCTGCCCCGGCGTCTCCGCCCGGATGGTCACCGCGCGATTAGCCGCAGTGTAACCAGCGGCGCGGATTTCACGGGCGATTTCTTCGGCTTGCAGTTCCACCACTTTTACCTTCATGATGGGAGGAGCTTGGGTATCGCCCAGTGGACCTTCTGCGGCAGGGGCTCCCCCACCGCAACCGGCATACAATAAAGTCAAGGCAAGGCCAGCGACAGCCAACAAGACACGGTTTGAAGAGATGCGAGCCTTCATACTAGTTTGAAACAAATGATCGTTTGAATCACCGAGGATAGGACGAGCCGGGGAAAAATCAATGGTAGAGACCGAGAAAGTGCAAGCAGTTCGTGGTACCGTCATGCTTCTTGAAGCCCAGCGCGGCTTCCACGCAGGAAAAAACAAAAAAACGCAGATTTTCTAAAATAAGCCTTGCACAGGACGATCTATCATGTAGGTTAAGCATCAAGAAATTTCCCGTAAGGGAGTTTTGGGGTAACATATAAGGAGTAGTGAAATAGAAAATAATGGCTGGTAGTCTAGGGGTAGACTACCAGCCTTCTTAATTTTAAAGCCGGAGAATCGAGGCACGGCGGGTGCGTGCAAATCTCCGACTGCCACGAGACGATGGGGATGCCGAGAGCACCCAAGGCAGTAGCGCAAAAGCCCTCTAAAACGGCCCTGGGCTCTGAACGCGCCTGGATGAAGCGCAGCGAGGCTCCTTTACGACAACGGCTCTAGTAAGCCGGGATCCACTTTTCCAGCAGCTGGCGCAGCGTTTCGATCTGCACGGGCTTGCTGATATAGTCGTCCATCCCCACGGCGAGGCAGCGGTCGCGATCGCCTTCCAGGCGGTGGGCCGTCATGGCGACGATCGGGCGCAGGTGTTCAGGGTCGTGCTCTTTGCGGATGCGGCGGGCCACTTCAAAGCCGTCGATGTCCGGCAACTGGCAGTCGAGCAGCATCAGCTGGTGGCGGCCTTCCTTCCAGCGCTCGATCCCTTCCCGGCCGCTGCGCGCAATGTCCACGCTGTAGCCGAGCTTGTTCAGGATCAAAGTGGCGACGCGCTGGTTGACCTGGTTGTCTTCCACCACGAGGACGCAGCCCCGGGCGTGGCCGTTGGCCGAAGGTGCCTCGACCATGATGGGCGGAATCGCCGGCGCTTCCTGCATCCGTGCGAGGCTCAGCTGCTGCAGGCGCTCGACCGTCGACTCCACCTCGGAAGCGTCCATTGGCGGGCCCTCCGGCAGCTCCACCTCAAAGAAAAAGCTCGTGCCCTTGCCCTCTTCGCTCTCGAACCACAGGCGCGCGTCCATCGCCTCCGCGATCTGGCGCGAGATCGCGAGGCCGAGGCCGGTCCCTTCGCTGCTATTGGCGCGGTGCGCCTGCTGGAAGGCCTGGAACAGCTTGCCCTGTTGCTCCTGCGGGATGCCGAGACCGGAGTCCTGCACCTCATAGACAATGCGGATACGGCCACGCGTGGGCCGTTCCAGTACGCAGCGCAGGGCCACGAAGCCGTAGGGCGTGAACTTGAGGGCGTTGCCCAACAGGTTGATCACGATCTGGCTGATCCGGGCGGGATCTCCCAGCGCCACGTGGTCGTCCGCCGGGGCCGGCAGTTCGAGATTGAAGGCGAGGCCACGCTGGCGGGCGTTGACGGTAAAGATCGAGGCAATCTGACGCGCCAGATCACCCGGCATGAAGGGCCGCTCGTCCAGCTCCAGCTTGCCTGCCTCCAGTTTGCTGTAGTCGAGAATGTCGTTGATGATCGCCAGCAGGACGTTCGAGCTCTGGTGGATGATGTCGGCGTACTCGCGCTGCGTGGCGCGCAGGTCGGACTCGCGCAACAGCTCGCTCGTGGCGATGATGCCGTTGAGCGGAGTGCGGATCTCGTGGCTCATGGTGGCCAGGAAGGTGCCTTTGGCCTGAGTCAGCTGCTCGGCCTTTTCCTTGGCTTCGGCCAGCTGCTGGGTGCGCTGCCGCACCTCGTGCTGGATGGCCTCGTGCCGCTGGAACATGGCCAGGCAAAGCAGCGAAAGCAGCGTGGTAAAGCCCACGCTGCCCAAAGTGATCGTCAAAGGGATCGACTCTTCAAACCACGGGATGTCGGGCATCTCGCCATCGAGCATCAGGCCCCAGGTGCGGCCCGAGCTGGTGATCTCGACCCAGTTGCAATAGGCGCTACGACACTCCGCCGGCGCAGGCTGGCTCTCCAGCGGCAGTACCTCGCCCGGCATCACGGCCGAGAGCAGGATGGGCGACTTTCGATCCGTCACATCGTAGGCGATGACGCGGTAGCCCTGCTCGGGGCGTTCCTTCAACAGGCCGAGCAACACGTCGTCGATCCGCAGCACGACAGAAAAGAGCGCCACCCGGCCCGTCGGCATCTCGTTCAGCTCCGCCAGGTCGGGCACCGCCTCGGTCGCAAGGTAAATCACCGCCCCACGTCGCCCGTCACGCTCCTGCACCAGCTCCATCGGAGGAGACATGCGCGACTCGCCCGCCACCAAAGTGCCAAAAATGGCTTCGCCCGCCTCCCGGTGGTGCAACACGTCCAGCCCGAGAGAAGCCATGTTGCCGTCGAGCGGGTAGGTATAGGCGATCGGCACATGTGCCTTCACCGGAGAAGCAGCAGCGGCGGCCTCGTCCTGCGGGCGGATATAAATACGGTAATGGCGCCCATAGAGGGCGCGCTCCTCCGCCTCAAAAGCCTCGACACCGTCTGGTGCGACGATTGGCATCCACGTCACCGCCTGCACATCGCGCACCGATTGATGGATGTCGGTCGCCAGATTGCGAAACAGCTCCGGCGGCAGCTCATGGTTTACGGCGTAGTGCCGGGCGAGCAGCTGGAGGTCTTGCGCGGCATTGTCGAGGCGCTGCTGCAGGCCCTTCTCGATCAGGCGCATCTCGCTCGCGTAGTAGGCCTCCTGCCGCTCCACATGCTGGCGGCAGTAGATCGCAAAAACGAGTGTCACGATGAGGATTGCCCCGCTGAGGAGACTGCCGAACGACAAGAGCCGGGTGGCCCATTCGTTGCGCGGCGTGCGGCTGAGGATCACCGCCAGCGGCAGCAACGCCACCAGACCCATCGTATCGCCTACCCACCACACGTTCCAGAAGTGCAGCGTCACGCCCGAGCGGTTGAAGACCATGAGCACGACGGCCACCCAGGTACAGCTGATCAGACCGCCGCCGGGCCCGGCCTTGAAGTAGAGTTCCAGCCAGTCCTTCGGGTTGCTGAGACGACCGCCCTTGACCATCAGGGGCCGCGTCCAGGCGTAGATGGCGGCCATCATCACGACGGGCCCGAGGGCCATCAGCGCGTATTCCAGAAAGTAATCCCACGGGCTCTCCTGCCACCGCGAGGGGATGTTGGTGATGTTGACCAGAAACTGCCCCAGGAACACGCCCGGCAGGATGCCGTAGCCATAGCGCATCACGCCGATCAAGGCGATGCCAGCCGCCGGCCAGAAAGGCGAAGGCAGGTTGGCAATGCCGAGCAGCCCCTGCGGGATCGTCAACCATAGGCTAGCCGTCCCTACCAACCAGTAGAGGATCCCGAGTGCTATGGCATGAGGTAAGAGGCGGCCCACCAAAAGATAAGATCGTTTCGATCCGTGCCCAATAAAGCCGGAGGTGAGAAATAATCAGTGGTTTTACCCTACATTTGCTGAAAACGCAGCAAATACTTATACTTTATAGTGAAACAGCTTACCCAAAAGCAAGATATACGCTATTACGTTACTGAACTTTCATCAAACGGCCCAGTCGGGTACTGTAAACGCACGCGTGGAGCGCCGCGCCGCCATGCCTTTGCAAGCCAGCAAGATAAGCGCGAATTTGCGGACCGTAACGCTCTATTAGATCGGATCCTTCGCCCGCAGTGAGATCCGTCTTCCAATCGACGAGCAATAATTCGTCCGGCTCCTCCAGCCAGCCCAGCCAGTCGATGATCCCCTCCATCGCGATCCCCCCGTCGGCGGGGTCGAGGAAGGGCACCTCGCAGCGTACCTGACGCGGGCGGTCGCCCAGCAAGGTCGCAAAGTCGCTCTGCTCCAGCAATTCCAGCTCGCGTTGGCCCCGCTCGGCATCCGGGCAGGCGGGCAAACAGCCCTCCCAATGTGCCCGCCAGGCCTCCCGCGCCTGCTCCCACGGCGTATGCTCCATCGTCTCGTGCCACCAGTTGCCGTAGGCCGTTGGGTCGAAGGGCACGGTGGCGGTTTCTTCGTCGAAATCGTTGGCCACCCGCCGCTCGCGCCGCGTCTCCTCGGGGGCCGCATGGTGGGCCAGCGAGCTGGGTAAAGTCCGCTGCCACCCCTCTGCGGCCGCCGCCCGGGCCTGTTCCAGCTCAAAGGACACCTCGGGCAGCTCCGGGGCTGGGGTGGGCGCGACGCGCGGCGGGGCAGCTTCGGCCACCGCCGCCAATTCCGTCGGCAAAGCCTGCCAGAGCTTCCGGTTTTCGCCCCCCAAGGGCACGCGTAGCAGGGCGCCGAGCGAACGGTCGGGCTTTTTCATCCACGCCTCGTCGTCGACAAAGACCAACGTCTGGCGCGCACGGGTGCAGGCGACATACAGCAAGCGCTCCAGCTCGCGCTCGCGACGCAGGTTCTTGTCGTCCTTCCAGTTATCCGGCTGCCAGTGCTTGGTCAGCGCCACCTGCGCGCCCTCCCGCGAATCCCAGAGCACGCGGGGGAAGCGGTCTTCCATGAAGCCGATGGGGCGGAAAAAATATGGCAGCACCACGGCGTCCCAGCCCAGCCCCTTGGCCTTGAAGCAGGTCAGCAGATTGCAGGCGGTCAGCTCTTCTCCCGCCTCAACCGCGGTACGCTCGACCCAGCTGCGCAACTTCGCCACCCACTCGGGCAAGGTCACGCGCTGCTCTTCGGCCTCTGCCGACTGGCGCAAGATCGCCTGCACGACGGCCTCGGCCTCCCCCGCCACCGATTCCGGCAGCGAAGCCAGCCGCTCGACCAGTTGCAGGCCCTCCAGCCAGCGGCGCACCCGCACATAAAGCGGCGCTTCCTCCAGCTCTTGCCAGCGCTGCCGCAGCGCCTCCAATACCTTGCCCACCGGGTGACCGATCCACGGCTGCGGTGCCTGCAGGCTCAGCGGGTGGACGGCGGGCCAAGTGCCGTTGCGGCGGAAGCGGCGGGTGTAGGTCGCAATCGCGTCGTCCGAAAAACCGAGGATTTCGCGCAGCAGGCCGTACATCTCAAACGCGTTGTCTGGATCGGCCAGCACTTCGAGCGCGGCCACCGTCCACGCCCACGCGGGCTGATCGCGGCGTTGCAGGCGCGTGGTGAGTAGCTGCACGGGCAACCCCCGGTGCTTCAGCTCGCGAGAGAGGGGGGTCAGCCACTCGTTGCGCGGGCACAGGATCGCCACCTGGCTCCAACTGCGCGCCCGCCATGCTTCGAGCCCCACCCCTTCCAGCCGGTCCACCAGCGCCCGGGCGTAATCGCGCTCCAGGTCCGGCTTTTCGTCTTCCGGCGCCGCGAGTTCCAGCCGCACGACCTGCCCCTCGTCCGCGTCCGGGCGGGCGTGCAGCGTGATGTAAGGCACCTGACTGCCCGGCTCGTCGCCACCCGCCAAAACGAGCGGCAAGAGAGCGTTCAGGCTGTCGACCACCGTTTGCTGGCAGCGCATCGTCACCTCAAAACGCAGCTCCTCGCCCCCGTCGTCGAGCAGGCGACGGTGCAGCGCGCGGTAGAAGCCCAAGTCGGCCCGGTCGCTGTAAATACTCTGCTGCGGGTCGCCCACCATGCAGAAAAAGCCGGCGCGCGGCCCCTGCCCTGCTCCGTCGGCCCAGCAATCGGTAGCGTCGGGCGCGCGGGTAATCTCGGTGAGGATGCGGAACTGCAGCGGGTCGGTGTCCTGCGCCTCGTCTAGCAGCACCCGCAGGCCCTGCTGGCGGATCTCCTTGACCGTCTCCGGGTGACGCACGAGCCGGAAGGCGAGCGAAATGGCGTCGTCGAAGCTCGCGCGGCCTCGGGCCAGCTTGAAGGCCTGAAAACGGCGCGCCAGCAACACCGCGAGTTGAAAGACCGCCTCCGTGTACCAGCCCTGCAAGGGAGCACAGGCCGCACGGGCGGCGCCCACGATCTCGCTGCCGCCGCTCGATACCTCCGGCAAGGGTAGCGACGGAGCCTCGCCGGGCGGCGTCTCCGGGTGCGCCAACAGCTCCAGCCAGCCCTCACGCCAGGCTCGCAACTGCTGCTTGTAGGCCTCCTGCGTCTCCTTTTTGCCACGCCCCCCGGCCGCCATCACCTCCTGCAAGTCGACGGGCGGCGGCGCGCCGAGCTGTTGCAGAGCCGCAACGGGATCGGGCGAAAGCGCCAGCACCTCCGGCGGCAGCTTCGGCGCGAGCCCAAACACCTCCGACACGGCTCCGAGCGCTGCCAAGGGCGCGCGCCAGGCCTCCGGGGCAGGCTCCAGCAGCCCGGCCACCTCACGGCGAAACGTCTCCCACAGCTCCTCGCTCTCGGCCTCCATCTCCAGTTGAGCCGGGAGGTTGAGCCGCCATCCGTGGAGCTGCACCAGACGCAGGCAAAAGCTATGGATCGTGCCGAAAAACGCCTGCCCCAGCTCACCCAGCGCACGCGGGCCGGATCCACGCTCGACGAGCGCATACTTGGCGCGCTGGTACATCTCGTCCGCCGCCTGCCGGGTATACGTCACCACCACGAGGTCGCGCAACGACTGGCCTTCGCGGGCCGCCTGCTCGGCCAGCGCCACGATGCGGTTGACGATCGAAGTCGTCTTGCCGACCCCCGCCGGGGCCAACACGGAAAAATTGCGGGCGTGCTCCGCCACAAAGCGGTCGCGCGCGGATTGGTCGACAAGCGGCAACATCAGGCGGGGCAGGCGAGGTTGGGGTGCGTGAGGGTCCATTTGGCCTGCACCACCCAGGGTGGCAGCGGCAGCAGGGCGAACGGGTAAGGCTCGGCAAAGCCCCAGCGCGCCCGCACCGGGCCCGTGAAGCCGAAAGTGCCGGTGCGTTGGATCGCGGCCAGCGTTTCAAGGACCGGCGCAAGGTCTTCCAGCTCGCCGGTATGGATCTGCACCACGTCGGAGACCTGCTCCGAGAGCAGCGAAACCCGCGTGGGCCCGACCGCCGGCGGCATCGCCAGCGCGTAGAGCAGCAGTTGCAGGCTATCGCCCTGGACGGCTTGCCTGGCCTTGAGCGCGGCACGGTTGCCCGTTTTGTAATCCACGATCCAGTATTCCGGACCGCTCGCGCTCTGCCGCTCGAGGATCAAGTCGACCTTGCCCGTGATCTGCAGGCGATGGCCCGCGAGCACCGCTGCGCTGCCGTCGGGCAGGCGAAACTCGGGCCGCGCCCGCCAATCGCCGCCAATCGAAGCCACCAAGCCCGCGCAGTAGGCGGCAATCCGAAGCGCCTCCTGCCAGACCGACGGCCACAGCTCAGGACGCGGGCGGTGCACCTTTTGCCAAGCCTGCTCGACGAACACCCGTTCCTGCTCCGCCAAGGTACGCACGCGCTCGGGCAACTGAGCGGAAAAATCGGGCGCGTCCTTGGCCGCATCGACTCCCTGCTCCAGCCAGCGGTGCACCCAGATGCCTCGCGCAAGGCCCTCGTCGGCCCGCTCGCGGTAGTGGCCCTTCGCCTCCAGCCCAAGGACCGATTGCATCCAGACCTGAGCGGGCGCCGACAGCACCTTCTCCCAATCGCGCGCACTCAACACCAGCGGCTCTTGCGGCGGGCGCGCGAAGCCACCGTCCCACTCGCCAAACGGCGTATCCATCCGCAGCCGGGCCACCTGAGCGGCCTGCGTGGCCGCCACCGGGGCCAACTCGACCACCGGCTCGGGGCCATGACCCAGCAACGGCTCCAGCCAGCGGCGGGCGGTCGTGCCTTGCTGGCGGTTCACCTCGGCATCTTCCCACAAGCGGCCTTCCTGGGCGTAGACAAGCTCCCAAAAGAGTTCGCCCGGCTGCAGCGGCTCGCCCACTTCGCGGTCGCGGTGCACGGTGCAGCTGGCGTAGGCACTTACAGTCGTATGGCGCAGCACTTCCAGCAAGCCCTCGCGCGCCAACACCCGACGCTCACCAAAGGTCGGCAAATAGCCCCGGTCGCCCAATAGCGCGAGCTGGCCCTCGCCCGCCCGGCCCATGCTTACCACCTCCTGGTTGAGGCGCTGGCGGTCCGCATCGGTTAAAAACGCGGCCTCGCGCTCCTGCGGCGGCCATTGACCGTCGGAAAGCCCGGCGAGGATCACGTGGCTAAACACCTGCCCGCCCGCCTCGCGGTAATCCAGTAGCTGGACGCGCGCAAAAGCATCGCGGCCCAAGGCTTGCCGCTGCCGGCCCGGCGTCCGCAGCGTCTCCGCCAGCCAGCGCAGGAAGGTGTCGCGCGGGCATGGCTCTTCGAGCTGGCGCAGCTCCTCGCAGGCCGTCGAAAGCTTTTCCAACCCCTGCGCCCAACCCAGTTGCTGCAAGGCCGCCGTCGACAGCTCGACGTAACGGGCCCAGGTCGCCTGATTCTCGAGCAAGGCCCACCCGTCGAGCGCATCCAGCAGCGTCTGGTCGTTACCGCGCAGGCGCAGCCATTCCAGCGTCACGGCAAAGTCGTCGCTGATGAGGGCTTCGATGGCGTTTTCCCAGCCCCGGTGCGCGCGCTTGAGGACCACGGGATCGAACTTCCCGAGGTCGGCCAAGAGGCGGAAAAACGCGTAGGCGTCATCGACCCGACGGTCCTGTTGCCAGGCCACCCAGTGGTTGAAGAGACGCTGCTCGGCACTCGCGGCCGCAAAAAAGCCAAACGTGTCGTGGTGCGGGATCTGGAGATCTTGCAGACGCTGGGCGACCAATCGCGCGAGGCCCTGCGTATTGGGCAGCAGCACGCCGATGCGCTCCGCTTCCGGCTCGGCCAAGGCCGCGACCACCTGACGCGCCACCAGATCGGCCTCCTGACTGAGGCTGCGGGCGACGTTCAGCTCCAACGGCACGGTGGTGGTAAGGCGTCCGCTCGTTTCCAAGGCCTCGACCAGCGGGGTGAGAGGACTGGTACGGGCCTCGCCGGTTTCGATCACGCTCGGCTCGCCCGCCAACGACTCCCACAAGCTCCACCAGACCTGCCCCCACGTGGTCTCCGCCGGGCGTGGAAAGACAAAAGTCACGTCCTGGGCCTGCCGAACGGCCCCGCGCAACAGCGTCTGCCAACGGTGATGCCCCGGCCCGAACCCCACCAGCAAGACGCGCCCGAGGCGAGGCTCCGCCGGGCGTTCCTCCGCAAAGGCCACCTCCGCTTTGGGGGTGGTGAGCAGGCCGATCTTGTCCAAAAGCTTCTCAAAACGCTCCGTCCACTGCTGTGCAAACGGGATGGAAAACGCCTCCGCGCCCCAACCGGCCGAAGCCAATTCGTCCCAGGCGGTCAACCAGGCGTCCGGTGAGGGCGGGATGCCCTCGACCGCGTCTGCCGGCAGCTCCGGGCGGGCCAGGGCGGCGAGCAACTGGAGGTCTTCCCGCGTAGCCAGCTTGCGCCCCTCGTACCGCGCACGCACGAGGTGGCGGCGCAGGTCGGAGGGGGTCCAGAATTGCAGGCCCACCGTGCCCACCCCTGCATCGAGCAGGCGCGTCTTGAGCGCAGCGGAGAGCGCGCGCGAGGGTGCCACCACCACATCGGGCCTCTTGGGCGGGGCGAGGCTCAGGCGATAGAGACGGCACCACGCCTCCACCACCGGCCAAAGGTCGTCGGCGTGATGAGCGGCATAGAATGCGGTGGAGGTCTCCATCTATATAGAGAGGCGAAGTCTAGTTGGGGAACTGCGGGCCACCGTCGCCAGGTAAAGGCTGGCCCTGGTTGAGGCGCTGCCATTCGTCGCCCGCGAGGTGAAGCGTGCGGGTGGGAAAGGCGACACTGCTGCCGCGCTTGGTCACCGCCTGCGCTATCTTGGTATTGATCCGCTGGCGCACGTTCATGTGCTCGACCCAAGCAATCGTGGTGGTGAAATAATACACGAGGATATCGAGACTGGAAGCGCCGAAATCGGTCCAGTTGACGAGGATGAAGTCTTGCTGCACGCCCTCGTCTTCCCGCAGGAGCTGGCGAATGTCGTCGACCAGCTGGTTCATCGTCTCGGGCGAAGTGTCGTACGTCACGCCAATCACCTGCTTCACGCGGCGCTTGGGCATGCGCGACCAGTTGTTGATCATCGCGTTGGCCAGCACGCTGTTGGGGATCGAGATCACGGTCTTGGGCCAGGTACGGACCTTCGTCGAACGTAGGCCAATGGATTCCACGTCGCCGTCGACTTCGCTGCCCACCTGGATCCAGTCGCCGACCCGGAAAGGCCGGTCGAGCGCGAGCGCGATGGAGCCGTAGAGGTTGGCGATGGTGTCCTTGGAAGCGAAAGCCAGCGCAGCGCCGCCGATGCCAAGGGTGGCGAGGATGCCCCCGATGTCGTACCCAAGGTTGTCGACCACCATGACGGTTCCCAGGACGCAGAGGAAGATGCGGAGGCTCTTCTTGACCAGCGGAGCGAAGCCAGCCAGGCCCTTGTCGCCCGCGCCGGTCACCGTCATCGCCACATCGATCAGCACATCGACCACCCGGATGAGGCCCCAGAAGAAGAGGACCATCGAAACCCCGCGGAAAAGCAGGCTAGAGATGTTGGACCACTCGTCGCTGAGCGGCAGCACCGCAATCGCCAGGTAGATGCCGAAAACCGGCATGAAGTTGGCCAGCGGCTTTTCGAGCGCCGTCAGCAGCCGGTCGTCGTAGTCGCTATTGGTCTTGCTGGTAAAGAGACGGGCTCCCCGCAGGATGACATTGGTAAAGAGCCCGCGGAAGCCGAAGCCAGCCAGCACGAAAATGAAGCTGAGCAAGAGCTCACGCACCGTATAGGGGCCCACCGCCCACTCCAGAAACACAGCCATGGGGCAAATCCAAAAAGCGGCGGGCCCCTAGGCAACGAAATTGTGCCGTCGGCCGTCGGCACTTGCGAAGCCGCCCCGGGCGCTTATGCTTCAAAAATATCATGTCCACGTCCGATTCTCCTTCGCAATCGAGTTACCAGACCCTTGGCCGTCGCTCCAGCGGGTTCTTCCAGGTCACTTTCAGCGACCAAGCCATGAAGATGCTCAACCAGCTGCCGGTCGACGACCAGTTGCGCATGGTCAGCGAAATGAGCGAACTCAACGAGGAGGCCCTGAAGCGC
Organism: Verrucomicrobiota bacterium JB022; assembly: GCA_030673845.1. Classification (NCBI taxonomy): domain Bacteria; kingdom Pseudomonadati; phylum Verrucomicrobiota; species Verrucomicrobiota bacterium JB022. Next base: position 231,857 of record JAUTCQ010000013.1, read on the forward strand.
CACAGCGAGAAGATCCGCGAGTTCTCCCGCGACGGCAAAACCTTCTACCGCCTCTCGGCAGGTGAATTCCGCTGCTACTTCGAGGTCCGGGGCTCCGTGCTCTACGCCCACTACATTCTCCACCAGCACACGATCGCGGATTTTCTCTTCCGCAACAATCGCCCGCTGACGGACGAAATCCTCGCCGAAAAGGAAGCCAGCTTCTGGAAGTACCTGGAGGCCACGATCAAGTGGTAGTTGCTCACACAGTGTGGGTAACAACGTGCATAACATCCTGGGTACAACGTGTGAATAACTCGTGAGTTATTCTTACCCCCAATCTGCTGGCAAAGTACGAGTACAGTTATCCCCATCGGGGTACGGTTTTAAAGTCCTTGTATTTAAACCACTTCTGGAGTTATCCCCGCTTGTTCACAGCCCATAAGAAGACGAAGAGAGCTTTTAAATATAAGTACCCAATCCCCAGTACTGGCCGGGGCTCAGCGCCAGCGGAGTCCGGCAACAAAAAGCTTGCCACTCCTGTCTCCTCGTCATGATGGTGAGGACGTCGAGCAGGTGTTGCCCTGCCCCTGTCCCGTTGCGCCTTTACCCTCCATTGTCGTTGACCGCATGAAGTTTAAGATCAACCGCGACCATTTCACCAGCGGCCTCCAACAGGTCCTAAACGTTGTCGGCACCCGCGCGACCATGCCGATCCTCAGCAATGTGCTCATCAATGCCGAGGACGACCACATCACGCTGACCACGACGAACCTGGACCTTGGCATCCGCTGCCAGATCCGCTGCGACGTGAGCGAGAAGGGCACGCTGACCCTGCCCGTTCGCAAGCTGGCCTCGATCGTGCGCGACCTGCCCAACCTCGACGTGGAGGTGGAGACCTATTCCAACCAGCAGGCCAAGATCAGCTCCGGCACCTCGACCTTCCGCATCATGGGCATCAGCTCGGAGGAGTTCCCTCCGCTGCCCGAGTTCGCCGACCAGCACAGCTTCCTCCTGCGCCAGGACGAGCTGCAGCGCATGCTCAAGAGCGTCTCCTACGCCCAGTCGTCGGATGAGACCCGTTACATCATGAACGGCGTCTACTTCAATTTTGAGGACGCCAAGCTGACCCTCGCCGCCACCGACGGCCGCCGCCTCGCCGTGGTGAGCAAAGAGCTGGAAGTGACGGAGGAAAACGCCGGCAGTCTCATTCTGCCCGCCAAGACCGTTTCCGAAGTGGAGCGCCTGCTCGGCCAGGGCGAAACCGTCCGCATCGCGTTCAACGATCGCCAGGTCGCCTTCGAGATCAGCAGCGCCACCGAGAACGACGACAAGGGGCTGATGGACAACATCTACCTCGTATCCAAGGTGGTTGAGGGCAAGTATCCCAACTACCGGCAGGTGATCCCCAAGGAGAACGACCAGCACCTCAAGGTGAGCCGCGAGTCGTTCCTCAACTGCGTGCGCCGCGCTTCCCTCGTCACGACGGACAAGAACCACGCGATCAAAGTCCACGTGCACGACAACACGCTGGAGATCACGGGCGAAAGCAGCGAATTCGGCAATTCCAACGTCACCCTGCTCGTCGAGTACAACGGCCCGGGCGTAACGGTGGCCTTCAACCCGAACTACATCATCGAGCCGCTCAAGGCGCTGACCCGCGACGAGGTGATCTTCGAGTTCAAGGACGAGCTGAGCCCCGGCGTAATCCGTACGCCCGACAGCTTCCTCTGTGTGATCATGCCCTTGCGCCTGACTTGATTACCGGGCCCCGCCTGAAGGAAATCGCCGGCATTGCCAAGAGCGCTCGTATCCGTATCCTGTAGCCCATGGGTTTAGATCTCAATGCAGTGCCGGAGTGGGGCTGGACCAGCCTCGCCCTCGCACTGGTGGCGCTCGAAGTGTTGGTCATGATCGCGGTCAACTCGCTCGCTCAGCGTTCGCAGTTCAGCGGCGCCTCCGGGCTGGCGATATTTGCCCGCTGGCTGCGCTGGGTCACGATCGCCGTGCTTGGCGCCTCTCTCACCTTCAGCCTCACGCAGGATTATCCCTTCTGGGTGCTGTTCCTGGTCTGCTTCCTCGTGTGGTTCCTGCTGGAGACAGGCTATAACTGGTTGGCGATCAATGCGATCAGCCACAGCGAGATCCCGCTCTTCCCGCGCTTCGAGCCCAATCGCCGGGGCGACGAATGGCCCAGCCAACCCCGCTTTATCGAGCTGCGCAACTGGCTGCGCGAGCACAACCTGCAGCGCGCCGACGCACTGGTGACGCGGGCGGGGCAGCACGAGCTGCGGCGCGTGTCGATCTACCGCAACGAGGACGACAGCATCCGCGTGCAAATCCTCTTCATCCCGGCAGTGCGCCAGCAGATCATCACCTGCTACGCCTTGCACTCGGTGACGGAAGACGGCGAGCGCATCATCACCGACAACATTTTCCTGCCCTACGGCGGTTTTTATCCGGAAAAGTGGCTCCTGGAGCGCCGCCCGGGTAAAAGCAGCCTTGCGAGCCTCTGGAAGCGCCACCTGGAGCGCATGGATGCCCACGGCGGGCCCTTTGTGCCGATCGAGGTCGACCCGCAGCTGGTGATCAACGACGACCAGCGCGTGCTCGAACGCCTCAACCGCCAGCTCGGCTTCCTCAACAACGACGAGGAAGAGGAAGAAATGGTCGGCCGCATCACTGCCGCCGGTCGCTTCCGGATCTGGACGGAGATGTGGATGCTTGGCTATCTGGGCCGTTCGCATCGCTATTAAGACCGTTGGCATGATTTGGGCGGAAGGCCCGTCGCAACTCGCCTACGCTGCACGATGGATTACTCGGAAATGCTCCGGCTGACCGCCCCAGAGCGAGTCGGCACCCTCCAACCCCATAGCATCGAAAGCAAGCGGGCGATGGAGCGCTTTCAGGACTTCATGCGCGATCTGAAGCCAGACCAGGTGCGCGCGCAGGCCTGCGACGTCTATGGGCCCGAGGCGATCCTTTACGACACGCTGGCGACCAAAGTCGGCAACGAGAACATCCGCGACTATTTTGCCAAGACCGCCCAAAAAGCGGAAGCGGTGCGTGTCGACTTTCAGGAAGTAATTACTAACGGTCACGATCATTACGTGCGCTGGGAGATGGCGATCACCTGGAAGCTCTTCAGGCGCCACACCACCCGCTCGGTCGGAATGTCGCAAGTCCGCTTTGGCGGCGACGGTCGAGTGGCGCTGCACTACGATTTCTGGGACTCGGGCAGCCATTTCTACGCGCAAATTCCAGGGCTCGGCGGGCTGATCCGATTGATCCAGAAGCAGGCCTGAAGATGAGGCAGACGCGAGAAATTTCGCGTCAACGTCAAGCTACGCGGCATCACCGGCTTGCATTTGGGCCACGTCCATGCTAACAACGCGCTTTCATGCTTACCCGGTGGTCGTAGAAAATCCCCCTTCTCCTGCCGATTCCGCACCCTCTTTGTATATTTTTGTTTTTGTATGGACGTAGCAATTGTGACTGGAGCTTCGACCGGCCTGGGTGCCGCGATTTCCCGTAAGCTCCTGGAATTGGGCTTTCGCGTTTACGGCCTTGGTGGCAACTACACGCAGATGCCGTTCAACAACGTGGACTTTCGTCCCGTGCCGTGCGATCTCAGCGATCCGGCCGCCGTCGAACGCTGCACACGTGACATCATTGAGCAGGAAGACGCTGTTTACGTAGTCGTCAACAATGCCAAGATGGTCCCCCGCCAGGACTGGCACGAAGTGACCGGCCCGGAGCTGCAGCGCTGCCTCGCCGTCAACCTCCTTTGCCCGCTCGTCATCACCCGCACCGTGCTGGAAGGCCTGTGCCGGATGCAGGGCTACATCATCAACATCGGCTCGTCGGACCCGGAAACGGCTCGTGGCGGCCCGGTGGGTGCGGCCTCCGCCGGTGGCCTGCGCTGGATGGGCGAGGCCCTCTTTGCCGAACTGCGCGACTACGGCGTGAAGGTGACGAACGTCTGCCCCATGCCCAACCGCTGGCGCCCGAGCGATGCCCCGCCCGCCAACGACCGCCGCCCGCAGAGCGTGATCGACCCCAACATGGTCGCCCAGGCCGTGGCCGACGTGCTCAGCAATCGCACCGGTAACATCGTGACGGATGTCGTCATCCGCCCGCAGCGCCTCGTTGAAAAGCCGCTGGCACCCGTCCGCGAGATCCCCTACCCCGACCCGCAGCCCATCCCCTACACTGTCCCGCGCGAAGAGATCGAGGCCGAAGAGCGCCGCGACCTCGAAGTCGATACGGACGATAGCGAGGGTGACGAGCAGCCCAAGGGCGAAGGTGAGGACGATGGCGGCAACCGCGACAAGAAGCGCCGCCGCCGCCGCCGTCGTCGCAAGAACCGCGACCGCAGCGGTGAAGACGCCGAGGCCAACGCCGCCGAAGCCAACGCCGCCGAAGTTTCCGACATTACGGGCTCCGAAGAGCCGGGACCCGCTCCCGAAGCCGACGAAGAGCCCACCGAAAAGCAGCCCGAGCCGCGTCGTGAAGATCGCCGCGAAAAGGGCCGCCGCGAAGAGCGTGAAGGCCGCCCGGAGCGTGCCGAACGCGCCGAACGTAGCGAGCAGCGCGAAGACCGCCCCGAAAAGGGCGAGCGTCGCGAACGCCGTGAGCGTGAAGACCGTGGCGACCGCCGCGAAGGCCGGGGTGAGCGCCGTGAACGCGACGACCGTCGCGAAGGGAAGCGCGGAGGCGACCGTGATCGTGACCGCGACCGCCGTGGGCCGCGCGACGAGGAACGCCTCGAGCGCACCCGCCAGCAGCGTGAAAAGCGCGAAGGCCAGCCGGAGCCCATGCAGGCCGGCGAGCCCTCCGTGGCCGCCGTCGAAGCCGCTCTGGCCCCGACTGAGCCCGCTGCCCAGCCGACCGCGCAACCCGCAGCAGAAGCCGGTGCCGCCAAGCCCGCCGTCCGTTCTCCCCTCGACGCGTTGAAGGCCTACCAAGGCCCCGGCGACGCCAAGTCGGAAGCCGGCTCCGGAAGCGACGCCAGCCGCCGCCGTGGTCGCAAAGGCCGCAAGGGTGGTTCGGGTGAAGGCTTCAAAGCCAAGAACCCGCTCGAAGCGCTCGCCAAGCTGCCCGGCAAGACTCTCGTAAACCAGTTTGCACCGCAACCGGGCGAGTTGGAGCCGGCCAAGCGCGAAGAACGTGCCCAGGCCGTCCCCTCCACGCAAGAAGCCAAGACCGCTGCCTCCAAGGAGCAACCGGCCAAGGCCGAAGCTGCCCCGGCTGTCGCCCAGCCTGCTGAAAAGCCGGCGAAGAAGGCCGCCAAAAAGGCCGCTCGCAAGACGGCAGCGAAGAAAACCGCCGCCAAGAAGGCTGCGGCCAAGCCGGCAGAGCCCAAGGTGGAAGCCGCTCCGGCCCCTGAGCCTGAGCCCGCCCCAGCACCTACCCCGGAAGTGAAGCCGGTGGAAACCGCCAAGCCGGCCGCGAAAAAGGCGGCCAAAAAGGCCACGACCAAGAAGGTTGCGGCCAAGAAAACCGCCACCAAAAAGACGGCGACGAAGAAAACGGCCCGCAAGGCCGCCGCCAAAAAGACTGCCCGTAAAACGGCGGCCAAGAAGGCTGCTTCTTCGGACGAGGCTTAAACCGCCCGCCGACAAGGCCCGGATATAATTTGGCCGGATGCGCTTTAACCCGCATCCGGCCTTTTTGTTTTTCGAATTCAGTAAAGACGGACCTCAGCTCTTGGTCGAGACGACGTGGTTGGGCAGCTTGACGGTGAAGGTGGTGCCGACGCCCAGCTCCGACTCGACTTCGATCGCGCCGTGGTTGCGCTGCACAAAGCTCTTTACGAGCATCAGGCCCAGCCCGTGGCCCGCTTCGTTGCTCGTGCCGGGCCGCGAGGTCTTCTTGCGCTGGTCGAAGAGGCTGGCGCGCAGCTCCTCGCCCATCCCCAGGCCTTCGTCGCGCACGATCAGGTGCGTTTCGTCCTTCACCGTGCGGATGGTGAGGTAGACGGTCTTGCCGTGGTGGGAGAACTTGATCGCGTTGCTCAGCAGGTTGCGCAGCACCGTTTCGACCATTTCGCGGTCGGCGTAGATGATGGCGTCTTGTTCGACTTCAGCCACCAGCTCAAGCTCCTTGCCGTGCAGCACAGGCTCGAGGGCCGCATGCACGGTGCGAATGAGGTCGACGCATTCGATGACTTCGGGCGCGACGACGAGATGGTCGGTCTGGGCGCGGGCCCAGTGCAGGAGCTTGGTCGTGAGGTCGAGCAGTTGCTCGGCATTGGTTTCCCCGCGCGAAAGGAACTTCTTGAGCGTAGGGGTAGGCTGCTGCTCCACCTGCTCGGCGCAAAACTTGAAGGTGCTACGGAGGGTGGCGATGGGCGCGCAAATGTCGTGCGAAATGATGGAGAGCATCTGGTCGCGCACGTTGAGGGCCGCCTTCAGGTCCTGCTCGGCCTGGTGGTTGCGCAGCGTATAGCGGATCGTGCGGTCGAGCAGCTCGGAGGTCATGGAGCCCTTCTTGAGGTATTCCTTGGCCCCGGCGCGCATGCAGGCGATGTCGACCTCCCGCTGGTCCATCGAGGTGATCATGATGACGGGGGGAGCCGTTTCCGATTTGCGGAGGTGCTTCAGCAGGTCGAGCCCGCTTTCGAGTCCGAGCACAAAGTCGCTGATGATCAAGTCTATATGCTGCTGGTCCAGGATCTTCAGGGCTTCCTTGACGCCTTCGCATACCACGAGGTCGAAGCGTAGCGGGCGGATCTTGTTGAGCAGCTTGCGAAAGAGAAAAACGTCCTCTCGGTCGTCTTCTACGAGCAGGAGGCGGATGACGGGAGATTCCATAATATGCGGGAAGCGGGCCGGAAAAGATTAGCAGGCAGAGGGGATCAGCGCGGTTTTCAGCCAGTATTCGCTGAGGCAGTGCACGGTCTGGACAAGGGTGTCGAAAGTTACGGGCTTGGTCATGTAAGCGTTGACGCCGAGGTCGTACATGCGGTGCACGTCTTCGGGCGCGGCGGAGCTGCTGACGATGATCACGGGGATGTGTCGCAGCGCCGGGTCCGACTTGAGCTCCTGTAGGGTTTCTCGACCGTCCATGACTGGCATGTTGAGGTCGAGAATGATCAGGCCGGGCAGCCGAGGTCGAGCCGCTTTGGTGGCCGTGGGCAGCGCGCGCAGGTGGTTCAGCAATTCCTCTCCGTTGTGCAGGATCGTAAGGGGATTCTGCAGATCGTTGCGTTGAAATGCCTTGCGCATGAGCATGCAATCGTCGGCGTCGTCGTCCACGATGAAGACGGCGGCGTGATCCGCTGCCGATCTTTTTGCGTGTGGCTGGGAGCTGATCATGGTTAGAAAGCGGGGAGGTGGAGGGTGAACGTAGCCCCTTGGTCGGGTCGGCCGGTGGCTTCGATGCGGCCGCGGTGGCGCTCCACAATGCGGCGGCAGATGGCCAGGCCGATGCCGGTGCCTTCATACTGCTGGCGGGTATGCAGGCGGCGAAACGGCTTGAAGATACGCTCCGCGTGCTTTGGGTCAAAGCCGATCCCGTTGTCGCGCACGGTAATGACGTGCCAGGCCTTGGGTCCGCCGCCCGGCTCGGGTGGCTCGACTTCGGTGCGGGCGAGCACTTCGATGCGCGGGGGCACCTCGTTGCGCCGATACTTCAGGGCATTGCTGATGAGGTTCTGGAAGAGCTGGCGCAGGAGGGTCGGCTGACCGGGCACGCTGGGCAGCTCGCCGATCGTGATCTGTGCCTCTGCCTCGCGCACTGCAAACTCGAGCACTTCGTAGACTTCGCCGAGGATCTGCTGCAGGTCGACTTGCTCGGGCTCAAAGCTGGCGGTGGAGGCGCGCGAATACTGCAGCAGGTCGTCGATCAGCTTTTCCATGCGTTCGGCGGCGCGCTGCATGCTGGTAAGGTAGCCGCGCCCTTCTTCGGCGATGCCTTCGCCAAACTCTTCGTTGAAGAGGTTGGAGTAGGCCTGGATCTTGCGCAGTGGCTCGCGCAGGTCGTGCGAGGCGGCGTAGGCAAACTCCTGCAGGTAGTCGTTGCGCGCCTGCAGCTCGCGCGCGTAATTGCGGAGCTGCTTTTCGTCGTCTTTCTGCGCCTGGATATCCGTCATGCTGCCGACCCATTCCAGCACGCTGGCCTCCCCGCGCAGCAGGGGCAGGGCTTTGACGGCAAAGTAGCGGTAGCGGCGGATCTGCTGGCACCAGAGGCGGCACTCGGCAGCAAACGCCTTTACCTCATGGAGCGAGTCTTTCCACTCGCGCAGGAAGTGCTCGGCGTCGTCTTCATGGATCATGCGGTGCCAGCCCAGGCCGGCGGCGTCTTCTTCGCTCTGGCCTGTGTATTCCTGCCAGGAGGGTTGCGGCTCCACGAAGTTGCCCGCCTTGTCGGTCGTCCAGATGATCGAGGCGGCAGCTTCGGTCAACATGCGCAGGCGGCGCTCGTTCAGGGCCAGCTCTCGGCTGGAGGCGGCCTCCCGCTTCAGCGCTTCGCGCAGGGCAGAGTTGACGTCTTCCAGCTCTTGGGTGCGGTTTTTTACGCGCTGCTCCAGGCGCTCGTTGGCCTGCTCGATCTGGAGCTGGGTGGTCTTGCGGTCATGGATGTCGGTGAGGGTGCCGACGAGGCGGGAGACGACACCTTTTTCGTCGCGCAAGGTCCGCCCGACGCAGTTGAACCAGCGCCAGTTGTCGCCGCAGCGCAGGCGCATTTCGAGCCCCAGCTGGTCGTTGGCCTCGGTCGCGTTGTTGACGCGCTCGAGCACCACCGGCCGGTCGTCGGGGTGGATGAAGAGCAGGGCCTTCTGGAAGCGCTCGGGCCGCTCTTCTTCCGGGATGCGGAGCAGGTGGAGCGCCTGGTCGGAAAACCAGATTTCGCCGGTCTTGAGGTTGTAGAAGTCCCAGACGATATCGTTGGAAGCGTCGAGGGCCAGCTCGAGGCGTTCCTTGGTGTAGCGGAGCTCCTGCTCGGTCTCGTGCTGTTCGTGGATGTCGTCCAGCGTGCCCATACCCCGGATGCGCCCGTCGTGCTCGCGCAGCATGATCGCCCGGATGCGGAACCAGCGGTAGCCTCGGTCGCGGGTATTCAGGCGGAGATCGATGCTGCGCCCGCCGCCGCTCCGGATGTGGCCTTCCACCGTTTCATCCAGGCGCAAGCGGTCGTCGGGGTGGACGTGGCTTTTGACCCAGTTGGCAGTCGCGGGCAGGGACTGCGGCTCGTAGCCGAGCAGCTGGTAATACCGGTCCGACCACCACATGTCGTCGCTTTCGACATCGGGCCAGTCCCACAGGCCCTCGTGGATCGAGGCCATCGCCAGCTCCAGCCGCTGATGCTCCTGCAGGCCGTGCACAGCGGAGGTTTCGCTGGATTTGACGAGCACGCCGTCGTCGCAAGGGGCGGCCTTCATCAGGTAACGCACGTCCCGATAGGTGCAGACGCGCTCGTGCTGTTGGCGGGTTTGCTGCACTTCCTCCAGCAGGGCGAACATCTGGTTGGCCTCGGCATCGGAAGCGCAGGTGCCGATGACGGTGCCAAATTCGAGGCCGAATTTGTTGATCGCGACCTGGGAAGCCCACTTCACCGTCCACTCGTCGCGCTCGGGCGTGTGCACGACCAGAAACAGCGCTTCGTCGCTCAGGTTGAGAAGCGCGGCGGACCAAGTCTGGTTTTGGCTGCTCACGGGAGGTTTACCCATTGCTGCTACCACTCCATCAGATCGACCATTGTGGCTGCCTCCTTAGCCCGGTGAAAGGAGAAAGGGTGCCCGTTTGGCGGGCGAAAGGCGAAGGCCCCCGATGATTGACAATAATTGCGGCCGTACGCCATGCTAAAAGCTCCTTTCTGACTGCCATGAACCGCGTTTATATCAAGACTTACGGCTGCCAAATGAACGAGCGCGACTCGGAAGCGGTGGCCGAAATGTTGCGTGGCCGCGGCTATTCGATCGTCGAAAGCGAGCACGATGCGGATGTGGTGCTGCTCAACACCTGCGCCGTGCGCGACCAGGCGGAGCAAAAGGCGATCGGCAAGGCCGGGCACCTCGTGCGCCGTAAGCGCGCCAATCCCAACTTTGTCGTAGGCGTAATGGGCTGCATGGCGCAGAATCGCGGCGAAGAGCTCGTCGACCGCCTGCCCGACCTCGATTTGCTGGTGGGCACCCAGAAGTTTCACCGTGTGCCGGACTTGCTCGACCGCATGATCGCTACCCAACGCGGCCTTGGCCCCCGCCCGGAGACGCTGGTGGAGCTGGCCGAGGAGGCTGGCAGCGAAGAGACGATCAAGGGCCACAGCCAGGGCGAGCGGCAGGTCAGCGCCTTCGTCAGCATCATGCAGGGCTGTAACATGCACTGCAGCTTTTGCATCGTCCCCAAGACACGCGGCGCCGAGCGCTACCGCTCGATGGACGCCATTTGCGCCGAAATCGAAGGCCTGGTGGCCAACGGCACCAAGGAAGTGACGCTGCTGGGCCAGATCGTGAACAGCTACGGTATGCGCCAGATCCCTTATCGCGACGGCATCAGCCCCTTTGTGCAGCTGCTGGAGCGCGTCAATGCGATCGACGGCTTGGAGCGCATCCGCTTCACCTCCCCCCACCCGCGCGGCTTCCAGCGCGACTTGGTGGAGGCCTATGGGCGTCTGGAAAAGCTGATGCCTTACGTGCACCTGCCTCTCCAGAGCGGCAGCGACCGCGTGCTGCGGATCATGCGCCGCCCCTACACGGTGCGTCGCTTCCGCGAGATCGTGGCCCAGCTGAGGGAGGTACGCCCCGATATCTGCCTCTCGACCGACGTTATCGTGGGCTTTCCGGGGGAGACGGACGACGATTTTGCCCAAACGCAGGCCTTGTTCGACGAGCTGGCCTTCGACATGGCCTTCATCTTCCGCTATTCCCCCCGCCCCGGTACCAAGGCGGCGGAAATGCTCGACAACGTGCCCGAAGAGGTGAAGGAAGCGCGCAACCAGGCGCTGCTCGACATCCTCGCCGGGCACTCTCTGGCCTGCAACGCCGCGCTGGTCGGCACCGTGCAGCCAGTGTTGGTCGAAGGGCCGGCGCGCAAGGGCGAAGGCATCTTCATGGGCCGCACGCCCAACTACCGCAAAGTCCTCTTCCCCGCAAGCGAGCGCCTGGTGGGCCAGATCGTGCCCGTGCATATCCACGAGCACTCGACCACCATCGTCAAAGGCGAGCTGGTGCTGAAGGAAGACGAGCCGGAAGTGACGGTCGGAGAGGCATTGCTGGCCACGGATTAGCACGGATAAACACGGATTCTTCGATTCGTGAAGTTCTTGCCAAAGTCGTAGTCCCAGCTTTGATCCGCTAGGTGGATCTGGCATTCGAAAATATCACGCGCGAGATCATTGGTGCTTCCTTTCAGGTTCATCGCGAGTTGGGCTACGGCTTTCTGGAGAAGGTTTATCAGAGGGCGATGCAAGTTGAACTACTACACCGTGGTTTGAAGGCCGAAGCTGAGGTCGCTTTGAAAGTACATTACCGGGGAGTGGTTGTGGGCGACTACTTCGCGGATTTGCTGATCGAAAATACCGTTATGGTGGAGTTGAAGGTGGCGGCTGGCTACTGTTCCCGCGATGAAGCCCAATTGATTAATGAGCTTAAGGCCACGGATGTTCCAGTCGGCTTGCTGATCAACTTTGGACGCGAGAAGGTGGAGTTCAAACGCCTCATGTCGCCCAATTTGCTCAAGCGGATTTAGTCTTTATCCGTGTTTGATCCTGATCATCCGTGGCTCTAATTGGCCCCCGCCTGCTTTTATCTTTCCAATCTGGCGGAGGCGTGTTGTGCTGCGAGGAAGCGTCATGACGTTGTCTCTTGCCCCAACCACTCTATTGACCGGCCTAGTGCTGCTGGTGCTCGGCGTGCTATTTGTGCTCAACCACCCGGCGTGGCAGCGAGCGATGCAGGCTTTCCCGCGCAGCGTGCTGGCCAGCTATGTGTTCATGGGCGCAGGCGGCGTATGGTTTCTCTACAAGATGCTGAACCTTTCGCCGGCGGACTTCGGGAGCTACCGGCACCTGATCTTCGGCCTCTTCGCGCTGGTGCTGGTCGGGAGCTTCGTCTACGTGAAGGATTTCCTCGCCGTGCGCGGCCTGTGTGCGCTTAGCCTGCTGCTCTGCCTGGAGATCCTGCGCAGCGCCTTTGGCTGGTACGAGCTGCCGCAGCGGCTCTTCCTCGTCGGCTTTGCCTACCTCGTGATCCTGGCCTGCCTGGTGCTCGGCCATTCGCCGTGGATCCTGCGCAACTTTTTCGAATGGCTCTACGCGGGCGCGGGCCGCAGCCGGATGGTGGGTGGCGCGATGGCCGTGTATGGCTTGCTCTTGATCGGCGTTACGTTTACCTACTAATCGGCGGTGGGTGACATTCCGGTTGCACATGCCCTCGCCACCCCACTATAAACAGACCACCGAACACACACTTTGAGCGGGATTATGACCATCGGCGAACGACTGGAAGAAGCACGGAAGCGTAAAGGAATCTCCATCCGAGAGGCGGCGGAGGCGACCAAGATCCGGGCCGACTACCTGATGGCGATGGAAGACGGCTCGATGACCGTGCCCCTCCCCGAGATCTACCGCCGAGGCTTTCTCCGCAATTACGCCAAGTTTCTCCGCCTCGATCCCGATCAGATCCTGACCGATTACGAGACCAACAATGCGCGGCTGGCGCAGCAAGCGGCCAACCAGAGCCATCGAGGGGGCGGCCTGCGCGAGACCTTTGGTCGCATGGAGCTGCCGGGTCAGGAAGACGTGTTGGCCGAGAGCGAATACACCGGCCGTCCACGGCGTCAGGGTGAAGAGGAAGAAGACCGTAGCGATGCCAAGGAAAAGAAGGAAGACACTTCCAAGAGCCTGCCCATCCCTACCTCCTACCTGATGGCCGCCGTCGGGGTGGTCGCATTTGTCATCGTAGGCATCCTGGTGTGGCTCATCGTCCTGCTGAGCCGCGGCGATTCCTCGCCTGAAGTCGTCTCGCCCCCCACCACGCAAGGGCAAAGCCTGGGCGGCGGTCCTCGCCCGCTCAACAGCTCGCCCTACGCCACCGACAGCCTGATCATCCGGGCCACCGATACGGTTACGCTGATCGTGACCAACGATACCACCGGCGAGCGCCTCTTCCGCGGCACCCTGCTCGCGGGCGAAAGCACCGACCCCATCCCGCGCAATGGCCCGCTCCAGATTCGTTTTACCGACGGCGAGGCGCTCGTGCTCGAATACGACGGCCAGCAACACACCCTGCAGGCCGGCGGTCGCGGTTATACGACGATCGATTAGAGTCGGTTAAGGCTATACGCCAACGTAGTTTTGCGCTTGCCAAGGGGTTGATTCTCACGCCATTACGCGAGGTCAAAAACCTCTTGGTCTAACTGTTTTTTAGCTTAATCTTCCCAGGCATTGGCCGTAAGAAAAAGCCTTTAAATTGTATAGACTTGTCATTACATAACGCCCAATTAGATTATCCATGAAAGATTTCGTTTGCTCTCTTCTTTTCGCCTCTGTCGCGCCACTGGCGACCAATGCAGCCATTGTCCTTTTCGAAGATTTTGAAGATTCCGCGGTAGCCTACAGCCTGTCGGATGCGGAAGCTTCCGATGGCCTCAACGACTACTGGGGCCGCGTCGACAGCGACGGCATCAGCATTAGCGCGGCGAATTCCTTCGGCACCCCTCCCTCGGGCACGAGCTTCTTTGCGGCCGAAGATATTGGTAAGGATCCCGGCATTACGGGCACCGGCTATGTCACCTTCGAAAACGTCGCCATTGCCGGGCTGGCGGACCTGTCGATTGGCGCCTATTTTGCCTCCTCCTACGAGAGCGGCTACTTTTGGTCCGACGGTGATCTCGTGACCGTGCAATATCAGATCGACGGCGGCGGCTACACTGATCTCTTTCAGATCACCCACAACGGCTCCGGCCGGGCGGCAGTGGACAGCAATTTCGACGGCTTAGGCGAAGGTACCACCATCGGCCAATTCCAGCCGTTTTCGTGGGCTATCGAGGGGACTGGCTCCCTGCTAGATTTGCGCATCGGCGCGGCCAGCCTGGGTGGCGCCGTGAGCATCGCATTTGACGATGTGAGCGTCTCTGGCACGGCCATCCCCGAGCCCAAGACCTACGCCCTGGTGCTCGGCTCACTCGCCGCGTTCGGCCTCGCCTTCCGGCGCCGCCAAGCCTAGTCGACCACAATCGGTGAGCTATACTTTGAGCCCGCGAAGGATTGCTTCGCGGCTTTTTTAGGCGGCCTCCAGCAAATCCGAGCTGGAAGCTGACGATGTCGACGGTTCGGTCGACTTCAACGGTACCACCTTCAAGCTCAACGCCGCCTACTTCATCACCAACGCCCTGTCGGTCGGTGGCGATTTCAACTACCGCCCCTGTGCTTAGGTGCGGATGAGGGGCTACAACTACGTCATGACGGGCGATGTGGGCTATCTGGACGACGTGACGGCCAAGGGCTTTACCTTCAGCCTCGGCCTGACGGTGTTCTTCTTCGGCAATTAAGCCGCCTAAAGTTAGGATCTGCCCTTTAAAAGCCTTTTAGCCCGTTCGCTGGTCGCGGACGGGCTTGTTTGTTTAGTGCGATCTGTGCGTGGCTTTACAGCGACGCGGCAGGCTTGACGAGTCCGAACTGGATCGAGGCGCGGGTGAGGCCAGCCACATTGTGCACCTTCAGCTTTTGCATCAGGTGTGTGCGGTGGACGTCGGCCGTGCGCACGGAGATGCTCAACTTGGAGGCAATCTCCTTGGTCGTATGGCCTTCTCCAATCAGCTGCAGCACCTCGCGCTCACGCGTGGTGAGGCTCTCCAGGCTGCCGTCGGAAGGCTGCACGCTGAGCAGCTCCGGCATGCGGCGCAGGATTTCGGGGCTGTAATACGATTGGCCCGAGGCGACCGACTTGAGGGCCTTGCGCATTTCTTCGAGGCCGGCGGTCTTTTCGATGATGCCGTCGGCTTTCGACAGCAATACCCGCTTGATGCGTGCGAGGTTGAAGATGCCGCTCACCACGAGGATCCGGATCTCCGGGCGGTCGGCCTTCAGGCGCTGCACGATCTCCATCCCATTGAGCCCTGGCAGATGCAGGTCGCAGATGAGGACGTCGGGTTTCTTCAGTTGGCATTGGCGGAGGCCTTCGGTGCCATCGCCATGAGCACCGACCACTTCGAGGTCGATCTCAGTCTCGATCAAGCCCGACAGCAGATCACACAATAGCTTGTCGTCTTCTATGATGTAGACTGTTTGCATTCCAGGGTTTGCTCCTTCGACCGGGGGAATTCCCAGTAGTTCCAACTGTAATATTACGGCAGCAACGCAAGTAAATTTACCAGCTCTTGCCAGAAAATGCAAAGGGCGGATAGGTCAAAGACCTATCCGCCCCAGTTTTATTTCTAGTTTAGCTTAGGATGTTCCCGTGATTAGCGGAAACGGAAACCCGTCCAGGAACCCCCGGTGTAGGAGGACACGGAGCTGAGGCTGAGCGGTTGACGACGCACCAGCGGCTTCGCGGGACGAGACTCCTTATGATTACGGATCGCAGTGTTTTGCGTATTCATTGTCTGTGTTGGTAGATGACCGGAAAAATTTCCCGTCAAAAGTCTCTTTCCGTAATCTTTCTTAAAGAACTGACACGAACGTATTACGCCCGGGTGAAAAATGCAAGCAAAATCCGAGAAAATCGTTGACACTTTTGATCTGATCTCGTTTTAGCCGCCAAAATAGCGGTACCGCAGACAAAGGGCGGGCAGATTTTGGTCTGCCCGCCCCGTTTATTTTCTATTTTATCGTGTAGGTACCCTTACCGGAGCTTGGCGAACGTCCAGGCCGTCCCGATGCGGTTCGACTTGGTGAGCGCTTTCCAGGTCTCGGCCAGGGCCAGTTGCTTGGTCGCACTAGCTGCTTTCTGGTCGCGGATCCGAGGTGTGCGCGGTGTCATTTTTCGCTTCCTGGGTTGGAATGGCGGGCTGATTCCCGCCAAAGACCGGACCCGAACCGCGGAAAGAACTGGTGCCAAGCTAGCCGGAGGGACGTTTTATTGCAAGCATGGCCGCCTTTTAGGGCTCGGTTACGGCGCTCGGTAGGTTGTTTTACGTATGCACTCGTGGAATAGACCCAGAATCGGGAGCGTAATCCGCTATCTTTGGCATGATGGTTAGGCTTATGCCTGATCCGCAGGATAACAGGATAGCGTAAGTGTAATTGGCGCTTGCGTCTAATCCAGATACCCTCCTGAAGACGAGCAACTTACGCAGCAAGTTACGCGATTCCACGAATAGTTTGGAAGACAATAAGCGAGTATTCTAGGATCATGGCAACAACCCTGCGATTCCTGGTCTGCTTCTTCTCCATCCTCTGTGGCACCCAATTGACTTTCGCAGGTGCGCCCGTCTCCTCCGTCTCGCCCGAGCAAGCTCTGAGCGATGCCGAGCAACTGGCGAGCCTCCGCCCCGACTGGAGCGTGTTTCAGGCCGCCGGTAATTCGATGGAGCCTTTTTTCGGCAGCAACTCGCTGCTGATCGTGCAAGCGGTTGACACTGCGAGCCTGCGCCCCGGCATGATCGCTGTCTACCGCGACGCCGAAGGCGATCTGGTCGGCCACCAAGTGGTGAGCATTGGCGCTGAGATCCTGGCCAAGGGCGCCAACAATGCGGTGATCGACCCGACCGTCGTCCGCGCCGACAACCTGGTGGGCATCGTGGTGGGCATGCTCCACGCCGCCGATACTCAGACGACCGCCCTGCAAGTCGTCCACGGGAAGCGCTACTAGCCTTTAGCAGACAGAGACAAGACAGATAGACAGAATCGTTGTTGCCGAAAAGGGCCGGTATCGCAGCCGGCTCTTTTCTTTTGACTGCGGGAAGGGCCCGCTAAGGCCGCTCAGGGCGCCGTGGTGGGCGTATTGGTGTAGAGCACGGTATAGACGACGCCGATGAGGTTATCGGGCGTCACATACTCATCGTCGAGCGTGCGGTTGTTATCGCCCATCGCGATCCAGCCTTTGGGCGAGCGCTTGAGCAGCCGGTGCGTCACGATCTTGTTCTGTGCGTTGCGGTAGGCCACCACCATCTCGGCCTCCAGGTCTTCAAAGGCGATGGGGGCGTAGACGATGACGGTGTCTTCGCCGTAGAGCGGCATCATGGAGGTGCCGCCGCCGAGGACGGAGGAGCGCCCTTCCCCACCCTGCTCCACACGCTTGGCCGCCACGATGGCCTGCCGTACGGTGGTGGGCGAGGTGGGCGGTGGCGTGGCCTGGCTGCCGGTGGTTTCGCAGCCGGCGAGGGCCAGCAGCGCGATTGCAGGCAGGGAGGCAAAAAAAGACCGATGCTCGGAAGCCATCGCTTCTGAACATCGGTCGATTGCGGAAATCCTTTACGCAGTAGGGCTACGAGCGCTTGCTCTCGGCCACGATCTTTTGGACGACTGCGAAGCGGGCCTTGGTCTCGAGCTCTTCGAGCACGGCCGGGTCTTCGCCGGAGGTGCGGGCCTCGGTGAGGGCTTGCTCGGCATCCAGGCGCGCGCGTTCGAGCACGCTGGCGTCGATGGCCTTCACTTCGATGGCGGCCTCGGTCAGCACGCGCACTTCGTCGCCGATGACTTCGATGAAGCCTTTGTCGATGGCGATGGACTCGGAGCCTTGGCCCTGGAAGTAGCGCAGCTCACCCGGTTCGATCATGGTGAGCAGCGGGATGTGGCCCGGCAGCACGTCGATCTCGCCGCCCTCTTCGGTGGGCAGCACCACGTGGTCCACCATACTGCTGAAGACGAGGCGTTCGGGGGTGACGATTTCGAGCTTGAGCGGCATGGGCTTAGTCCTGGTTGCTCTCGTGGGCCTTGATCACGGCGTCGATGCTCGACTTGTAGCGGAAGTCGGCTTCGTCGATGTGGTCGAGCTCGCCATCGAGGATCATCTTGAAGCCCTTGATGGTTTCCTCGATCGGCACGATCACACCGGGGATACCGGTGAAGACTTCGGCCACGTGGAAGGGCTGCGAGAGGAAGTTCTGGATCTTGCGGGCGCGGTAGACGGAGAGCTTGTCGTCGGGCGAGAGCTCGTCGATACCGAGAATCGCGATGATGTCCTGCAGGTCCTTGTAGCGCTGGAGCACGCTTTGCACGCCACGGGCCACTTCGAAGTGCTCCTTGCCCACCACTGCGGGGTCGAGGGCGGTGGAGGTGGAGGAAAGCGGGTCGACGGCCGGGTAGATGCCCAGCTCGGCAATACGGCGCTCGAGCACGATGGTGGAGTCCAAGTGGGCGAAGGTGTTGGCCGGCGCAGGGTCGGTCAAGTCGTCGGCCGGCACGTAAACCGCCTGGAAGGAGGTGATGGAGCCCTTCTTGGTGGAGGTAATGCGCTCCTGGAGGTTACCCATCTCGGTGGCGAGCGTCGGCTGGTAGCCCACCGCGGAGGGGGAGCGACCGAGCAGCGCGGACACTTCGGAACCGGCTTGCGAGAAACGGAAGATGTTGTCGACGAAGAGCAGCACGTCCAGGCCTTGCTCGTCGCGGAAGTATTCCGCCATCGAGAGGCCGGTGAGGGCCACGCGCATACGGGCGCCGGGCGGCTCGTTCATCTGGCCGTAGCACAGGGCCACCTTGGAGTTTTCGATGTTCTTCTGGTCGATCACGCCAGCATCGCTCATTTCCCAGTAAAGGTCGTTACCTTCGCGGGAGCGCTCACCGACGCCGCAGAACACGGAGTAACCGCCGTAGCTCTTCGCGATGTTGTTGATGAGCTCCATGATGACGACGGTCTTGCCCACGCCGGCACCGCCGAACGCGCCGACCTTGCCACCCTTGGTGAAGGGGCAGATCAGGTCGATCACCTTGATGCCGGTCGCGAGGATCTCGGCCTTGGTCGATTGCTCGACGAGGGGGGGCGGCTGGCGGTGGATCTCGTAACGCTTTTCGTAGGTCACGGGGCCGCGCTCGTCGACGGGGTCGCCCACGACGTTGAAGATACGGCCGAGCACGCCTTCACCGACGGGCACGGAGATGGCGGCCTGGGTGTCGACGATGTCCATGCCGCGCACGAGGCCTTCGGTGCTGCTCATGGCAACGGCGCGGACGCGGCCTTCGCCCAAGTGCTGCTGCACTTCGAGCACCAGCTTGGTCTCTTGGCCGTCGACTGTGTAGTGCACTTCGAGCGCACCGTAAATGGCGGGCACTTTCTCAGCGGAAAATTGCGCGTCGACAACGGCGCCGAGGACTTGAACGATTTTACCAACGTTTTGGCTCATGAGCGTAAAGGTGAGAAATGGTTTGGGAAAAGTCGCCGGGCTTTAGTTGGAAGAGGCGGCGGCGGTGATTTCGAGAATTTCTTGAGTGATGGCGGCTTGGCGCGCCTTGTTGTACTGGAGCGTCAGCGAGTTGCCGAGCTTCTTGGCGTTGTCGGTGGCGGCCTTCATGGCCACCATCCGCGCACTGTGCTCGGAGGCGCGTGCGTCGAGCAGGCGCTGGTAGATTTCGCGCTTGATGAAGCGGTCGAGGAGCTGTTCGAGGATGGCCTCGGGGCTGGGCTCGAACTTCATGTCGCGCTGGTCTTGCACGCGCTCAATGCCGGCGGCTTCGTGGGCTGCAGTCAGCTGCACGTGGAACTCGGGCAGCGGCAGGAAGGTCTCGCGGGTGGGCACCTGCACGAGGGTGTTCTTGAACTTGGGGTAGAGCACCTCGACAGTGTCGATCTCGCCCTTCTTGTAGAGATCGATCATCATTTCGACGATCGGGCGCAGCTCGGCAAAGCGGGCCTCCTCCGTCACCTCAAAGCTGGCTTCGAGGTTGCGGTGGGTGCGCGCGATGAACTGCTTGATCTTGCGGCCCACGGTAAAGAACTTCGTCTCGGCCGGGAGCTGCGTCACCTCACGGAAGAGGTTGGAGTTGAGCGGGCCCGCCAGGCCGCGGTCGGAGCTGATGACCAGCACACCGCGCACGTTGACCGGGCGCTCTTCGAAGAACGGGTGCTCGAACTCCGGCTGATTCTCCAGCAGGGCGTCCAGCAGGCGGGCGAGCAGCTCGGCGTAAGGGCGGCCTTGGATGGCCGCGTCTTGGGCGCGCTTCATCTTGGAAGCGGCGACCAGCTGCATTGCCCGGGTGATCTTGCCGGTGTTCTTGACCGCGCGGATGCGGTTGCGGATGTCGCGAAGGTTGGCCATGGGAGCGGTGGGAGGGAGAGCTGGGAAGCGCCGCTAATGGGCGCTCCCCGGTGAGACTTGTTAGCCGTTCCAGCTTTGCTTCCAGGCATCGACCGCCGCACGCAGCTTGGCAGTCGAATCGTCCGTCAGCTTCTTTTCCTTGAGGATCAGGTCGAGCACGTCGCGCTTGCCGGTCTCGAGGTATTCCTGGAGGTTTTCGGAGGCGGCGCGGACCTTCTCCGTCGCGATGTCGTCGAAGTAGTTGTTCTGGAGGGCCCAGAGGATCGACACCTGCACTTCGGTCGGCTTGGGGCTGTAGGCGGGCTGCTTGAAGAGCTCGACCGTACGGGCACCGCGCTCGAGTTGGCGCTTGGTGCGCGCGTCGAGGTCGGAGCCGAACTGGGCGAAGGCGGCCAGTTCGCGGTAGGCGGCCAGCTCGAGCTTCACCTTGCCGGCGACTTGCTTGGTGGCCTTGATCTGGGCGGCAGAACCCACGCGGCTCACCGAGATACCGACGTTGACGGCGGGGCGGATACCTTGGTTGAAGAGGTCCGTCTCGAGGAAGATCTGGCCGTCGGTGATGGAAATGACGTTGGTCGGGATGTAGGCCGAAACGTCGCCCGCCTGGGTTTCGATGATCGGCAGCGCCGTGAGCGAGCCGTTGCCGTTGTCTTCGTTGACGCGGGCGGAGCGCTCGAGCAGGCGGCTGTGCAGGTAGAACACGTCACCGGGGTAGGCTTCGCGGCCGGCCGGGCGCTTGAGGATCAGCGAGATCTGGCGGTAGGCGGCGGCGTGCTTGGAAAGGTCGTCATACACGATCAGCGCGTCCATGCCGTTGAGCATGAACCACTCGCCCATGGCGCAACCGGCGTAGGGGGCCAGGTATTGGTTGGTGGCGTTTTCGGCCGCCGCAGCGGTGACGATGATGGTGTATTCGAGGGCACCGGCGCGCTCGAGGGCGTTGACGGTGCGGGCGATGTTGGCCTGCTTTTGGCCGACTGCCACGTAAATGCTGTAGACCGGGCGGAAGCCTTCGGGGAAGGTGCCGTCGGCTTGCTTGGCCTGGTTGTTGATGTTGGCCTGGTTGATGATCGTGTCGATCGCGATCGTCGTCTTGCCGGTCTGGCGGTCGCCAATGATCAGCTCGCGCTGGCCACGGCCGATCGGGATCATCGAGTCGACGGCCATGATGCCGGTTTGCATCGGCTGGTCGACGCCCTTGCGGGGGATGATGCCCGGGGCGATCTTTTCGATCGGGTAGTATTCGGTGGCCTCGATCGGGCCTTTGCCGTCGACCGGCTGGCCGAGGGCGTCGACCGTGCGGCCGAGCATGACGCGGCCGACGGGCACCTGGAGGAGGCGGCCGGTCGTCTTGACGGTGTCCCCTTCCTTCAGCTCGGCGACGTCGCCGAGGGCCACAACGCCCACGGTGTCTTCTTCGAGGTTGAGGGCGATGCCCTTGATGCCGTTGTCGAACTCGAGGAGCTCGTTATACATGACGGCGGAAAGGCCTTCGACGCGGGCGACGCCGTCGGCGACGGTCACGACTTTGCCGGTGTTGGTCTGCGCAACGCCGGTCGTCAGGCTCGCGATTTCTTTTTCAATCTGTTCCAGCAGGCTACTCATCGCTTGGGAGGGAAAGGTAAATTAGTTTACGGAAAGGGCCAGGCGGTTCAGGGAACCTGCCACGGAAGCATCATACACATTGTCGCCCACGGTCACACGCAGGCCACCGATCAGGTCGGGGTTTTCGACCAGGCGGGGCGTCACCTGATGGCCGGTCTCGGCCGTAAAGCGGGCGACGAGGGCGTCGACTTCGCTTGGGGTGACGGGCCCGGCATGCTCGATGCGTACCTCGCGGGCGCGGATCTCGCGGTCGAGGTAGCGGATAAAGGCCTTGCAGAAGGCGCGGCGGGTGGCCAAGGGCTCGCTGCCGATCAGCTTCTGGAGGGTCGGCTGCACCTGCGCGATGGCAGGGTCGCCTTGCTCGGCCACGAGCACGGCCAGGCGCTTGGCCAACTTGGTGTGGTAAGGGTCGAGCGACATGGGAAAGTTTTAGTTGCGGGCGGCAGCCAGTTGCTCGGCGGCGGACTGGTTCAGGCGGGCCTTCTGCTCTTCGGTCAGCTCGCTACGCAGCACCTTGCTGCTGGTGAGCACGACGAGGCGGGCCACTTCCTGGCGGATTTCGGAAAGGGACTTTTCGCGTTCGAGGCGGATGGAGTCTTCCGCCCGGCGGCGCATTTCGGTGAGCTCGTTGGCCACCTTGGCGCGTTGCTCGTCCTCGTAGGCGCCGGCGCGTTCGCGGGCTTCGTGGAGGATGGCTTGGGCCTGGGCGTTGGCTTCGCGCAGGGTTTCGGCCTGGCGCTTCTCCGTCTCGGCCAGTTGGCGCTTGGATTCTTCGGCAAACTGGAGGCCGTCGGAGATCTTCTTCTGGCGCTCGTCGATGGTCTTGACCACCGGCTTGTAGGCGAAGAACCAGAGGGCGGCCATCACCAGCAGGAAGTTGATTACCTGGGCGATGAACGCGGGGCCGTTGAGGCCGAAGTCCTCGGTCAGCATCCAGTAAATGCTGTCGATGACACCTTCGGGCGCCGCGCCGGCTTCGGCGGCATGGCCCGCTTCGGCAGCGGCTAGGAAAATGAGATTCAACATGGCGGGAAGGATTGGGTGAGGCCCGAGGATAAAGAGGAGAAAAGCCGGTGCGGCCGGAGCCGCACCGGGCTAAAGGAATGACTAGAGGAAGAGGGCGTAGAACGCGATAGCTTCGGCCAGCGCCATACCGATGATGGATTGGACGAGCACCTTGCCGGAAGCACCGGGGTTGCGACCGACGGATTCGACAGCCTTGGTGCCGACGAGGCCCACACCGATAGCAGCCGCGGCGCAACCGATAGCGCCTTGGAGTTCACCCGCTTCAGCCGTGAAGGCCGCGATTTGATTGATCAGTTCCATTTGTAGGGTTCTTTAGTCGTTAACGTTGCTTCTCAATGCCCGGCACTCGGTGAGGATTGGCTACCTCTGGCACCGGTCCCATTGAAGAAAGTGTCTAAAATTGTCTAGTGGGCGTGCTCTTCGTCGCCGTGGTTGCAGATCAGGCCGATGTAAACCGCAGTCAGCAAAGTAAAGACCAAGGCTTGCACCAAACCAATCAGCAGCTCCAGGAAGTAGAAGGGCGTGGGCACGATATAAGCGACCAGCGTCGTCATGTTGGTCAGCAGGTTCTCACCGCCGAAGACGTTACCGTAGAGACGGAAGGCGAGCGAGAAGGGGCGCACCGCGATGGAGAGCACTTCGATCAGGCCCACCGCGAAGAAGATCGGGATCAGCGCCACCCAGATGCCGGTGCCGACGTCGTTGCGGTCGGCCTTGTTACCAAAGAGGTCTTTGAGCAACACGCCGGGGCCGGCGTAGCGGAAGACGAAGAAGGCCCAAGCAGCCACGGCAGAGATCACGCCGAGCGCGAAGGTGGTGTTGAAGTCCGAATTGGCGGGGCGGAACCAGTAGGTGAAGTGCCCGTGGTCGAAGGTGCCAAAAGTGCCCACGCCGGGGAGCAGGCCGCTCCAGTTGTGCATGAGGACGAAGGTAAAAATGCCCAGCAGCAGGGGCGACGTCGGGCCGATCAGCTTTTTTCCGACGATCGGCTCCATAATGTCACGAATACTGCTTACAACATTCTCTACTACTGCCTGACCACGATGAGGAACCAGTTGAGGCTTTTTGACCAGCAAGCGCACAATCAAGATCAGTATGGCCGATATCACCCAGCCCGTGACCATCGCATTGGTGATGGGTAGGCCGAGGAACTCGGTAATCTGATACGCCGTGGGGGAAACCCCGTCGGCTGCTGACAAAGGGGATGCGGCCAGAGCTGCGAAAGCAGCCAGGGAGCCGTAGAGAGGGATACGTGTGCCACCGATCATAACCAGGAGTCGCTGCAAAGCGAGAGAGTTAAAACAATGGGGATGGATAGAATGGGGGGTAGCGTCAACCCCGTAGTTGGCATTTTCTGTTGAATTGTCAGATAATTTGCGCCTGAACTTCAAGGTATTTTATAGGACCCTGCACATTGTTCGCGCGCGCCTGTAAGCAAGCGGAATCACTTTGATAAGAAAATGGAATCAAACGACCGTTCTGACTGGTCAGTCAATCTGACCCATAAACCTGATTATACCGCTTGGTTTTGCTGGGCGCTCACCGGCATCGCGCTCGTGCTGCAACCCCTGATCGCCTGGTGGCTGGTGCAGGCCTGAGCAGCACAAAAGAAGGCCTATACAGTGTTTCTGTGGCCGGGTCTAGGGTGAAACGTGTGTAAAATTTGGAGCGACTCTATATGAGGAATTAGCCCTAGTATTCCGTTTTATTAGGCATGCTGCAAAAACACCCAAAGCTTCCCTTCACTTCCCTTCAACAGAGTGCGCTGCCCCAAGGCGGCCATCCTTTCCACCTGGACGCCAGTACGGCGGTAGGCTGGTGTTTGACCACTTGCGTGCTCGTGGCGCAGCCGCTGTTGTTGCACTACCTCCGTTAAGAGGCGGAGAAGGTAGGCGCGTGCGGCAAAGGTTGGGGGCGACGGAGCCCCCGTTTTTTTGGTCGCGGTGATGGGGCGGGAGGTGCTTAGGCCTCGTCGCCTTCTTCGTCCCTTAGATCCAGCTCCGGCTCGGGCTTCTCGGGCAGCGGGAAGGGGACGGGCTCTGCCGCTACTTCCGTGCGCAGGGCCACGACCGATTGGTAACTGGCGGCGTAGTCCTGAAAAATCGAGGGGGCTTCGAAGCACCACGGCGCCGCTGCGTCGATCTGCCAGCAGGGGTGCTTGTGCAGGTGGTTGAGCGTCCAGGTAAAGAAACCGGCGTGGTCGGTCCGGAAATAGAGGGGCGCACCAGGGGAGCACTTCCCGGCGAGCAGGTGGAGGAAGTCGGCCTGGATCAGGCGGTTTTTATGATGTCGAGACTTCGGCCACGGGTCGTTGAACAAAATCAGGCAACGGCCAATGCGCACGTGCTCGGGCAGGCAGTGCAAGAATTCGCGCGCCTCGGCCCGGATGAAGCGGAGGTTGTCGAGGCCTTGATTTCCTCGCTTGCGGTTGGCGCGGGCGATGCGCTGGCGGATGATGTCGATGCCGATGCAGGGCTCCGTGGGGAAGGCCTCGGCGTAGGCGGTGAGGTAGTGGCCGTGGCCGCAACCCAGCTCGACGGTCAGCTCGACCGGCTCGGGGAAGAGGCTCAGCAGTTCCTGGCGGAGGTCCTCGCGGCGGGTGCGGACGTGGTCGACAAATTGCGCGTAGCTTTCTTCTTTCGGTGCTTTCACGGAAAGGCTCATGAAAAGGTGTGCAGCCCCTTCCCCACCCTACCCGGCGAGGGCTTCGGTGGAGGCGAAGGGCAGGTAGAAGCCCATGCGGGTAAACTCGTGCACGCGGCTTTCGACGCGTACCTCGCCGCCGTGCAGCATGATGATGTGCTTGGCGATGCTGAGGCCCAGGCCGGTGCCGCCGGACTCGCGGGAGCGGCCTTTGTCGACGCGGTAGAAGCGCTCGAAGACGTGCGGCAGGTCGTTGGGCGGGATGCCTTGCCCGTTGTCTTCGATGAAGGCCCAGACGCCCTTGGCTTCGACTTTGGTCTGCACCTTCAGGCGCGTGAAACCGCGGGCGTGGCGCAGGACGTTTTCGAGCATGTTTTCCACCACCTGCGTGAGGCGGATGGTATCGACCGGAACCTTGTCGTGCTCCTGATCCCATTCGCAGACCAGCTCCGTGCCTTCGGGCAGGCGCATGGAAAAGTTGTCGACGATCTCGGCAAGGAGGAGGCGCAGCGAGGCGGCCTCGCGCTTGAGGATGCGGTCGTTGCCTTCGAGGCGGGAGAGCAGCAGCAGCTCTTCGAGCAGGTTGTGCAGGCGCACGGAGTTCTTCTGCACCTTCACCAGAAAGTGGCGCACCTCATCGCGGTCGAGGTCGTCCAGGTCGTCGAGCAGGGTATCGACGAAGCCCTTGATGATGGTGACGGGGGTGCGCAGCTCGTGCGAGACGTTGGCGACGAATTCGGTCCGGACGCGCTCGAGTCGCTTCTGCCGCGTCACATCGTGCAGCACGTAGATGGTCAGCGAGCCTTGCCCGGGGCCTTGGGCGGGCAGGAGGGCGCCAGCGACTTCGAACCACCGGTGGTTGCGGCCGATCTGCACCTCGATCTCCAACTGGGTAGGCTGCGCGCCGAGGCGGATCTGCTGTACGTAGTTGAGGAAGTCGGCGTTGCGGATGAGCGACTCGATGCGCTGGCCGTCGGGCAGTGCGCGCACGTTGAAGAGGTCGAGCAGGGCCTGATTGGCCAGCACCACCTGGTTTTGGCTATCGGCCATCATCACGGCTTCGCGCAGGCTGCCGAGGGTGGCGTTGATCTGCTCCAGGTAGCTGCGGCCGGTGGAGCTGACGCGCTCGTTTTCCTCCAGTAGTTCGTTGCAGACGGCGGCGAGGCGATCTAGCCCCGAATCGGCGGCGATGTCGCCTGCGCCGGCTTGCTCCACGAGATAGGCGCGGCGATCGCGGAGGGCGTTGGTCATCCCCTGGATGAGCCGCGTCATACGGTGCTGCCGCCAAAGGAGGAAGACGACCGTGGCCAGGAGAATGAGCCAGATCAAACCAGTCATGCCGAAGGTGGGAAGCGCCTAGCTCTCGTTGATGCGGTAGCCGACGCCGCGGACCGTCTCGATGAGGGCGGAGCGGTGGCCCAGCTTTTCGCGCAGGCGGCGGATGTGGGTGTCGATGGTGCGCGTCTCCGTGTCGGTGTCGTAGTTCCAGACGTTGACGAGGAGGTTTTCGCGCGACTGCACCCGGCCCTTGCGCTCCATCAGCAGTTTGAGCAGTTTGAACTCGGTTGCGGTGAGGTCGATGGGCTCTTCGGCCACCGTCACGGTGTGCATCTCTTCGTCGAGCAGCACGTCGGCGACTTGCAGGCGGCGGGTCGGCTCGCGGCTGTCGTTGGTCATGCGGCGGAAGATCAGGCCGATGCGCAGCACGAGTTCCTTCGCGTCGAAGGGCTTGGCGATGTAATCGTCGGCGCCGCTTTCGAGGCCCTTGATCCGGTCTTCGACTTCGCCGCGTGCGGTCAGGAAAATGATCGGCACGGTGCGGAGCTTGTTGTCCGCCCGGATCATTCGGCAAATCTTCATGCCGTCCAGATCCGGCATCATGATGTCGAGCAGGAACAGGTCGGGATTGAACTCCCGGGCCTTGCCCATGATTTGCAAAGGATCGTTGATCACTTCGACTTCGTAACCTTCGCGACGAAGCCGGTAGCTGACCAGCTCGGTCACATCCGGCTCATCGTCGACGACGAGAATGCGTTTTCCACCCGAGTTTTGCATGACCGCGACAGTTGCGCTGCCATGTAACAAACCTTTCAACGGGGGAAGCAACCTCAAAATCCCGTCGCGCTCCCCCACCCTACTGCGCCTTTCGGCCCAGGGAGATCATCAGGATGGTGATGTCGGTGGGGTTGACGCCGCTGATGCGGGAGGCTTGGCCCAGGTTGTCGGGGCGCACCGTCTGGAGTTTTTGCGCGCTCTCGGCCCGCAGGCCCGGCACCTTCTTGTAGTCGAACTCGCGGGGGATGCGGATGCGCTCAGCCTGGTCCAGTTTGGCCACCAGGCGGGCTTCGCGCTCCAGGTAGCCGGCGTAGCGGATGCGGTAGAGGATCTCGTCCTTCGTCTCGTCGCGCAGGCCATGGAACTCGGGCGGCAGCTCTACCTCGCGCTCCTTACGGATAAGGTCGGCATAGGTGCCGCCGCTGGTGGTCTGCTTTTCGAAGCGCTCGACCCATGCGTCGACGTCGCGCTTCTTTTGCTGGACGCGTGCCAGACGGTCGTCGGGCAAGAGGCCGCAGTGCTCCACATGGTGCAAGAGGCGTAGCTCGGAGCTGCTGTGGTTGAAGAGCAGGCGGTGCTCGGCCCGGCTGGTGAACATCCGGTACGGCTCCTTCGTGCCCTTCGTCACTAGGTCGTCGATCAACACGCCCGTGTAGCCCTCGTGACGGCGCAGGATGATGGGGTCTTGAC
Source organism: Verrucomicrobiota bacterium JB022 (assembly GCA_030673845.1). Classification (NCBI taxonomy): domain Bacteria; kingdom Pseudomonadati; phylum Verrucomicrobiota; species Verrucomicrobiota bacterium JB022. Next base: position 259,990 of record JAUTCQ010000013.1, read on the forward strand.
CGCGCACCTTGAGGGCAGCGTTGACCCCGGCGATCAGGCCCTGTGCGCCCGCCTCTTCGTAGCCGGAAGTGCCGTTGATCTGCCCGGCGAAAAAGAGGTTTTCCACCTTCTTCGATTCGAGAGAGGCGAAGAGCTGCGTCGGTGGCGCGAAGTCGTACTCCACCGCGTAGGCCGGGCGGAGCATGACGGCATGTTCGAGGCCCGGAATGCTGTGCAGCATCTCCAGCTGGACCTCGAAGGGTAGGCTAGTTGATAGACCGTTAATATACCACTCGTCGGTGTGGCGGCCTTCCGGTTCGAGGAAGAGGCGATGTTGCTCCTTATCCTCAAACCTCACAAACTTATCCTCAATGCTTGGGCAGTAGCGCGGCCCCACCCCTTTGATCTCGCCCGAATACATGGCCGAGCGGTGGAGGTTGGCGCGCACGATCTGCTCCGTCTTTTCGCCGGTGTAGGTGATGTAGCAGGAGACCTGTTCCCAGCCGGGGTACCAGCCTTGCTTGGTCTGGCCGGGCATGCCGGCGTCAAACAGCAGCCCTCTGCCTTCTGCGGTCGGCACCTTTACGCCTTGTTCCACGTGGAACAATGGCTGGTCGGCGCGCGTGTCGTAGAAGGCGAAAAGCGTCGGCTCGGGGTCGCCCGGTTGCTCTTCCATCCCGGTGAAATCCACGGATGAGCCCAGCAGGCGGCACGGGGTGCCGGTCTTGAGGCGCTCCAGCTCGATGCCCGCCTCCAGGAAGCTGCCGGAGAGCGTGTTGGCGGAGAAATCGCCCATGCGCCCGCCTTCGGCCTTCTTTTCGCCGATGTGCATGAGGGCCTTGAGGAAGGTACCGGTGGTGACGACGACTGTCTTGGCGTGGAAGTCGATGCCGAGCTGCGTCTGCACGCCCACCACCTTGTCGCCCTTGAAGATAAGGCCCGTTACCATCGCCTGGAAGAGCGTCAAGTTCTTCTGGCGCTCCAGCGTGTGCTTCATGCGGAACTGGTAGGCCTTCTTGTCGCACTGGGCACGGGGGGCTTGCACCGCCAGTCCTTTCGATGCGTTGAGTAGGCGAAACTGGATGGCGGTGGTGTCGGTGTTGATCGCCATTTCGCCTCCGAGGGCGTCGATCTCGCGCACCATGTGGCCCTTGGCCAGCCCCCCGATGGCAGGGTTGCAACTCATGGCGGCTACCGTGTCGAGATTTCCGGTGAGCATGAGCACGCGCACGCCCATGCGGGCGGCGGCTAACGCAGCTTCGCAACCGGCGTGGCCGGCGCCGCAAACGATCACATCAAATTCCTGAGGCATAATCACTTACCGATACAAAATTTGGCAAACAGGGCGTCGAGCATCGCTTCGTTGTCGATTCGCCCGACGATTTCGCCCATGGCGTCGATGGCTTCGCGGATATCGACCGCCACCAGCTCTGTTTCAACGTCCTTGCGGAGCTTTTCGCGGGCTTTTTCCAGGCTTTCACGGGCTTTGGCGAGTGCGGTGGCGTGTCGGGCAGAGACTAAAACCGTATCTTCCTGTGGCATCACGACTTGTTCGCGCAGTAATTGTTCCACGTGGAACATTAAGTCGTTCATCCCCTGCCCGGTCTTCGCGGAGACGCGGATTTGGGGGAGATCGGCCAGTTCTGGCAGGCTCGCAGGCGTGGATGCGACGTCAATTTTGTTGAACACCACGGCCGCCGGTTTGTTGCGCAGCGCGTCTCGCACGGCTGTCGGGAGTTCGGGCATCGGGCGCGACGCGTCGACGATCAGTAGCAGGAGATCGGCGCGATTGACTTGATCCAAAGCGCGTTCAACTCCTTGCTGTTCAATCGCATCGGCGGTTTGGTGGATGCCGGCAGTGTCGACCACGCGTAGCAGAAACGGGCCGATCATCAAGCTGGCCTCAAGGTAATCGCGCGTCGTGCCGGGGATGTCGCTGACGATGGCGCGCTCTTCGCCGAGGATGCGGTTGAGCAGGCTGCTCTTGCCCGCATTCGGTTCGCCCAGGATGACGGTGCGCACGCCGTCCTGCAAAAGCTGCTTGTAATGGCTGGTTGCTTCCAGCCGTTGCATTTCGTCGATCAAGGCGGCGAGTTCCTGCGCCGGGCCGGCCTGGTCTTCGGGAGGAAGGTCTTCTTCCGGGAAGTCGATATAGGCTTCAAGGTGAGCGGAGACGCCGAGCAAGCGCATGACAAAAGCGTCGATGGTGCGGCCGACTTCACCGGAGAGCTGGCGTTGCGCGGCGGCCAGGCCGGCTTTGCTTCGGGCGTTGATCACCTCGACGATGGATTCGGCCTGTGTGAGGTCGAGTTTGCCGTTGAGGAAGGCGCGGCGGGTGAATTCTCCGGGCTCTGCGAGGCGACAGCCGCGATTGACCAAGTCTTCAAGGATGAGCTGGAGGATCAAGGGGCTCCCGTGCGGCATCAATTCCAGCATGGCTTCGCCGGTGAAGCTGTGGCCTTGCGGGTATTGCAGACAGACCAGTTCGTCTATGTGCGTGCCGTTGGAATCCTGATACTTGGCCAAGGTGGCTTGGCGAGACTGTAGTGGTTTTGTTCGTACAAAAACTTGGTCCGCAAGTTGGGCCGCCTTCGGGCCGCTGACCCGGATGATGGCAAGTGCGCCACTCCCGGGCGGCGTCGCCACCGCCACAATAGTATCCGATCCATCCATCCCTTTAAGATAGAACAACTCCGGCCTCGGGTGCAATCGCCGTCGTCAGCAGTCTTTAAGGGGCCTTTGGGGGTGGTGTTCCACGTGGAACAATGGCTTTAGAGGCGTAGATTTTTGGCTGAGAAAGCAGAAAATTTCAAAAAAGGCCCGTAAGAATGCATTTCTTCGTCGCCTTTTGATCGCCTGAAACGGGTTTTTACGCTGTGCAGTGTGCATTTCTCTGCCCTTTTCGACGCCGAAAATTGATTTTGTCTTCATAAACGTTCCACGTGGAACAAAAAAAGCCCGCCGGCAGATGCACTGCGGGGCGGGTGGTAAAGTGGCAGGGTGGGGGAGGGGTCGACCTAGTTGTTGCTGTCGTCGAAGCTGTCGTCCCCGCTGTCGCCGGAGTCTGCTGGTTCGAGCTCGTCCGGCCCCATCGCGCCGGTCGCGAGGGAGGCGCCGCCGGTCACTTGCACCTTTTCGTAGATACCCTTCGTGACTTGTTCCATCGTCTCGGGGTGCTCCATCAGGTGCTGCTTGGCGGCTTCACGGCCTTGGCCGAGCAGGTTGCCGTCGTAGGAGATCCAGGAGCCCTTCTTTTCGAGGATCTTGTATTCGATGCCGAGGTCGAGCACCGAGCCGGTGCGCGAGATGCCCTCGTTATACATGATGTCGAATTCGCACTCGGTGAAGGGCGGGGCGACCTTGTTCTTGACCACCTTGAGGCGGGTACGGTTGCCGATCACCTTGCCGCCGGGGTCCTTGATCTGGCCGATGCGGCGGATGTCCATGCGCACGGAGGCGGCGAACTTCAGCGCGCGACCGCCGGGCTGTGTTTCCGGGTTACCGAACATCACCCCGATCTTTTCACGGATCTGGTTGGTGAAGAGGCAGACGCACTTGGTGCGGGCGATGGCTCCCGTGAGGCGACGCATGGCCTGGCTCATCATGCGGGCCTGGAGGCCCACGGTGCTGTCGCCAAATTGGCCGTCGAGTTCGTTCTTGGACACGAGGGCGGCCACGGAGTCGATCACGATGATGTCGATCGCACCGCTGCGGATCAGGGTCTCGGTAATGTTAAGGGCGTCTTCACCGCTCTCGGGCTGGGACACCATCAGGTTGTCGACGTCTACGCCCACCACGCGGGCATAGCGGGGGTCGAGGGCGTGCTCCACGTCGATGAAGACGGCGTTGCCACCTTGGCGCTGGGCTTGGGCGATGAGGGCTAGGCAAAGGGTCGTCTTACCGGAAGACTCCGGGCCGTAGATCTCGCAGACGCGACCGCGGGGCAGGCCGCCGACGCCGAGGGCGAGGTCGATCGAGGGGCAGCCGGAGGGAATGACCTGGACGTCGAGCTTCGTGGCTTCGCCGAGGCGCATGACGCTGCCTTCGCCATACTGCTTGGAAATTGCGGAGAGGGCCAGGTCGAGCGCCTTCTTGGTGTCGCTCGCGGGACCGGGGGTAGGCTTGGAAGTTCGGGCCATGAAAATTCAGTCGTTAAAGATGCTCCAATGGGTGAGAGTATGCTCCATCATCCTCACCCGGAGACGGAGGCGCAAGGAAAAAGTGTCAGTTTGTTCACGTGTTCACTTGGGTTGACACCTTTGAGTGCTGTGCAAACCTTGATGCTATGGGAGCCTTTCTCACCGAGCTGCTGGCTGACGTGCGACACGTGATCTGGGACTGGAACGGTACATTGCTGGACGACCGCTGGCTGTGCGTGATGACCCTCAACGGCCTCTTGAGGCAAGAGGGCAGGGCGCCGATTGGCGAGGTCGACTACCTGGAGCACTTCGGCTTCCCGGTGGTGCATTTTTACGACTGGCTGGGCTTCGACGTGAACGGCCCGAGCTTCGAAGACGTGTCGCAACGCTTCATCAGCGGCTACCACGCCCGGGCGGAAGAGCTGGCCCTGCAGCCGCACACCGAAGAGGTGCTGGAGGCCTGGCGCTCCCTTGGTATCGCGCAGAGCGTGCTCAGTGCGAGTCGGCAAGACCACCTGGAGAAGCAGATCCGCCACGCCGACCTCGGGCGCTACTTCGGTGCCTTGTGCGGCACCGACACGATCCACGCCCATGGCAAGATCGAGCGCGGGCGTCAGCGTATTGCCGAGCTGGACGTGCCGCCGGAGCGCGTGCTGATGGTGGGCGATACCACGCACGACCTGGAGGTGGCGGAGGCGATGGGGGTGCGCTGCCTGCTCGTCGCCCATGGGCACCACAGCCAGGCGCGGCTGGAGGCGACGGGCGCGCCGGTCGTGGCCGACTTCGTGGCGCTACGGCACCACCTGCTGGCAGCCAGCGAAGCTTGAGGCCGCCTAACCGGCCATTCCCCATTTTCGCCCTCGCCAAACTACGCGAACCGCATAGCGTCGGCTGCTAATGTGGGGTTCCATGCTTGATGTCACGAGCCCGCTGCTGGCGGCGGGCCAGATTGGTGAGGGGCTGAGCCATACCATGATGCTCACCCTCTCGACCGCGATTGCGGCGGGTGGCTTGCTCATGGCGTTGGCCAAGCGTCTGCGTCTTCCCGGGATCGTCTTGCTGCTCTACGGCGGCATTACCCTTGGCCCGGAAGGGTGGGGGATCGTCCAGCCCAACTCGCTGGGCCCGATTCTCAACGTGCTGGTGTCGCTCGCGGTCGGCCTGATCCTTTTCGAGGGCGGGCTGACGCTCAACGTGGCCGGCTACAAGACCGCGCCGCAGATCATCCGCAACCTGCTCACGATCGGGGTGCTGACGACCTGGCTGCTCACCAGCGGGGTCATCTGGCTGGTCACCGGCTGCGAGCCGACTTTTGCCTTGCTGGCCGGCACGCTGGTGACGGTGACGGGCCCGACGGTGATCTCGCCCATCCTGAAGCGTATTCGGCTCAAATGGAACCTGCACCACATCCTGCACTGGGAGGGCGTGTTGATCGACCCGGTGGGCGTGTTCCTCGCGGTGCTCGCCTATGAGTGGGTGGTCGTCGGCGGGGGCGAGGTGGCGATGATCAACCTGCTGCTGCGGATCGTGGGCGGCCTGGGCATCGGCTTTATCGCCGGCCAGCTCATCTGTTGGCTGCTCAAGCGGCGCTTCATCCCGGAAGACATGGTCAACGTCTTCATGCTCAGCAGTGCGGTGGCGACTTTTGGGGTCACAGATGCGCTGATCTCCGAAGGCGGTCTGCTTTCGGTGACGGTGGCGGGCCTGATTGTGGGTTCGCGCCAGCCTCCGGGCTTGGAGCCGATCATCGAATTCAAATCGGTAATCGTCGACCTGCTGATCGGCTTCGTCTTCATCCTGCTTACCGCCCGGCTCGACCTCGACCAGTTTGCCAACTTCGGCTGGCAGGGCTTCCTCGTGGTGGGTGCGGTCGTGGCGTTGATCCGCCCGGCGTCCATCCTGCTCAGCTCCTGGAATCAGGGGCTCGACTGGCGCGAAAAGACTTTCCTCTCCTGGGTGGCCCCGCGGGGCGTCGTGGCGGCCTCCATGGCTTCCCTTTTCACCCTCTCGCTCAGTGAGCAGGGGCGCTTCGCCAACCCGGAATTTATCGAGACCTTCGTCTACTCCGTCATCGTGGTGACGGTCGTCCTGCAAGGCTTCTCGGCCGGTCCGCTGGCCGCGATTCTGCGCCTGCAGGAAAAGCCGCGCATGGGCTGGCTGATCATCGGGGCGCATCCCTTGGCGCGTTCGGTGGCCAAGTTCCTGCGCGACCGGCGTCAGGTGCCCGTGGCGCTGATCGACGGCAACCGCCGCGCGGTGGGAGAGGCGCAGGCCGAGGGGCTCGTGGCGCTCTTTGCCGACGCGCGCGATGTGTCCAACCTCGAAGAGCGCGAAGAGCTGCGGGGCATCGGCCGCCTGCTAGCCTTTACGGATAATGAGGACCTGAACGAGCTGCTGTGCCAGAAATGGGCCGGCGCGTTTGGCAAGACGCACGTCTACCGCTGGTCGTCCAACGTGCAGAAGGAGGAGGCTATCGGCACCGTGCTGTGGAGCTGGATGCCCAAGCCCAGTATGATCAGCAGCGAAGTGATGCTCGGTGAGGCCGCCATTGTGGAGCTGACGGGCGAGCGCCTTCGTACCCCCGGTAACCTGTCGGCCTTGATGACCGCGAACCCCCGCGAGGTCTTGCTCGACCCCGGGCCCGAGACCCGCCTCAAGGCCGACCGCAACGTGGAGCCCGTGACGCTTTACCTCCAGCGCGAGGCAGACCACCTGTTACAGGCCCTGCGCGCCGAGCTGGTGCTGAGGGTCAAGGCCGAGACCCGCAATGAGCTGCTCGAAGAGTTGGTCACGCATCTGGCGGGGCAATTCCCGGCCCTCTCGATCAGCCGCACGCTCACCGAGATTCAGGAGCGCGAGAATGCCGCCCCCACGCTCATCGGCCACGGCATCGCCCTGCCGCACGCCCACATCAGCGGCTTGGATGAGACCATCGCGGTGCTGGCCCAGATCCCCGGAGGTATGACTTATTACCCCGGCGAGACGGAGCCTGTGCGGCTGGTCTTCCTGCTCCTGAGCCCGCCGGAGCAGCCCGAGATGCACCTGGCGGTGCTCAGCGAGATCGCGCGCCTCTGCAGCGATGCGCAGGTGCGTCAGGAGCTGATGGAGTGCGAGGACCAGGAGGAAATCCTGATCATCGTCCGCCGCCATCGGCGGCAGCACACCCCCTACGCCGATGTCCGGGGCTAATAGGGCTCATGTGAAAAGTAGATAAAAATATAGGTGTGATTCCTTATTTCCGTACTAAGCTGCACGTCCGACAAACCGATCTTTTCTCAGCAATGAACGACCGCATCTCCTCTGCCTCTACCACGCGCTTCCCGATCGTTTCCTATGAGGAGGCATCTCCCGAGGTCCGCGCCGTCTATGACGATGCGATGCGGACGCTGCAGCTGCCCTTTGTGCTCAACTGGTTCAAGTGTCAAGGGGGCAACGCCACGCTGCTGCGGGGCAACTGGGCAAAGCTGAAGAGCACGCTGCTGGAGGGCGAGGTGCCCAATGTGCTCAAGCAACTCATCATCTACAACGTGTCGAAGCAGCGGGGCTGCGAATACTGCGCGCGCGCACACGCCATCTTTGCCGACAGCATGAGCAGCATGATCTCGACTGCTCCGGGTTTCCGCGCCACCAACCTCGAAAGCCCGGAGATTCCCGAGAGCTTCAAGGTGGCGGTGAGGCTGACGACCAAGGCGGCCATGTATCCCCAGGATTTTTCGAACCAGGATTACGCCGCGCTGCTCGATGTGGGCTTTACGACCGATGAGACCCAGGAGTTGCTCGCTCAGGCAGACCTCGTGAACATGCTCAATACGATCGCCGACCTTTCCGGCATCCGTATCGACAACGAACTCGTCGAAATCGAACAGTGATCACGACGGTGGAGACGGGCACCCAGCAGGGATACCGGATCGCCTACGAGGCCTTTGCCCAGCTGTCGGCCAAGCTCAACAAGCTGCACCGGCTGGAGGAGGTCCAGGCCTGTCTCGCGCGCAACCTCAAATACCTTTTCAGCTTCCGCCTGCTGCGCGTGGTCTTCAACTACGAGCGGCGTTGGATCCTCTCGGAGACGCAACCGGGCGAGTCATACATCGGCCCGTACCCGTCTGGCAGCCTCCTGAAGCTCGAGCGCCAGCTCTACGAGCACGGGCTGCCCGTGGTGCTGGGCGGCGAAGCATTGCTGCCGCACGCTGCCGATCTGCAGCAGCCGGCCGAAGAATTGCACGAGCTGTGGGGCTGGGTCTTTGGTGAAGAGCACAATCGCCGGATCATGATCATGCTCGCGCCCGGCCCTTCCTACCAGATCACGCACAAAGACGTGGTCATCATCCGGCTGCTGGCGGAGGTGCTCGAAGCCAAGCTGATGGAAGTGTGTCTCTTTGATGAGGTGGCGGAGAAAAACCGCCGGATCGAGACGATGGTCCGTACCCAGAGCCAGATCATCAAGCTGCAGACCAAGGATCTGGAGGAGAAAAACCACAAGCTGCTGGAAATCCTCTCCATCAACGCCCACCACATGCGGGAACCCTTGACGCGGATCATGGGGCTGCTTTCCCTGCTCCAGAGTGATCCGGCGATGGTGGAAGAATTGCTGCCCATGTTGAAGGTTTCTTCGCAAGACCTCGACGAAACCCTGCAGAACGTGATCCGCATTGCCGATACTGAACTGAGTAAACCAGCGCCGAACGCTACATGAGCCGCAAATGTATCATGCTGGTCGACGACCAGCAGATCGCCAATTTCATCCTGCGCAAGCTGATCCTCAAGCACGGACCGGAGGCGGACGTCCATGACTTCACGGCGCCGGCCGATGCCTTGCGCGCGATTTCCGAGCTGGGGCCCGACGTCATTTTCCTCGATCTCAATATGCCGGGGATCGACGGCTGGGGCTTTCTCGACCGGATGCGCGAGTTTGGCTACGAGCAACCCGTCGTGATCGTCACCTCCTCCACCAGTGAGGTCGACCGCTCGCGTGCGCTCGGCTATGGCAACGTCGTCACCTTCTGCTCCAAGCCCATGCTCGCCCAGGACCTTGGGCAGGCCCTGGCGAAGGTGGGGTAGGAGTTCAATTTCCGGCCCGTAGGAGAGCGCGCGAAAGCACAAGCAGCAGGATCAGGTGCACCCAGCCGGCCGCAAAGTGGCCGGTGGTGGCAAAGAGATAGAGATTCAGTAAGACTTCAATCGCTACAAGGATCGCGGTCAGGATAAAAGCGTAGCCTCCTCGCGCACGCCATCCGTAGCAGGCCAGTAAATACGAAACTGCCAGTAGACCCGCTCCGATACGCTCCGGCATAGGCAGGGTGGGGGTGCCGGCGATCCAGCCGTAGAGCAGTCCGAAGCAGAGACAGCCGACTGCACCGAGCGTGCGGCTGAGCGCGGCGCCTTTCGGGGACGCGGGGTGGGCTTTGATCCGGCGGTCGACGCGTTGGCGCAGGCGGCTCATGCTAGCTGAGGCAGCGGAGGAAAAGGGTGCGGAAGATGCCCTCCTGCTCGCCCTTGGCGGCGCCGGAGATCTGGCGAAAGGCTTCCAGAAATTCCTGCTGGAAGCGCAATAGCTGCTTGAGCGTGAAGTTGTGGGCGTCTTTCGCCGCCTGCCCGGCCTGCCACGGGGCCATGTTGAGCACCGAGAGCCCCACCTTGCCCCCGCTGTCGGCAAAATAGTGGCCAAATTGCGAACTGGCGCGATCAAGCGATACGCCCCGCCCGCCGCCGAGGTAGCCCGCGTCGTCGAGCGCCCGCAGCTGGATGAGCTGGCTGTTGCGCTTTTGCAGCATCACCAGCAGGGCCCGGCCCTCGCGCCCGGCAAAGAAGTAGCGCCGCAGCGCTTCCATTGCCCAGGGGAGGCGACCGGAGTGGAAGGCAAGCACGGGCTCGTAAAAGCTGCTTTCGCCCGCTTCGGCCACCATCTCGGTCGCGAGTGCTTCGGAGATAGTGGTCGTCTCGCCCGCGACATACGTGGCGAGTTTCTGAAATTCGGAGAGGGCCATGCGCCCGTTGCCGCCCGTCTTCTCGGCGATGATCTCGGCCGCGTTGCCGCCAAAGCTGAGCCCTTCGCGCTTGGCCTCCTGTCGGAGTAGATCCACTACACCTTGGCTGTCGCGCGCCTTTTTGTGCACCGTGGCGTCGCACACCTTCATCAGGGCCTTCTGGGCCTTGCGGCGGCTGTCGAAGGGGCTGGCGCTGAGCAGCACGCTCACGCTTGGGTCGAGCCGTTCGACGAATTCCGCCAGTTGCTCCGCCGTCTTCAGCGCCGCCTCGGTCTTGCCCACCCGATTATCGCCCAGGAAGGTGATGTTGCGAAACCAGACCGCCTTGCGGTCGCTGAACATCGGGAGGGTCCGTACCGCGCTGGTGAAGCGGGCCATCGCTTGCTCCACCTCGTCCGCCACGCTCACCTGGCCGTCTACGACTTCCTTTGCCAGGTCGTCATCCAGGTCGCGCGTCATCTGCTCCCACTGCCGCTTGGCATCGAGCGTCACCTGAAACTCGTCTTCCGGTCCAGCGATGAGAATGGCTTGGGACATGCGATGAGTTTAGGAAACAGCAGAAAAATGAACAGGAGTTAAAAGGGGTTAAAAGGAGTTAAAAGGAGTTTTTTGGCCCAGACGAGGTGCACTCGGCGAAGCGTGGATCATGCTCGATGCCCCGCTTCCTCCTTTTCACTCTTTTTAACTCCTGTTCCAAAATCCCCAGCTTTACTGGCGGACGAGTTTTTCGAGGGCGGCCCAGTAGCGTTGTAGGGTGCCCTGCACTACGTTTTCGGGCAGGTCGGGGGCGGGCGGCGCTTTGTCCCAGGTGAGGCTTTCAAGGTAGTCGCGCACGAACTGCTTGTCGTAAGCCGGTTGAGCGCCGCCGGGCTGGTAGTGCTCTGCGGGCCAGAAGCGGGAGCTGTCGGGCGTCAACACCTCGTCGATCAGCACCAGGTTGCCTTCTTCGTCGGTGCCGAACTCGAACTTGGTATCGGCGAGCAGCAGGTTGCTCTTGCGGGCGGCTGCGGTGCCGAGGGCAAAGAGTTGCAGGCTCACGTCGCGCACCTCGGTGAAGCGTTCGACTCCCAGCAGCTCGACTGCCTGTTCGTGGGTCAGCGGCATGTCGTGGCCGGCCTTGGCCTTGGTGGTGGGGGTGAAGAGCGGCACGGGTAGTTTGTCGCTCTCGCGCAGGCCCTCGGGCAGCGGCTGGCCGAAGAGCTTGCCGGTGCGCACGTAGTCCTTCCAGCCCGAGCCGGCGAGGTAGCCGCGCGCCACGGCCTCGATCGGTAGCGGCTTGAGCTTGCGCACGAGCATGGAGCGCATGATCAGCTCCGGGCGGTCGGCCAGCAGCTCGCGCACGCGGGCATCGTGGTCGGGCACGAGGTGGTTCGTCACGAGGCCCTCGGTCTCACCAAACCAGAAGAGGCTGATTTGGGTGAGGATCATGCCCTTGCCGGGGATGCCCTGCGGCAGGATCACGTCGAAGGCGGAAATTCGGTCGGTCGCGATCATGAGCCAAGCGTCGCCCGCGTCGAACAGCTCACGGACTTTGCCGGTCGCGACTTTCGGGAACGGGAGGCCCTCCACAGTCTGGAGCGGCTCGGTGGGCAGGGCGGATCGGATCTCTTCCAGGCGATACATGATACTAGGGATCGGCGGTAAAAGCGCCATCTTGCGGGTAAATGCGCGCGACGCAAAATTTTTCTCAAAAAAGTCTTGCGCAACCCTACCTGCCTCTTCATGGTCTTGGTCTTTCGCTTCTGAAGAGATTCGAGCGAGAAAACAGTAAGTCCCGTTCGTCTAGCCAGGCCTAGGACACTGGGTTTTCATCCCAGCGACAGGGGTTCGAATCCCCTACGGGACGCCACTTTCTGAAAGACCGCTTTTAACGAAGCGGTCTTTTTGTTTATTAAGATCAGGATCCGGCTGTCCTGTTGCGCGGATAAAGGTGGAATTCGATTTTATCCATTTGACCGTTGTTAACGCTATGGTGGCACCCCTGCCGGGGTGCATTTTTGACCTTGATTCCCCGGGGGGTCGGCCCGCTGATGCGGACCTCAACCCCGCGCAAAGAGCTGACAAGCCTCCGGCTTGCTGGATGATCCAGCATCCCGGAGGGATGTCAGCGAGATAGCCGGTGGTTGAGGACGCTTGGCGTCCGACACCACAGGACCGTACCGAACCAAAGTCCGTACCCTGAAGGGGTGCCACTACGGAAAGGTCCACTCAACGAGACACTAGTTGCCCGCGAGGGCCGTCACTCAGGCAATCCCTACCCCCGCAGGATGCCATCGATCTCCTCCAGCTCGTCGGGGCTGAATTCCAGGTGTTTCAGGGTCTTGAGGTTGTCTTCGAGTTGGGAGACGCGGCTGGCACCGATGAGGACGGAGGTGATGGTGTCGAGGCGGAGGATCCAGGCGAGGGCCATTTGGGCGAGCGTCTGTCCACGGCCTTCGGCAATGACGTTGAGGCGGCGCGCTCGCTCGATCTTCTTTTCCGAGACGTCGTCTGCGCGGATGGCACCGTTGCCGCGTCCTTTGCCGGCGCGGGAGTCGTCCGGGATGTTGCCGCCCAGATAGCGCGAGGTGAGGAAGCCTTGGTCGAGCGGGCTGAAGGGGATGCAGCCGATGCCTTCGCGCTCCAGCACGTCGAGCAGGCCGTCTTCGATCCAGCGCTGGTTCATGTTGTAGCGCGGCTGGTGGATCAGGCAGGGCACGCCCATCTCGCGCAGCAGGGCGGCCGCTTCGGCGGTGCGTTCGGGCTCGTAATTGGAGATGCCGGCGTAAAGCGCCTTGCCTTGGTGCACGGCCTGGGCGAGCGCGCCCATGGTCTCTTCCAGCGGGGTATCCGGGTCGGGCCGGTGATGGTAAAAGATGTCGACGTATTCGAGGCCGAGGCGCTGGAGGCTCTGGTCGAGGCTGGCGAGCAGGTATTTGCGGCTGCCGAAATTGCCGTAGGGGCCAGCCCACATGCCGTAGCCGGCTTTGGTGGAGACGACCAGCTCGTCGCGGTAGGGGCGGAGGTCTTTGGCGAGCATCTGGCCAAAATTCTCTTCCGCCGAGCCGTGGGGCGGGCCGTAGTTGTTGGCCAGGTCGAAGTGCGTGATCCCGGCATCGAAGGCGCGGCGGACGATGGCACGTCCGTTTTCGAACGAGTCGAAGGCGCCGAAATTTTGCCAGAGGCCGAGTGAGATCGCCGGCAGCTTGAGGCCGGAGCGACCGCTGCGGCGGTACTGCATGTTTTCGTAGCGGGTGGAGTCGGCGAGGTAAGGCATGGGCAGTGGGTGAAGGGGGTAAAGCCCAAGTTATCGCCCCGCTGCCTGCTCGCCGTCAACGAAGCGGTCGCCTTTTACGGCCTGACCGTCCGCATGTAAGCCTCTAACGGCGTTGATAGAAATCTTCGGAGAGGCCGGATTCGAGCGCTCTGGCGTCGGGAATCTCGTAGGCGTCGAGGATGTTGATCATGCGCTTCATGTCGGCTTCCCACTCGCGGTTTTTCTCCCACTGCTCGAGGCGGATGGCGCGGGCTTGTGCGCTTTCGCCCCAGGGGAGCACCCAGCGGTTGAGCAGCTCGGTGTCGATCGAATCGAGGTGCTTGGCCATCATACGCTCGCCCCAGCCTTCGTAGGTAAAGAAGCGTTCGGGGTTGCGTTCCATTTCCTCCTCCATCGCACGCTCGGCGTCGAAGGCCCGGACTTCGAAGGCGGGGAATACAAAATCGACCGGCACTTCCTTGATCTCACCCACCGCGCTTTCCCGCTTTTCCTTCTCCTGCTCTTCGGGGATATACTGCTTCAGCTTTTCCTCCAGGCGGGCAAAGTAAGCCTTGTCGGCGGCGGACATCTCCAGCGCTTCCTCGGGCGTCTGTTCGGGCTCCTCCTTGGCCTTCAGCGGGCCGTCGCGGACGGCGGGGTCGGATTCCAGGATACGCCGGGGCCGCTGAGCTTCCAGGCACGAAAGCAGCACCACTACCGCGGCAACCGTCCAGAGCACGCGCTTCATGCCACCAATATAGCCGGTTTTAGGGAAAATGCTGCAGCAAAAGCGCTGCTTATTTCACTTTCGTGGCCAAGGCTGATCCTCTCGCGTCGACTGCTGATAGAGCGGGAAGGCGTAGGTGGGGTTCAGCAGGTTGTCGAGCATCGAGCGGTCTGGGTCGTAGACGATGTCGGCTTGCTTCATGTTGCGCAGCCAGGTGGGCTCTCGGCGCCATTCGGGCAAGAGCGTAACGGCGACCTTGCCCGATGGCTCGGGAGGCATTGGCCCGACTATCGCGGGGGCGGTCGTCGCCTCTTTTTCCTTCAGGGGCCCGTGCGAGGCGTCTGGATCTGCGAGTTTGGGGCGTGGCTGCTGGCTCCAGGCCGTTGTGGCCAAGAGAAACGAGCAGAGCAGGCACCATCGCAAGTTCATGGGTTTACGATAAGAGAGAAACGGCTGCTCGACGAGTCGAAACCAGCGTTTCCTAATCTTCCCACTCCACGACCGACTGGGCTTCGATTTCTTCGATCGTGGTGAGGCCGAGCAGAACTTTTTTCAGCCCGTCGTAGCGCAGCGAGCGGTAACCGGCTTTGCGGGCGGCGACCAGCATCTCGGCCTCGCTGGCGCTGCGGTTGATCAGGCTGCGCAGCTCGTTGGTGACGACGAGGAGCTCGTGGAAGGCGATACGACCGCGCAAGCCGCTCTGGCGGCAGTGGTTGCAACCCCGCCCGTGGTAAAACGGCACTTCGCGGTCGTCGGGGATGTCCTTGAAATAGCGCTCCAACTGGTTGCGGCTGGGGTAATAGGGCTCCTTGCACTTTTCGCAAATGCGGGCGGCCAGGCGCTGGGCCAGCACGCCGAGCATCGAGGGCGCGACCATGTAGGGCTCGATCCCGATTTCGATCAGGCGGGTGACGGCCTGGATGGCGTTGTTGGTGTGCAGGGTGCTCAGCACAAGGTGGCCCGTCAGTGCCGCTTCGCAGGCGATCTTGGCTGTTTCGAGGTCGCGGATTTCTCCCACCAGCAGCACGTCAGGGTCTTGCCGCAGCATGGAGCGCAGCAGAGTGCTGAACTTGAGGTCGATCTGCGAATTGACCTGCGTCTGCGTCAGCCCGGCCATCTGTACTTCCACCGGGTCTTCGATCGTGGAGATATTGAGGTCCGCCGTGTTGATCTCCTGCAGGGCGGAGTAAAGCGTCGTCGTCTTGCCCGAGCCGGTGGGGCCGGTGACGAAGATGATGCCATTGGGGCTCTGCACGAGGCGGCGAAACGGGTCCAGCACGTTGCGCGAGACCATCATCTCGTCGAGCGTCATCAGGCGCGTGCGACCGACGCCGGCGAGGATGCGCAGTACGATCTTGGGCCCGTGCACCGTCGGGCAAAAGCTGAGGCGGAAGTCGGCCTTGCCCATGCCGAGAGGCATGCTGAAGCGGCCGTCTTGCGGGAAGCGTGATTCGGCGATGTCGAGCTTGCAGAGCACCTTCAGGCGGATGGCGAAGGCGCGGTGCACGGCGCGGTTGTAGGTGTAGATGTGGATCAGCTTGCCGTCGATGCGGAAGCGGATGCGCGCCTGGTCCTCGGTCGCCTCAAAGTGGATGTCCGAAGCGCGCTCGCGAATGGCGAAGAGGATCAGCTCGTCGAGGATCTGGGAGAGCAGATTGCTGTCGGCAAAGCGCTTGAGGTCGTCCTCGCTCAGCTTCTCGATCTCGTTGGTCTGCTTGCGCTCGAAGGCGGCGATGGCGCTCTGGACGGTGTCCTGCGAAAGGTAGTAAAGGTTGATCGCGTCCTGGATCTCGCGCGGGAGGCCAAACACGGCGGAGATGGGCACCCCGGCGATGCTGGCGATGCGCTGCTGCATGCGCTGGTCGCGCGGGTCGGCCATGGCCACGGTCAGCACGCCCTCGATCATGTAGAGGGGCAAGACGGCGGCCTTTTCGCAGATTTCCTTGGGCAGGCGCTCGGTGGCCTCGGTCGTCACGATGGCCATCAGCGGGTTGACGTAGGCGACGTGGATGGAATCGCCCCAGAGGCGTGCGGCGCGCTCCTTGGAGATCACGCCGCTCTCGATGAGGTCTTCGAGGAAGCCGAGCGTGGGCCCGCCGTGCTTGGCCAGCAGCGGCTGGATATCGTCCAGCATGAGGCGGAACTCGCCAGAGCTCAGCAAATCGAGCAGGTGCGGGTTAGGATCCTGGAGCACGATTCTTGGCGGGTTGGCGGCGGAAGAGTTTCGAAATGTCGCCCTGTTCCAGCTTTTCCTGGCCGATGGCGGTGTCGATGCGCTCGGCGTCTACCTGCTCCAGCATCCGGCGCAGCGAGTAGCGCACCTCCCGGAGTGGGGTGGTAGAGGGGGCAGGGAGACTGGGGTCTGGGTCGGCGGACATAGGGAGAGAAAGGGGGCGTGCGGCTCAGGTAAGGGTGGCGTTGAAGGTCTCTTGCAACAGCTCCTGGATCTGCTGGCGCGGGGTGTCTTTGCGGATGTAGTAGCTGGCGCCGGCGCGTTGGCACTCTTCCACCAGTTGGCGGGATGCCTGCGCGGTCAGCATGACGACGATCGCCTGCGGGTTGTGCTTCTGGATGGCCTGGAGCGCTTCGATGCCCGTCATGCCCGGCATATTGATGTCCATCAGCACGGCTTCGGGCTGCTCCTGCTGGAAGCGCTCAAGGGCTTCGCGGCCGCTGGTCGCCTCAACGATTTGCGAGACTCCCATCTGCCGCAGGATCATTTTTACATAAAGGCGGACGTGGGCTTCGTCGTCGACCAGCAAGACTTTCTTGGGTACGCTCATGTATCTGCGTGCATGGGTAATCTACTTGGCCCAGCGGTGCAAGTCATGTCGCACACGCACGGGTGAATTGGCTGCCGACCTTACGGCTGGTTTTACCATCGCGTCACATTAAAAATGAGCCCGAATCTCAGAAAGCGATTGAATCTGGAATTATTCTAAATACAGTTTACTCACTTTGAAACCCGAGATGCAGTCCATTCCAGCCCTGGCCAAGGAGGCGCTCGAAGCAGCGCTTGCCCAGCAGGGGCTGCGCAATACCCGGCAGCGTGAGCAAGTCTTCTCTGTGCTCCTCCTCCGGCGCGATCACCCGACGGCGGACGAGGTTTACGCACGTTGCAAGGAGCTGATGCCCAGCATCTCGCTCGCCACCGTCTACAATTGCCTGGAGACGCTGGTCACCTGCGGGCTGGTGCGCGCCGTCAATTACGAGCGCGAGCCGACCCGCTACTGCCCCAACCTGCACGAGCACGCCCACTTCCAGGACAAATCGTCGGGCCGCGTCTACGACATCGACCTGCCGGAAGACGTGATGGCGCAGTTGAAGAAGATCCTCCCCGCCGGCTTCGAGGCCGACAACGTGGAGATCTACTTCCACGGCAGCCTGAGTCGTAACGGCTCTCAGCGCGTCGGCTAACCTGCATTCGGCGCTTTTTCCAAATCCTTACTTGCACCTTTTATTCCCAAAGACCACGACACCAACATGGCAGCTCTGGAAATCCGCAACCTGAACGTATCCATCGAGGAGAAGCACATCCTCAAAGACTTCTCCCTCACCGTGCCCAAGGGTGAGGTCCACGCCATCATGGGGCCCAACGGCACCGGCAAAAGCACGCTGGCCAAGGCGCTCGCCGGGCACGAAGACTACGCGATCGACAGCGGCTCGGCCCTGCTCGACGGCGTCGATATCGTGGGCATGGAAGCCGACGAGATCAGCCGCGAAGGCCTCTTCATGGCCTTCCAGTACCCGAGCGAGATCCCCGGCGTCTCCATCGCCAACTTCATCCGCGCGGCCCTCAACGCCCGCCTCGAAGAAGGCCAGACCTTCAAGGCCCCCGCTTTTTATCAGGAGCTGTACCAGAAGATGGACCTGCTCCAGATCCCCCGCGAGTTCACTAGCCGCTCGATCAACGAAGGCTTCTCCGGCGGTGAAAAGAAGCGCTGCGAGATCCTCCAGATGGCCATGCTCAAGCCCAAGTATGCCATTATGGACGAGACCGACTCCGGCCTCGATATCGACGCGCTGCGCATCGTCTCCGAAGGCGTCAACGCCATGCGCGGGCCCGACCTCGGCATCCTCGTCATCACCCACTACCAGCGCCTGCTCAACTACATCAAGCCCGACGTCGTGCACGTGATGTACGACGGCCAGATCGTGAAGAGCGGCGGCCCCGAACTCGCCCTCGAGCTCGAAGAAAAGGGCTACGACTGGGTCAAGGAAGAGTTCGCCGGCGCAAAGGCGTAACCGCTCGCCCCGTTTCGTCGCGTATGACGCTTGCCACCACCAGTGCAGATCTCATCCCCACGCTTCAGAGTATCCTGGAGCGGCGGGACGACCTGCGCCTGGCGATCCTTTACGGGTCGGCAGTGGCAGGGCGTCTGCACGCGCAAAGCGATGTGGATGTCGCGATCCTGGGGCAGGGTCCACTCACCGTGGAGCAACGTCTCGAGTTGATGCGCGACTTGGCCGTGGCCGTTGGGCGCGAAGTCGACCTGCTCGATCTGCACGACTCGACGGGAGTGATCCTGACGGAGGTGCTGACGAAGGGAACCATCCTGCTCAAGCGGGATACGGCAGCGTACTCCGAGCTGATTCGCCGGATGTTCTATTACAACGAGGATGAGCTGCCCAACCTGCGGATGATCCTCAACGAGCGGAGGAGGCGCTTCGTCAATGCCGTCTGATGCGTTGCTCCTCAAGGCAGAGTCCATTCGCCGGTGCGTCCTGCGCGTCGAACGCTTCCTGCACCTTTCACCGGAGCAGCTTCAGGCCGATGTGGATGCGCAAGATATTGTCGCACTCAATCTGCAGCGCGCCGTCCAGCTCGCTGTCGATATGGTGGCAATGGTGCTCGCGGAAGACGATCATCCCGTTATGCCCACCATGGCGGACGGTTTTCGCCTGCTGGCCCGAGAGCAGAGGCTCGATCCAGAGCTGGCCGAGCGCATGGCTCGATCCGTCGGTCTTCGCAACCTTATCGTCCATGATTACGCGGAAATCAACTGGGAGATCGTGCACCGCGTGATGCACGCACACCTGAACGACTTCCGCTTATTTCTTCACCAAATTTTCCAATCCTAGCCACTTTTCATACCATGGCCACCACACCCGACCTCAACTTCGAACGAGACCAGGGCAATTTCCACTACGAAACCACGTACGACTACGATGCCGGCATCGGCCTGACGGAGTCGACCATCGACTATATCTCCGACGTCAAAGGCGAAGACGACTGGATTCGTGAGTTCCGGAAAAAGGCCCTCAAGGTTTTCCAGGACAAGCCCATGCCGACGCACTGGGCCTCGCAGGACCTCAACAACATCGATTTCGACAAGATCCGCTACTACCTCTCCAAGGGCCAGCGCCCCACACGCTCGTGGGATGAAGTGCCTGCGGAGATCAAGGAGACCTTCGAGCGTCTCGGCATCCCGGAGAAGGAGCGTGCGTTCCTCGCCGGGGTCGAAGCCCAGTTCGACTCCGAGTCCAGCTATTCCAACATGAAGGAAGAGCTGGCCAAGCAAGGCGTGCTCTTCGTCAGCTCCAGCGAAGGCCTCAAGGAGCACCCCGAGATCTTCCGCAAGTGGTTCGGCAAGGTCATCCCGATCGGCGACAACAAGTTTTCGGCCCTCAATGCGGCCGTGTTCTCGGGCGGTTCGTTCATCTACATCCCCCCGGGCGTGAAGGTGAAGCAGCCGCTGCAAGCCTACTTCCGCATCAACGCGGAGCAGTTCGGCCAGTTCGAGCGCACGCTGATCATCGCCGACGAAGGCGCGGAAGTCACCTACATGGAAGGCTGCACCGCCCCGAAGTTCGAGACCAGCACGCTCCACAGCGCCGTCGTGGAGCTGGTGGCGCTCAAGGGCGCGAAGATCCAGTATATCACCGTGCAAAACTGGTCGGCCAACGTCTTCAACCTCGTGACGAAGCGCGGTCTGGCGATGGAAGACGCGCAGGTGAAGTGGATCGATTGCAACATCGGCAGCCGCCTCACCATGAAGTACCCCGGCGTCGTCATGCGCGGCGAGCGGGCACGCGGCGAAGTGCTCTCCATCGCGCTGGCCCACGACGGCCAGACGCAGGACACGGGGGCCAAGATGATCCACGCCGCCGATCACACCACGTCGAACATCGTCTCCAAGTCGATCTCGATCGGCAAGGGCGTGTCGACCTACCGTGGCGTGGTGGCGATGCCGAAGCACCTCAAGGGTTGCAAGAACAACACCGAGTGCGACGCGCTGCTGATCAACACCAACAGCCGCACCAACACCTACCCGGCCATCACCGTGCGCGGCAACAGCAACACCGTGCAGCACGAGGCCAGCGTCTCCAAGGTTAGCGCCGAGCAGATCTTCTACATGATGCAGCGCGGCCTGAGCGAAGGCGAAGCGATGTCCCTCTCGGTCAACGGCTTCGTCAACGACCTCATCCGCGAGTTCCCGATGGAATACTCCGTGGAGCTGAAGCGCCTGATCGACCTCGAAATGGAAGGCAGCGTCGGGTAAGCGCCCATCGCTTGAGCACATGGACAAGACTGCCGTACTGATCGACGGATCCTTCTTCCTGCGTCGCTACCGCCGGCTGGTAAAGCCGCGCGGCGGCGATGCGCTGGCTACCGCACGCTACCTGCACTGGTACGCGCTGCAGCACGCCAACGACGAAGGTGCCACTCTCTATCGGATCTTCTATTACGATTGCCCGCCCCTCAACCGAGTCGTGCAGGCCCCCATCAGCGGGCAAGAGCTCGACTTTGGGGCGTCCGGCGAGGCCGACTTCCGCCGCGAGCTCTTCAGCTCGCTCAAGCGGCAACGCAAGCTGGCCATCCGACTCGGCGAGCTGCGCGACGGTCGCCGCTGGAATCTGCGGCCCGATGCGATGGAGCAGCTCCTGCGAGGCGACATGACGATCGAGGACCTGGCCGACGAGCACTTCAGCTACGACGTGCGCCAGGACCACCTCGATACCAAGATCGCCCTCGACATCGCCTCGCTCGCCCTTAAGGGCCTCGTGCAGCGCATCGTGTTGATTTCCGGCGACAGCAACTTTGTCCCCGCCGCCAAGCTGGCCCGGCGCGAAGGCATCGACTTCGTGCTCGACCCCATGTGGTCCAAAATCTCCGAAGAACTCTTCGAACATATCGACGGCCTCAAGACCTTCATCCAGAAGGCCGACGACGACGCCTAAATATCTCCCTCCCGATACCTTTTTTGATCCCATGAGCGATTCATTGACCGCCCCCGCCGACAATCTGGCCTCGCCCGAGGTCTTCCGCCAACGCCAGCAAAGCCTGGCCCTGGCCGCCGAATGGTTTGTGGAGCGTCAACAGGAGGCGTGGCAGCGCTACCTCACCCTCCCGTGGCCGACGCGCGTCCAGGAAAAGTGGCGCTTTGCCAACCTCAAGGCCGTGCAGGACATCGAGCGCTTTGCGCCCGCCCCCTTCGCCGTGCCCGAGGCCGACGAGCTGGTCGCCCGCAGCAACGTGCTCAGCGAGACGGCCGGCCGCCTGATCTTTGTCGACGACAACATCGCCGCCCCCATCGAGCTGAAGCCCGAGCTGGCCCAGCAAGGCGTGATCTTCACCCCGCTGATCGACGCGCTCAACCGCTACCCGGAGCTGGTCCAGAAGTATTTCATGGCCCAGACGCCCGAGCTGGGCAGCGAGAAGTTTGAAAACCTGCACGTGGCCATGCTGCGCGCCGGTGTCTTCCTCTACGTGCCCAAGGGCGTCGAAATCAAGGAGCCCTTCGCCGTCTACCACTGGACGAAGCAGGACGGCACCGCCATCTTCCCGCACACCATCGTCGTGTGCGAAGACAACGCCAGCGGCACCCTGGTGGAGTTCCAGAACGGCGCGGCCGCCGACACCGAGCATCTGGTGATCGCCAACGCCCACCTTTACGCCGGCAACGGCGCCAAGCCGCAGCACCGCATCATCCAGAACTGGAACGAGCGCACCCTCAGCTTCCAGCTCAACACCAGCAACGCCCAGCGCGATGTGGAGAGCAAGCAGGTGATCATCAACGTCGGCTCCAAGCAGGCCCGCCAGGAGATCCACGGCAAGATCTTCGGCAGCGGCAGCAACGTGGAGCTGTATTCGCTCGGCGTGCCGCGCGGTGAGCAGGAGTTTGACCAGCGCACGCTGCAGACCCACATCGCCCCCAACAGCCGGAGCGACCTGCTCTACAAGAACGCCCTCAGCGACGACACCCGCACCATCTTCAGCGGCCTGATCATCGTCGAAGAAGGCGCGCAGCAGACCGACGCCTACCAGACCAACAACAACCTGATGCTCAGCGACAAGGCCGAGGCCAACAGCCTGCCCGGCCTCGAGATCGGCGCCAACGACGTCAAGTGCTCGCACGGTGCCACCAGCGGACGCATCGACGACAGCGAGATCTTCTACTTCCTCGCCCGCGGCATCCCCCGCAACAAGGCCCAGGAGCTGATGGTCTTCGGTTTCTGTGAAGAAATTCTGGAAAAATTCAATAACCAGGAACTCGCCACCTTCGTCCGCGACCTCGTCACGGCTAAGTTTACAGCGTAGAACCTGCTGATTCACAGTGCTTTATGAACGGGCCGATCTCCGCAATGGGGTCGGCCCGTTTTGCGTCGGGATTTCACGGGAGTAGCGTTGAGCGAACAAAGATGGGTAGCTGTTATATTTTCTGGGCGTTAGTCGGCTCTATAGTGGCACCCAAAGGGTGCTTTTCCAAAGGGAACGTAAACCGGAAGTCGCCTGCGGCGAAATCCGGCTAGTCCGCTGGCATCCCATAAAGGGATGCTGATGCTGTGCTAGCCCTTCATCGGAAGCATAGGTAAGAGACCCCGCGCACCCGCAAGGGTGCCAGCTGATAGCCGGATGTCGGAGCCGGAGCGACGACTTCCGGTAGGCCACAAAACAAGATGCATCCGTCAGGATGCCAGCGGGTAGTCGGGCAACGAAGCTCCATTACCGCTCGCTATTTTGATGGCTTTGCCCGCCCGCCTTGACGCCCCGACGCCACATAGCACAATGAGAGGCATGGGCGGCGCGGAATCCATAGAGTCTGATTACATGGAGATCGGGCCTCATGGTCTTCCACGGCTTAGGCGCACATTGACCAGTAAGGTGACATCCGAAATGATTTACCAGCTGCTGGAAGAGGCAGACGTCGAGGATTTGCAACGGCATCTGGACCTTCGGAAGGAAAAGAAAAGTTAGTTTGTCTCTACTTTCCCCTCACGCTCCCGAGCTTGCGGTACCGTCGTGTCGGCCATAAGCTCGGCTGCATGCCCCGAATCTGTTACCTCATGTGCCTGTGCGGTCTGCTGGCCGCGTTTGTCCGTGCTGCCCCGGCGGACACCGCCGACTTTAGGATCCTCGTTTTTACCAAGACCGAGGGCTTCCGACACTCGTCGATCCCGCACGGCGTGGCGGCACTGGAAAAGCTGGCGCGTGAAAATGGTTTTGCGCTCGATCACACCGAAGACGCTGCCGTGTTTACACCCAAGCGGCTTCGGCAATATCAGGCGGTCGTCTTTCTGCTCACGACCGGCAACGTGCTGGACGAATCGCAGCAGCAGGCGTTGGAGCGCTATATCCAGGCCGGAGGCGGTTACGTTGGCATCCACTCCGCCAGCGATACGGAACTGGAGTGGCCGTGGTACGCGCAACTGGTCGGTGCGCAGTTCCGGGATCATCCCGCAATTCAGGAGGCCGACGTGATCCGCATGGACCCGAGCGATCCCTCCACCGCGCACCTGCCCGACACTTGGACTCGTACCGACGAGTGGTACAACTTCCGTGCCGCCCCCGATCAGGACCAGCTCCACCTCCTCCTGCGGCTCGACGAGTCGACCTACGAAGGGGGCAAAATGGGCGAGCTGCACCCGCTCAGTTGGCGACAGGAGTACGACGGCGGCCGCAGCTGGTATACCGCCATGGGCCACACCGAGGAGAGCTACGAAGAACCCAAGTTCCTCCAGCACATCTTGGCAGGGATCCGCTACGCGGCTGGCAAGTAGTGTTGCCGCCCGCCGCTCGTCATGTCATGGTTGAAGCCTATGAGCAACAGGACTTGGGCATGCCTTAGCTGTGGTAAGACCTATCGGCGAAATCAGTATTTGGCTGAGGCGGTGAAGTGTGGCCTTTGTGGAAGTGAGTGCGAATACGTCCACTGGAAGATTCATATCCCATCTCCGCAAAACAAGCGTCGCTGGAGGCGATTCTGGAATACATATCTGAACGAAAAGTCGGCGCTTCGGGCTTGGGCTCAGCAAGGAAGTGAGCAGGCAGTGGAATTGAAGCTACTCAATATGCGTCTCAAGCCAGCGAAGCGGCGTCATCGCTGAATATGTTCTTTCGCGCCTCTGCTTTAGGCTCGTTCATCACCCTATCGCACAAAAAAGGAGGCGTTTCCGCCCCCTTGGTCGTACGTTACTCTGTCTTTTCCGCGGGCTCGAACTGGAGCGCGGCGCTGTTGATGCAATAGCGGATGCCGGTGGGCGGAGGGCCGTCGGGGAAGCGGTGGCCGAGGTGGCTGTCGCAGGTGGCGCAGACGACTTCTTCGCGCACCATGCCGTGGCTGTAGTCCATCTTGATCGCGACCGCGTCCTTCTTCACTGGCTGGAAGTAGCTCGGCCAGCCAGAGCCGGACTCGAACTTCGTGTCGGAGCCAAAGAGCGGGGTGCCACAGGCGACGCAGTTGTACGTGCCCTTTTCGTGGTGGTCCCAATACTTGTTGTTAAAGGGCTGCTCGGTCTGGCCCAGACGGGCGACGCAAAAGGATTCGTGGGAGAGTTCCTGTTTCCACTCTTCGTTGGTTTTGACGACTTTTTCGGGCATGTTCTTATTCTCGCTGGTAGAGGCGGCAGACTCAACTTTGGGCGCGGGATTGGCGGGAGTCTGGTGGGGGGAGCGCGCCTGAAGGGTGAACCAGCCAAAGACGGCCAGCGAACCCGCGGCGGCGAGGGCGGGCAGGAGTCGCTTCATGCCTGTTAGAACACCTGGCGCGGCGTTTTGTTCCCGTACGCCTCATTTTGGTGATATTGCCCGCTTCGGGTTTACTGTGGTGCGCGCTGTGCTAAATTTGGCGGCAGACCGACCGGTCCGCGTCCTCACTCAAACTACCTGACCAGATGATCCACGCCTACGCAATCAAGGAAAAGGGCGGCAAGCTTGAGCCGTTCGAATACGATCCAGGCCCCCTCGGGCCTTACTCCGTTGAGATCGAAGTCGACCACTGTGGCGTTTGCCACAGTGACCTTTCGATGACCCAAAACGACTGGGGCATGACGAAGTATCCACTCATCCCGGGGCACGAAGTCTCCGGCCGCATCGGGGCGGTGGGCGAGATGGTCGAACACCTCAAGGTGGGCCAGCGCGTCGGCCTCGGTTGGCACAAGGGCTACTGCCTGCACTGCGAGCACTGTATGGATGGCGACCACAACCTTTGCCCCGACGCGGCGGAAACCATCGTGGGACACCACGGCGGATTTGCTGACCGCGTGCGCGCGCAGGCTACGGCGGTGTTCCCGCTGCCGGATGCGCTCGACCCGGCTGATGCGGGTCCGCTGCTCTGCGGCGGCATCACCGTTTTTCACCCGATGGTCGAGTTTGGCCTGCGCCCGACGGATCGCGTGGGCGTGATCGGCATTGGCGGTCTGGGACACCTGGCGCTGCAGTTTGCCAACGCCTGGGGCTGCGAGGTTACCGCCTTTACCAGCGAATCGAAATTCGAGGAGGCGAAGCAGATGGGCGCACACCACACGGTCAACAGCCGTGACGACGACGCGATCAAGCAGCTCGGCAAGCGCTTCGACCTGATCATCTCGACCGTCAACGTGTCGCTGAATTGGGACCAGTTACTCGGCACGCTGCGCCCCAAGGGACGCTTTCACCAGGTGGGCGCAGTGCTGGAGCCGATGAAGCTGAGCGCCTTTTCGCTCCTGACCGGCCAGAAATCGCTCTCCGCCTCGCCGGTCGGCAGCCCGAGCAACATCACCAAGATGCTCGACTTCGCCGCCCGCCACGAGATCAAGCCCGTGACCGAGCACTTCAAGATGGCCGACGTCAACGAAGCCTTCGAGCACCTCGAAAGCGGCAAGGCCCGCTACCGCATCGTGCTGGACCGGTAGAGGGCTCTAATCGCCCAACGCGCTCTGGGAGTGCTGCGCTCCGCCCAGATCTGGATTCTGAAGTAGGCTTCTTTTGTTCGCGGAGGTTCGATCTGTGGACGGACTCGCAAAACCAGATCGGTGCAGAGCACCGCACTCCATAACTCGCTCGGCCTCGCCGCGATGCAAGGCAGGGCTCCAAAAAAAGCCGGACGCCTCGATGGAAGCGCCCGGCCTGGGTGTAAAATCGACTGCAGGATCGGTTATTCGTGCTCGGCGAGCCAGCGCTCGGCTTCGATTGCCGCCTGGCAACCCATGCCGGCGGCGGTGATGGCCTGGCGGTAGTGCTCGTCGGCGCAATCGCCGGCCACGTAAACGCCGGGGATGTGGGTGCGCACCTGGCTGCCAGCCTCGGGCACGAAATACCCAGCTTCGTTCAGCTTCAGCGTGCCCTCAAACGGGGCCGTGTTGGGCGTGTGGCCGATGGCGATGAAGAAGCCGATGCAGGGCACTTCGCTTTCTTCGCCCGTCTCGACGTTTTTCACGACGACGGCTCGGGTGTTGCCTTGGTCGTCGGGCAGCACGCGCTCGCACACGGTGTGCCAGAGGGTGCGGATCTTCGGGTGCTTAGCCACGCGCTCGGCCATGATACGGGAAGCGCGCAGCTCGCCGCGGCGGTGGATGAGGATCACTTCGCTGGCAAAGCGGGTGAGGAAGAGGGCTTCTTCCGCCGCGCTGTCGCCCCCGCCGACCACGACCACCGGCACGTCGCGATAAAAGGCTCCGTCGCAGGTGGCGCAGGTGCTCACGCCCTTGCCGCCCCACATTTCCTTTTCGCCGGGGATGTGGAGCACTTTGGGGCTCGCGCCGGTGGAGATGATGACGGATTGAGCTTCGAAGGTGCGGCCGCTCTCGTCGGTCAGCTTGCGGGTGGGGCCGCTGAAATCGACGCTCTCGAT
Source organism: Verrucomicrobiota bacterium JB022 (assembly GCA_030673845.1). Classification (NCBI taxonomy): domain Bacteria; kingdom Pseudomonadati; phylum Verrucomicrobiota; species Verrucomicrobiota bacterium JB022. The sequence goes on from JAUTCQ010000013.1 coordinate 287,106, forward strand.
GCGGGCGTATTCAAAACGCGCGCCAAAGCGGGCGGCCTGCTGACGCAGCTTGTCCATCAGTTCAAAGCCGTTGATGCCCTCGGGCCAGCCGGGGAAGTTCTCCACGTCGCTGGTGGTCGTGAGCTGGCCGCCGGGCTGGCTGCCTTCGAGCACGAGAGGGTTGAGGTTGGCGCGGGCGGCGTAGATGGCCGCCGTAAGGCCGGCGCAACCAGTTCCAAGTATGATGATCTTTTCCATTGCGGCTGTCTTCGGGACGTAAGTAGGAGAAGCAGTTCGGTCAGATTATTCCGTAAAGTGAATAAAGGCAAGCGGGCGCCTGCTCAGGCAAAGTAGTTCTTCGTGTTCAGGTGCACATTCGGGTCGGCCAGCAGCCTGCTGGGCGAGAGCCAGCGAAAGGAATGGTGCTGGTCGTCGGGGCGGATGGCGGCGGCCTGCTCTGCGGTGAGGCGGAAGCGGTGGCCGAGGCACACGTAGTGGGTCGTCACCCCCGGCTCGTGCAGCGCGTTGTCCGGGTAAAAATGGTCGTAGGCGCCCAGCAGTTCGGCATCGCGGCGGTGCAGCTCGATGCCCAGCTCGCGTTGGCTGATGCGGCGGCAGGCCTTGTCGAGCGACTCGTCTTTGCGTACGCGGCCGCCCGGGGCGAACCACCAGTCGCGTGCGGGCGAGTTGAGGCGCAGGCCCACCAAGGTCTTGCCAGCGGGGTCGAGCAGCACCAGGTCGATCGAGACCAGGGGCGTCGTCCGCAAGATGTGCAGGAAATCGGTGGGGGAGAGGTCGCCAGCCATCTTGCGACGCTGGCAGTGAGCTTGCGGATGGGCAAGCCCGAGCGCACAAAAAAACCGGCTCAAGGGGGGGTATCCTGAGCCGGTCTTTAGCACTTTGGAGGTGTATCTAACTACCTGAACAATCTAAGGCTTGAACGAACTAAAACACTATTGTGCTCCAGTTGCCGGAGAGTACAAGCGAAAACGGTACGGAAGTACAACGTTTTTTTAACGCGATTGTTTCCGACGCCGGAAAATGCATTTTTGCTGACGATCCCACCCGCCCGGCCTTCATTAGCCCCATGCCTGCTCCCGAATGCCGCTTTACCTTCCGCGTGCGCTATGCCGAGACCGACCAGATGGGCACGTTTTACAACGCCCGGGCGCTCGAATGGTTTGAAGTGGGTCGCAGCGAGCTGTCGCGTGCGATGGGCCTGCCCTACCGCGAGTGGGAAGCACGGGGCATCTTCCTGCCCCTGATCGAGGCGCATGTGAAGTTCCGGGGCCGCGCCCAGTACGACGACCTGCTGGAGATGCACGTGACGGTCGTGCCCGAACGCTCGGCGCGCCTGCGCTTCAGCAACCACGTCTGCCACGCCGAAAGCCGCCAGCCCGTGTGCGAAGGCTACACTATCCACGCGCTGATCAACCCCGAAGGCCGCCCCGTGCGCATCCCGGAGTGGATCCGGGAGGTGTTGGGCGAGGAGTAATAGAATTAAGCAGAAAAAGCAGAGAAGGACAGAAAAGCCCGAGTTCAAGATCCCTTGGATTCCAGATTTGGAGAGGAAGCGTTGAATCAGTGCCGAATGTGTTCCTCCATTTGGCGACACCTTTTCTGGCTTCTCTGGCTAATTACATTCTCACTTCCACTTGCTGCTGATGCCGATGAGTTCGATCTCGATCACGCTGGCACCGGGGGTGGCTTCGACCGGGAAGGCCGTGCGGATGGGCTTGGTTGGGTTGAGCTTCGGGTGGTTGAAGAAGCGCCCGTAGGCCTGATTCCACGCGCCGAACTCGCTCCCGAAGTCCTCCTCGATGTCGAGGTAGGCGCGCAGTTGCACGATGTCGCTGGTGGTGACTCCGGCGACGGTCATGCGGTCGGTCAGGGTCAATAGCGCCCCTGCGCCTTGGCCGTGGTGGCCTTGTCGGCTGGTATCGACCACGCCGGAGAACCACGTTAGCGCGGCCTCGCGCCCGACCAGAGTCGAGCGGCTGAGGAACGAGGCCTCGTCGCCTTCGCGCTGGGCCGTGGCGCCCGGGCCGGCTGCGGTTGGCAGAGCGGCGTAGAATTCAATCTCCACCAGCATGCCGTTGGCGTTAAAACCGGGGGCGGCAAATTCGCTCAAGGCCGGGGCGGGCATGCGGCGCGCGGCCCAATACTCCTTCCAGGCGGCGGCAAAGCCCTCGAAATCCACGGGCTGGGCCGGTGCGCCTTCTGCGGGCAGCGGCGGGGAAAGCATGGCGCGGGCAAAGACGACATCGCGCGGGGAGGCACCCCAATGGGCGAGCGCTTCGGCCAGCTTGTCCATCGTCGAAAGGCTCTGTGCCTGCATGTCGCCTAGCTGGCCGTCCTTGCCCGGGCTGGCGAGCATGCCAGAGGTGAGGACCAGCGCGCTGAAGGGCTGCACGGCGGTCAGGCGCGGCGAAAGATCCACCACGCGGCCATTGGAGAGGCGGGGCGACTGTTGCGGCCACTTGTCGGTCGGGAGGGCGACGACCGCGTCGAAGGCCACCTTCGCCTGTGCCTCGGGCAGCTTGGTCACGCCAATGGTGGTGCGGGTGGGCGGGAGGCGGTCGCCCTGGCCAAAGTGCTGGTTGAAGGCCCCGTTCCATGCGTTCATCGCCCCTTCCATCTGGCTGTCGGCCGGGTCGACCAGCAGGTAGCCGCGGATGTTGACGACATCCGCGAGGGAGCCGCCCGCCTTCTTCAGGTCGGCCGCGAGGGCGGCGAAGGCGGCGTCGGCCTGGGCTTCGAGCGTGCGACCGCTCGCAGTATAGGTGCCGGTGAAGATCTTGACCGCTTCAGGGGCGACCGTGGCGGAGGCGCTGTAGGGCGCGCCGGAGAGCGGGACGATTTCGGCCACCTGGGCGCTGAGAGGCGTCAGCAAGGTGCAGGCGAGGGTCCAAAGAGCAGGAATGCGCATGCCCGGCAGTGAGCAGCTTTTATGCAGGGCGGCGGCGTGGCGCGCGAATGCCAAATATTAAGCATCCTGATACGTGCGGCGTACAGTTTTGGGCATTTTGCGCCCGCATCGGCCCCCGGCACGTCGGCTGCTGAACTTAGGTATGTCCGTCACACTGGCGCGCCGCCGTTTCCTTCAAACTGCCAGTCTTGGTCTACTTTCGGGTTACGTTGCTCGCTCTTCACTACAAGCTGCTACAGATAATCACTCGCCGAAACGTTCGGCGGCGCGCCAGTCCCTTTCCTACGCCCCCATTCGCGCCTCGCGCGACCGGGTGATCAAGACGACGGTAGGCCTGCGGCCCTTCCGCCGCTCCGGCCCCAACCTGAGCGTGGAACCGCTCGGCAACAAGACGCTCGTGCACAATTACGGCCACGGCGGCTCCGGGTGGTCGCTCTCCTGGGGCTCCAGCCGCGAAGCGGTCGACAAGGCGCTCGAAGCCGGTCGCGGCGATGCCGTGGCGGTGATCGGCTGCGGGGCTCTCGGGATGACGTCGGCCCTGCTGCTCCAGCGTGCGGGCAAGAAAGTCACGATCTACACCAAAGACCGGCACCCCAACATCACCTCCAGCGTCGCCACGGGGGTGTGGTCGCCCGATTCGCGGATCTGCCTCAGCTCCGCCGCACCTGCGGGCTTTGGCGATTGGTGGGAGAAGACTTGCCGCACCTCTTTCAAGCATTACCAAAACCTGCTGGGCCTGCCCGGGCATCCGGTGGAGTGGGTCGATACGCTGGCCGTCTTCAACCGCCCGCCCGGTGAGGCCCGCGAAGGCGACGCCCGGGCTGACACGCACGAATTCGCCCACTACTACGACCGTGTGCGCGATTTGACCCCGATGGGCGTCGAACTGGCGCCGGGCGATCACCCTTTCTCCGAAAAATACGCGATCCAGGGCACGACGATGATCTACAACATCCCGGCCTACGCGCAGTACCTGCTCGGCGAATTTACCTCCCTCGGCGGCCGCATCGTGGTCAAGGAATTCCATTCGCCGGAAGAAATGAAGGGGCTGGAAGAGCAGATGATCCTCAACTGCACGGGCCTGGGCGCGCAGACCTTGTTTGACGACCGCGAGATGGTGCCGGTGCGCGGCCAACTATCGTTCCTCATCCCGCAGGAAGAGGTGCGTTACAACTTTTCCAACGAGACGGCCTACACTATCGCCCGTCGCGACGGCATCATCATCGGCGACATGGACAATGGGCGCTACGATTCGACCGACCTTAGCGTCGATCCGGCGCAATCAGACAACTCCGTCGACGCTATTGCCGCTTCCATGGCGGCGCGACTCCGGTGAGGGATCGTAACCCGCCTGCAGCTCTTCGGTCATCGGCTTGGGCTTCTGGTAGCCGCGGATGAACCACCAGATGAGGACGAGGCAGCCGTAGTAGCAGATCGTGCCCACGATCTCGTGCATCAGGTGGTAGTTGTCCATCCCCACCACCGGCGCGAGCAGGATGATGATGAAGATGCGAACGAGGTTGAAGACGTAGGCCGCGACGCCCGAGAGCCCGACCAGTAACACGCGGTCGATCCACTTCAGGCGCAGCACGATCACCAGCAGGGTGCTGAGCAACAGGCTGGCGGTGATCACCCCGAACCCGTTACACTCCGGCGCGACGTGAAAGGGAAAACCGTCTACGCGCAGCAACAGGATCGGCTCACCCGCCTGTTTGGCCAGTTGCAGCGTCGTGTCTTTGCCGAGCAGGCTCAGCAGCCAACCCGCGCCTTGACCCGCAAACGCCCGCAGCGGCCAATCGAAGAGCGGCATCAACAGGGCGAGCGTGGCAAACACGGCAAAGGCCGAGAGCAGGCCGCGCCCGATCTGCTCCGACTTGCGGCCAAAGATGAAGCGCATCAGCGAACCCGTCAGCGCGATCAAGCCGGGCAAAAGCAACAGCCCGTAGCCCAGCAAGGTCGCGGCCGCCACAAAGCCGAGGGAGATCACGAGGCTGACCTGCGCCATGCGGTCGAACTGCAGGGAAGGCCGCCAGCGCCCGCGCCGCTCGGTAATCAGGAGGAAGGCGGCCAGCGCGAGCACCAGAAACGCGTGCAGCAACTGGGTATGCGCCTGCGTCTGACGGAACAGCCACGACGCCACCGGCCCATAGGCCAGGCCGGCAAACACATACGCCGCCAGCCCCAGACCGGCTTCGCTCCAGTTGACCTTGTTGCTGGGTTGAGGCTTTTGCTGCTCCGCTGCCATACGCCCCTATGGATGTCACTATCCCGGCCCGGGGGCAAGCATGCTCCGGCGGTAAGTGGCAACGGGATAAATCCGAACTGCGGATGCGGCCCATTGCGCTATGGAGTGCTCGGCTCAGCCGAGATCTGGATTCCTTTGGTGATGCGCAGCTCGCTTTCCAATCCAGATCGGTGCAGAGCACCGCACTCCATAACCTCTTGAATGCACCTTCTACACCTGCCTCCACAGAAACGCCCCGGCTGCGCGGGCAACCGGGGCGGGGTGAAGTCACTCTTGATCTACAGTTTCTCTCGGTCGCTAAAAGTTGAAGCGGGCTTCGATCGGGTCGTGGTCCGACGAGCGCAGGGCCGTGGTGGCGTCGGCTTCGAGGTTGCCCGGCCAGGCGGCATTGACGTGCAGGATGTCCTGGCCGCGCAGGTTATCGAGCAAGGCGGGGCTCACGATCATGTAGTCGAGCACCTGGGCGTTGCCGACATACATGTAGGTGTAGCGGTCGTGGGCTGGTACCAGCTCGATCAGGTTCGTCAGCTCCACATCGCCATTTGCGCCATCGACCACGATACCGACCGGGTCCTGACCTTCACCCGGCTCAGGGAACCAGAAGTCGTTCAGGTCGCCACCGATCACGATGTTGGCGTCGGCATCTGCCGCCAGTAGCTGGTTCACGTAGTCGCGGACCACCTGGGCCTGCAGCTTGCGCTGGGCTTCGGTGCTGCGGACGAAGGGCTGGCCGGTGCCCCAGAGCGCGCCGTCGCCCCCTTTGGACTTGAAGTGGTTGGCGATCACGGTCACTTGCTCGCCGCCCATCTGGAAGATTCCGACGTAGGGCTCGCGACCGGGGCTTTCCGACGGCGGGCCAAAGGCGGCTTCCGTCCCCGGCACGATGCTCTCGGTGATGAGGAAAGAGTCGAGCAGGTCGACGGTGTCGTCGTTGTAAAGCAGGGCGCACTCGATGCCGCGGCCGTCGCTGCTGCCGCCGGAGACGGCGACGTAGTTGGTCCCGGCGAGAGCGTTCACGCGGTCGGCGAGGACTTGGAGGATGGCGGTGTTCTCGGTCTCCTCGATCGTGATGACGTCGGGCAGTTGCAGCTCCTGGATCAGGGCCAGCGTCAGCTTGGAGAGCTTGGTCTCGAGCTCGGCGGCGGTGGGGGTGCTGCCTTCGTCGTCTTTGGTGGGGTCGTCGACGAGGTCGAAAAGGTTTTCGACGTTGAAGGTCGCGATCTTGTAGTTCCACGGGCCGGAGTCGGCGCTGCGGCGGGCGACCGGGCTGGTCGGAATCGGGCGGATCGTCGGGGTGATCGTGTCGTAGATGACCTTGTAGTCGCTGAAGGTGTAGTCCATTACGCCCACGAGGTTGCGGATGAAGTCACCGGGCTTGACGTTGATCGTGGTGCGGGCGGCGTCGTCGATCAGGATGCGCTCGGGGTTGTAATCGACGCTGTCGGGGCCGGTCGGCGTCACCATCAGCACCTTGTGCGTCGGGTTGTAACCAGAGCCGAGGGCCATGTCGGCACGGGTCACGACGGCAAACTCGCCGTAGTTGTTGGTCGGGCTCACCACGTAGCCGAGGGCGAGGCTCACGCGCATACCTTCGAGCGATTCGTAAAACGCGCCGCCGACATCCATGCTGCTGTTTTCCATGTCGCTCAGGACGATGGGGGCGGGCAGTGGCTGGGCCTTGTCGAGCACTTCGACACTCGCCGGCTGCTCGGTCTCGGTCAGGTTGTAATACTCGGTGATCTCGGCCACGATTTCGACGAGGTCGCCCACTTCCACCGCGCTGTTGGTGGAGAGACCGCGGTAGACGTAGAGGCCGTCAGACGTGCTGCTGTCGCCGTCGCCGACCGGATCCTGCACCCAGAAGTTGTTGCCCGCGATCAGCGTGACGACGCCGGAGAAACGCACCACGTCGCCCACGCGCGGGCTGGTGTAGCCGTTGCCCTGGATCTGCATGATCGTCACCTCGTCGATTTCAGTCGGCGCGAGCGTCGGGTTTTCGGAGTAAGAGACGCTGGTGGCCGCCGGGTTGGCCGCGCCGGGCGTATTGGCGGCGAGGTTGGAGAAAGCCACAACCGAGTAACCGCCGTCGGCATTGCGCTGGACGGAGCCGGGGACAAAGGAGCCGTCGGGGCCGATGAAGAGGTCGCCGTACAGGAATTCGCCCGGCATCCCGGCAAAGAGGCCGATGCTGGAGACAATGCTCGTCCACGGCGTCACATCGAGCATCCCATCGTCATCGGTATCGAGGTCCTGACCGTTGGAGCCGGTGAAACCGGAGACGAGTAGGTGGGTGAGGTTGTCGCTGTTCTCGAAGTTGAGGTTGGCCACGAGGTCGGGCGTGCCGAGCGTGAAGGTGCTTTCGGCCGCCACGAAGTAGCCGCTGGCAGGGATCACCTGACCGGCGAGGGAGGTGACGCTTTCAATCACACCGCTGCCGCCGCTGCCGTCGCCAATTACGAGGTAGGTCAGGCCATCGAGGCTGGCGCCGGGGGTGCCGGCGAGCTCGAAGAACTCGTCGTCGTCGGTGCTGTTCTGGTCGATGCGCAGTTCGCTGATCACGGCCTGGCCGTGGAGCGGGGCGGCCAGTGCGGCCAACGCCAGCAGGCGGAGAGAGGAGAGGTGCTGCATGGGCAAGAGATAGGGCTGAGTTTGAATTTTCGACCCCCGAGTGAGAGAGATGGGGCCGGTACCGCCGGGCAACGGGCGGAGCGTGTCCGTTTTCTCATATCCTTGCGGCAAGGGTTTCGCGAACGGGTAAAGTTTAGGTGAACTACCTTCACGTTTTCGAAAGATAGATTAGGTTGTGAGGCGCCCTGTAATTCGTTTAACTGGTAGTCCTTATGAAAGTCGGCCACCTCTCCGAAGTCCCTGTCGATGCCGTGCGTTCGCCCAGCGGGCGCTACCAGCTCACGCGGCTGTTGCTCAGCCAGCACCTCGGCGCGCCCAAGGACGCCCCGCCGAGCAAGGGCGGGCACCCCTTCGAGGTCGAGATTTGCCGGATCCTGCCCGGCGCCTGGAATTGGCCGCTGCACGCCCACTCCACGCAGTGGGAGTTCTTTGTCGTCCAAAGCGGCGAGGGCATCGTCGAGACAACCGAGGGGCAGACGCCGATTCGTGCGGGCGACTTCTTCATGCAGCCGCCGATGCAGGCGCATCACATCCGCAACACCGGCACGGCAGACCTCGAGCTGCTGATCGTCGCCAACAACAGCGAGGCCGACATTGTGCAATACCCCCGCTCCGGCCGCTTCTTCATCAAGCCCCAACGCATCATGGGCTACCTGCAGCCCGTCGACTTCTACGAAGGCGAAGACGAGGAATAAGGAAGGTGAGGTAAGCAGGTTCTCTCACCAAGGGCACGAAGACACAAAGAGGAGATCTTCATTCCTTTGTGCCTTTGTGAACTCCGTGAGAGAAATGCCCTATTCTTTTTGTTTGGGGCGACGAGCGCTGTTTCCGGCTACTTGCAGGAGTCGCTTGTCGAAGGTGTAGAGCACGTACCCGAGCCGGTTGGCCAACGCCAAGTAGTGGGCATCGTAGCCGCTGCAACCGGTTTGCTTCGCAGTCTCAAGGACATCGGCTGCCTCAACGGGATAGATGCGCGTTCCCAGAAGCAGTTGGGCATCATTGTAGGCGATCATGGCCTGGTCGCGAGATAGCATCCCATTTCGCTCATAGGTTGCCATGACGTTGAGAAACTCGGGCTCCCAGAGTATTGGAGCCGCCCACTCAGGGTCTTGTTGGTACAGCTCTTCGCATGCGGCGGCGTGTTCGCCTTGGAGCAGAAGATAGATCAGGACATTGACGTCGACGACGATCATCGACGCCCTTCGCGAATAATACTTTCCACTTCGCCCTCCCGCAGAAAGATCTGCTGTTGGGCGCGGTGGGAGCGAATGCGCTGAAGCGTCTCTTGCGGGGGACTTAACTCGGCCACGATTTGCTGGTCAAGCGTTCGCCCGCTCTTCGCCGCGCTTTGCTGCAGGCGGCGAAGTAGTTGATCCGGGAAGTTCTCGATCGTCAGCCTCATGCTTCTAGAATGGGAATGCTTGGGCTGTTTGGCAAGCCGCTCTACCGCTTGGCGATGAGGTCGTAGCCGCGCCAGTCGGCGATCTCGATATCGGCAAAGGTGCCGACCGGGATTTCGGGGTCGACGAACACCATGCCGTCGATGTCGGGGGCGTCCCACTCGGTGCGACCGTGGCCGGGCTTTTCGACCAGCACGCGGCGTTGGCGGCCGACCATGCTCTGGTTGCGCTCTTCGGCCAGGCGCTGGAGCACGGCCATGGCGCGGCTGTAGCGGCTCTTCTTGGACGCGTGGTGGACCTGCGGGGCCAGCTTGTAGGCCTTGGTGCCCTCTTCGCGGGAGTATTGGAAGATGCCGGCGCGCTCGAACTTGAACTCTTCCATGAATTCGAGCAGCTCCTGGAAGTCTTCCTCCAGCTCGCCGGGGAAGCCGACGATGAAAGTGGTGCGGATGCCGATGTCGGGGATGCCCGCGCGCATGCGGCGGATGAGGTCGCGAATGTAATCACCGCTGGTCTCGCGCTTCATCGCGGTAAGCATGCGGTCGCTGATGTGTTGCAGCGGGATGTCGACATACTTGACCGTGTGGCGGCTCTCGGCGATGGCCTGGATCAGTTCGTCGCTCCAGTGGGCCGGGTGGGTGTAGAGCAGGCGGACCCAGAAGTCGCCTTCGATCTCGTCGAGCGCACGCACGAGGGTGGCGAGGCTTTCGCCGCGGGTGCTGTCGACCTTGCTGCGCGGGTTGGGACGCTCGTCGGTCCAGCGGTCCATGCCGAAATAGGTGGTGTCTTGCGAGATCAGGTTGATCTCCTTCACCCCGCTGGCCACGAGTTGCTGGGCTTCGCGCACCACGCTCTCTTGGGAGCGGCTGCGGTGGCGACCGCGGATCTGCGGGATGATGCAGAAGGTGCAGGTGTGGTTGCAGCCCTCGGCGATCTTGATGTAGGCCGAGTGGGCGGGCGTGAGGCGGAAGCGCGGCGTATCGTAGTCCGGAATATAGACCGGGCGGGCGGTGACGAGATTCTGGCCCTGTTCCTCGGGGCTCTCCTTGGTGTAGCCCAGCACGTCGCGCACGACCTTGGGCACATCCTTGAGCTGGTCGAGGCCGATGAAGGCGTCCACCTCGGGCATCAGGTTGGGCAGCTCCTTGCGGAAGCGCTGGCTGAGGCAGCCGGCCACGACGATCTTCTGGCGCTGGCGGCGGATGTCGGCCGCGCGGCTGTCGCTCGCCTCGTAGATGGCGTCAATGCTCTCGCGCTTGGCCATGTCGATAAACGAGCAGGTGTTGATGATCAACACGTCTGCATCGCCCGCATCGTTGGTCATGGTCATGCCCTCCTGCTGGAGGTGCCCGATCATGATTTCCGAATCGATGAGGTTTTTTGCGCAACCCAAGGATACCAGTCCGACTTTCACCATCGCTTGTGCTAATTCAGGATAGAAAAACGGTTGTATATGCTCCCGTTTCAGTTCGCCAGCGAGAAAAAAGCGCAGGGACGTGGCGTGAGGGTCTGGAACCTTGAAAATTTAAAGACCGGCTTTAAATCTTCAAGGGTCTTTCGGATTCGGATGTGGTAGTGGACCTTCCTTGATCCGCCATTTTCTTCCCGAATCGTCTCAAACCGTGCGCGAAATTTTAACACGGAGGGCGTAGGCTGGATGCCGAAAGAAACCATTCTGGCGTGGAATCCGCCACCTGTTTGCGAGTTATGCACATTTTCGCACACGATTTACAGGTGGCATGGGTACTGCACTAGAAGGGGCCTAACACAAAACCACTATGCGTCACACATCCTCGATCCTGAACAGTTCCCTCCGCTTGCTGCACCTGGTGTGGCTTTTGGCGATTGGCTGCTTCCGCGCCATGGCCCCGGTGAGCTGCTCCCAGGTACAGAAGGCGTGAACCATACTGGAAACACTATGATCGCCCGGGCAAAATGATGCCTGTTGCGGACGTGATTTCATGCGCTTTGCATGAGGTACATGGATGAAATGCACGACACAGGGCGCCATTCGAGCGCCCTTTTTACTTTTAAACTGCCGTGCCTGTATGCGTGACATCCTTACCCGGGTGTGACACGCTGGCCCCCATGGCATCGACTGAATCGGCGACGGAGCCGTCTGAATCGTTGAGAGCTCTCCAGGCTGCGCTACCCGAGTGCGTGCAGACCGCTCAGGCCGAGCGCTACCGCGCCTCGCTGGACAACCTGCGCCTTTCGCACTTGCCGGAGGCGGTCGTCATCCCGCGCGACGAGGAGGATGTCGCCACGGTGCTCAAGCTGGCTAACCGCATGCGCGTGCCGGTGACTGCGCGCGGCGCCGGCAGCTCCACCACGGGCTCCGCCACGCCGATCAAGGGCGGCTGGGTGCTCGATTTTGCCGGTTGGAAAAATTTGCACATCGACCGTGCCGCCCGCATGGCCTACGTCCAGCCGGGCGTAACGGTGGAGGAGCTCGATGCCGCCGCTCGCGCCGAAGGCCTCTTTTATCCGCCCGACCCCGGCTCGAAGAAGCATGCCACCATCGGCGGTACGCTTGCCTGCAATGCCGGGGGCCTGCGCGGGGCCAAATACGGCGTCACCCGCGACTACGTCTACGCGCTGGAAGGCTTCCTGCCCACAGGGGAATTTGTGAAGTGGGGCGGCGACGTGAAAAAATACGTCAGCGGCTACAACATGCGCGACCTCTGGATCGGCAGCGAAGGCACGCTGGGTCTGATTACGGGGGCGGTGCTCAAGCTGTTGCCCGCCCCGGGTGCGGTGGCGACTTTCCTGGCCTCTTTCCCGGACGACGCGGCCGCGCTCAAGGTCGTGCGCACAATGCTGGAAGAGGGCCACAACCCGAGCATCCTGGAGCTGATCGACCGCCAGACGAGCGAGTGCTTCCAGATCTGGGCCCAGCGCCCGGATCGCCCGGAGCACCTCTTCAAGCACCCCGTCATCAGCCGCTTCATCAGCCAGCCGGGCGCGTATCTGTTGATCGAACTCGACGGCCACCCGGCGGAGGTGGAGGAAGGCAAGACGCGCCTCGAAGCCCTTTTGCGCGACGAAACCCCGAGCTGGTACCGGGCCGATTCCGCCCAGGAGGCTGCCGCGCTGTGGCAAGTCCGCCGCGCCAGCAGCCAGAGCATGTTCCGCCTCGGCGACACCAAGCTCAACGAAGACGTGGTCGTGCCGCTGCGCTCCTATGAGGCGCTCTTTGCCTATACGCTGGAGTTGCGCGACCGGATCGGCCTTGGCACGCCTACCTTTGGCCACGCCGCCGACGGCAACTTCCACGTGCACATCATGTATAACCGGGGAGATGCCGAGCAGGCGCTGCGGGCGGAGAAGGGCATCCACGAGTTGATGGCCAAGGTGGTGGAGCTGGGCGGCGTCATCACCGGCGAGCACGGGGTCGGCCTGGCCAAGTCGCCCTTCCTGGAGCTGCAGCACAGCCCGGCCGAGATCCGCGCGATGCGGGCGATCAAAAAGGCGCTCGACCCCTACGACATCATGAACCCCGGCAAGATGTGGGAGCCCTTCAAGGTCTGGGAACACCCGCGCGAAGAAGTCGACCTCCCCTGGGACCACAAGTAGGCATGCGTTTCGACCCCGCTCCCGTTTTCCCGCTGCTGCCCTATGCGGACATGCCGTACGTGCGCACGCACGAGCGGCGCTATGCCGAAACGCTGCCGCAAGTGCCGACGGATGGGCAGCGCATCCTGGAGCTGGGCGCGAACTGGCCGTATACCTTTGCCAACCTGCTGCGTGCTCGCCAGCCGGGCGTCGACGTGGTGCTGGCCGAGAATCGCGAAGAAAGCCTGGGCCGCCTGCGTGGCCGTCCGGGCTCCCAGCCGCGCACCTTACCCGCGATCGACGGCTATTGCGGGGAGCAACCTGCGCAGGCGCATTACTTCAACTGCGAGCTGGAGCGCTGGCCCTTCGCCGACGCCACCTTCGACGGCATCGTGTGCCTGGAGCTGCTGGAGCACTTGCTGGTCGATCCGTTTTTCCTCTGCTGCGAGGCGTCCCGTGTGCTGCGCCCCGGTGGTTGGTTTGTGCTGACGACGCCCAACATCGCCTCGCTCGAAGGTGTCGCCCGTCTGCTTCACGGTGCGAGCCCCTACCTCTACGGCCCTTATTCGGGACACGGCCCCTACGGTCGCCACAGCCGGGAATACACGCCCGATGAGGTGAAACGGCTGGGGGAAGCTGCGCACTTCGACACCATCTCGCTCGACACGTTCAGCCCTTATCCGTCGGAGCCCCGGCCCTCGTGGGTCGAGCAGGTGTTGCATACGGTGGGCGACGATCCGGCCCGGCGCGGCCAAGCCATCTGCTGGGTCGGTCGGCGGCGGGAAGAGACTCTGCCGCAGTTCCCCGCCCCGCCGGAGGGTTTGTTCGACTACGACCCCTCCGCCTTCAATTTCCACGCTGAGTTGACGACCGACGCCCTCCGCCTGAAGACGGGCGAAGCGTCAACGGTCGAGGTGCGCTACCAAAACGTCGGGTCGCAACCCTGGCCTGCGCAGGAGTCGCGGGCAGTGCTCAGCCTGCTCGACGCCTACGGCAGCCCTTTGAGCCTCTACCATGTCGACCAGCCGCTCGACCACCCGGTGCAGCCCGGCGAAACCCTCGCGCTACGCCTGTCGCTGCCCGCCCCCGCTCAAGCTGGCGATTACCTCGTGCGGGCCGACCTGATTCTCCCCGGCACCTGGCTCGGCCACACGGTCAACCCCCGCAACACTACCGCCTGGGCTCGGTTGCGGGTGGAGTAGGGGGTGGCTATTCTTTGCTGTTGTAATCGCCCGGGAGGAAGTCACATAGGGGTTCATCCATCTCGGCCAACAACTCTTTCAACCGGCTCGGCGAGTAGTCAAAACTGCCGTCGGCGGCCTCCGGGAATATAGGCAACGCTTCTGCAGGTGTTTTGGGAAATTCATCTGGTCGCGTATGCACTGGTCAAGGGTACGCAAATCTACCTGTTCCAGTCAATCTCGCTGCAGTATTAGCTCTCGCGCTACATATTAGCAGCAGCTCTGGCAGTTCGGGATTTGCTCTTGTGCGGAAATCGCCTAAGTTGGCCGCAATGGCTGGGGAAAAAAACGTCGAAAAATTCGATGTGCTCGTTCTGGGCGCAGGCTTCGCGGGCGTGAATTGCGCCAAGGAACTGGGTAAATACGCCCGCAAGCATCCCGACTTCAAAGTCGCGCTGGTGGCGGCGGAGAATTACATGGTGTTTCAGCCCATGTTGCCCGAGGTGGCGTCGGCGTCGATCTCGCCCCGGCACGTAATCAGCCCGGTGCGGCAGCTCTGCCCCCACGTCACCGTCTTCAAGGGGACGGTGCGCGACGTAGACGAAAAGGGCAAAGTGGTGCACGTCAACGCCGGCGACTTCACGCCCGATGTGCACCTGCAGTTCGACCAGCTGGTGATCGCCCTCGGGGCCACGATCGACCTCAGCCGCGTGCCCGGCATGAGCGAGCACTCGCTGCTGATGCAAAACGTGGGTGACGCCATGAAGCTGCGCACACACATCATCAGCCGCTTTGAGGAGGCCAACCTCGTGACGGATCCCGCGACCAAGCGGCGCCTGCTGCGCTTTGTGGTGGTTGGCGGCGGCTACTCCGGGGTCGAGACCGCTGGCGAAATCGAAGACATGATGCGCAGCATGGTGCGCTATTACGAGTACATCACGCCCGAAGACTATGAGGTGGTGCTGGTGCACTCCCGCGACCACCTGCTGCCGACGCTGACGAGCAAGCTGGGCGACTATTGCCAGCGCGCGCTCGAAAAACGGGGCCTGCGCATCATCCTCAACCAGCGCGTAAAGGCCGTCACCTCCAAGACGGTCATCCTCGACAACGGGGAAGTCATCAACGCCACCACCATCATTTCCACCATCGGCAACTCGCCCCACCCGCACGTGCTCAAGCTGGGGCGCGAGCTGAATCTGGACGTCGACCACGGACGCCTGAAGGCCGACCGCACCGCGCGCGTGCCTCAAGTCGATTGGCTCTGGGCGGCGGGGGACTGCGCGGCCATCCCGCTGAAAAATGGAGAAATGAGCCCGCCGACGGCCCAGTTTGCCCAACGCCAGGGCACGCTGGTGGCCAAAAACATTGTCGCGCTGCAGGAAAAGCGCGAGCCGAAGACCTTCGACTTTGCCGGCCTCGGCGAGCTGGCGGCTATCGGCCACCGTAGCGCCGTGGGTGACGTCATGGGCATCAAGATCTCCGGCTTCATCGCCTGGTGGATTTGGCGGACGGTCTACCTGAGCAAGCTGCCCGGCTTCCAGAAAAAGCTGCGCGTGATGATCGACTGGTCGTTCGACCTCTTCTTCCCGCGCGACATCAACATGCTCAGCCCGCAGTATTCCAAGCTGCTCAAGACCATCCACCTCGAGCCGGGCGACGTGCTCTTTTACAAGGACGAGCCCGCCTTCTCCCTCTACTTCGTCCAGCGTGGCGAGATGGAGCTGAAGGAGGGCGACCACGTGATCAAGACCGTGCCCGAGGGCGACTATTTTGGCGAAGCGGCCCTGCTCAGCAACCGCATCTGGCGGTATACGGCCACGGCCAAGACGGCGACCAACCTAGTGGCGCTCGGGGCCAAGGAATTTTACGCCATCACCGCCGGCAGCGACGCCCTGCGCCGCATGTTCCAACGCTCGGCCCAAGCCTACCTGCGGCACGACGAAGTGGAGGCCCTGCGCAGCCGCCTCGGCCAGGAAACGCTCCGCAAGCAGGCCCGCGAGGTGATGAATACCAAGATCGACGGTCTCAAACCCGCCATGACCTTGCGGCAAACGATGGAATTCCTCCGCGACCACCGCCACGGCTCTTATCCGGTGCTGGAGGAGGGCGGCAAGCTGGTCGGTGTGCTCAAGCGCGACGACGTGTTCGACTACCTCAAGGCCGGTGGCAGCCCCGACGCCTTTATCACCGAGCTATCGTTCAGTCAGCTCCCCACCGCCTCGGCCGAGACCCCCGTCTCCGACCTCGTGGAAATCCTCCTGCGCTCCGGCCGCAACAAGCTGATCATTGTAGACGAAGAGCGCCGCCTCCAAGGCATCGTCACCCTGCTCGACCTAGTCGCCGGCGTCGCCGTCCACCAGAACGCAGCGGAGATGAGTTGAGGGAGGGGCGGGGTTTCAGTTAATGGTGAGGTGTTACTTGGGAAGCGGGTAAAGTGTCAGGTCATTTATTCGATGCTTAGTCCAAATACTTCGCTGGTATGAAGGCTGGAGAAAAAGTAAAAACTCAAAAGATCATACAAAAAGTTGAGCAGGGCTCGTTTGATGAAAACGATGTCGACAATATTCTGATGAAGTTGAGGGATTATGCGCAAAGAAGGCGGGATTCTGTATTTGTCGAAATAGCGGATTTTGTGGCGCATTCAAAGACGAGGAATAGAGGAATTTCAGTCGACGTGATGAAGACGATGTATCTGAACGTCAAATTCTTATCTGAATATAAGTTTAAAGGTAGGTTGTTGGATATGTCATCACCTTTTCCGCGCTGGATATTCGATTTTATGAAACTCCAGTTAGATAGGCCGTTTGCCATTGATTTGGAGGGAGAGTTCGGTGTAAAGCTTTCTAAGTTAAGAACAGACTTATGCCAAGCGTTTACGATCAATGGCGATGATGCCAAACTCAAGTCGGGTAGAATCCCAAGTCATGTGTATCCTGCGGTTACCAGGTTGTTGAGTTTTATTGATGGTCGTGCCGCTTACTCGCAAGATGCGCTAAAGACCGAGTTTATGCGAATTTTGCGTGAATGCAACATGCAACTAAATGGTGATCTTTTCGAGGAGCAATTCGATAGGATTACACTTTGCGTTTTATTGCTGATACATAATGCAAATGTTGAGTATGGTGGATATAGGCATGGAATCTGTAAAATGTATGCGAAACCCCAAAGCATTTGGGGTTATGTCGACCCCAGGGGAAGCGTCGTTTATGAAGGAGATTTTGGGTGTCTCGGAATCTCAGCGGAGACTGCCGTCAACTTTGGAGGGCAAGATAGAGTCTTCATACACGGGCTGATGGAGTCCAATCTCGACCCGAAAGACTACTGTGATCCATCCCTTTTTCTACAAGAGGTATACAAATCTGAAGATCATCAAGTTAAACTAAATCTGAAGTTAGATTTATCTCATGAGTTGATGATAAATGCAGATTTTCGCCTCGTTCCTATTGGAAGCTAATGGCCACCAGCTGCTAGTTAGTTTGAGTTCGAGATTCAAAAAAAACAGGCCGCATGTGCTGCGGCCTGTGGAGGTGAATCGTATAACGTCCTGTGCGTGCTAGCCTAGCTGCGCTTGCGGCGGTAGGAGGCGAGGCCGAGGGCGGCGAGGCCGCCGAGGAGGGCGTAGGTGGTGGGCTCGGGTACCACCGTGAGGCTGCCCAGGCCGTTGGCGTCGAAGACGAGGTATTGGTCGTCGAGCGGGTCGCTGGGGTCGCCGATGCCGATGTAGAACAGGCCCATCAGGCCGGATTCGTCGAATTGGTCGCCGATGAGGCTGATCGAGCCGGAGCCCATGCCGAGGGCGGTAAACTGCAGGGTGCCGAGGTTGATCGTGACGGTGGTGGCGCCGCCGTCGAGGTCGGCCAGGCCGACGACTTCATCGGCTTCGAGCGAGCCCGGGAACACTTCGTAGGGGCTGGCGTAGGTGAAGCCGTCGAAGCTGAACAGGGGGGAGGAGGCGACGCGGAAGCCGAACGAGGTCAGCTCTGCGTCGTAGCCCAGCTCGGCCTGCGCGTCGTAGATCGCGAAGACGTCGACCGTGAAGGTGTCGCCGACATCGACGGTCGTGCTGAGGGGCTGGAGGACGATGGCCGGGTCGACGGCGGTCACGGTGGCGGCCGTGCTGCCGAGGAGGGCGAGGGTGGTGATAAGCTTATACATGGAGTGAGTGATCGGAGAGGGTTAGGGTTGGCTTTGGAAGGCGGCGTAGTAGCCGCGCCAGAGGGCGTAGTCGACGTTGTCGACGCAGCCGTTGTCGTCGAGGTCGGCCGCGGGGTTGTAGCCGGGCTGGCCTTCGCAGCGGCGCAGGCTGGCGAGCAGGAGGTTCCGGTCGGCCACGTCCACGTCGTTATCGCCGTCGAGGTCGCCGGGGATGGAGGTGTCGATGGTGAACTCGGTGCTGGAGCTGGCCAGGAGGTTGTCGTCGCCGTCGTAGGTGCGGAACTCCACCGTGTGGGCGCCGTCGCCGTTGACCACAAATGAGCTGACGTAGTCCGCCCAGGTACCGCCATCGACGCGGTATTCGTTGCGCAGCGGGCTGCGGAGGTTGGCGTTGAGGATCACGCGTACGCCGGTGGTGTAGCTGCCGCCGTCCATGAGGCCGACGAGCTCGGGCACCGGGTCGGTGAAGATGTCGGGCATGGCGACGGCGGGCATGTCGTGGCCGATGAAGAACGACGGGTGCGGGGGCTGGTTGTAGGCGCTGTTTTGCCAGGCTACGGCCACGCGGTAGGTCGGGTCGTGCATCAGGGTGGGGATGCGGATGGTGGTGGGGTAGGGCGTGGAGTAGATGCGCAGCTCGGTGTTGTCGTTGCTGCGGAGCATTACTTCTTCGCGCCAGTCGCCCATCAAGTCGGCCTGGAGTGCGGGGGTGGCCTTGCTGCCGTTGTTGGAGCTGGCGCCGTCGGCGATGAGCAGGGGCACTTCGGTCTGGTTGACCCAGTCCCACTTGCGCACGGAGTTGCCGTCCATCAGCTCGCTGAGGGGGTCGCCGTCCCAGTAGATCGAGAAGTTGATCGAGGGGCGCACGGTGCCGATGACTTCGCCGCTGGCGGCCCAGACGTTGAGGTTGGCCGCGCCCCAGGACTCGGAGCCGGCGTAGTTCGGGTCGATATCGGCGGAGAGGCCGCGGCCGGTGTCGCTGCCGTTGAAGACGCCCCAGATGGTGGTGCCGGTGGCGGCATCGGACATGACGGAATGGAACTCCACGCCGCCGGATTCCTTGACGGAGAAGAGCTCCATGCCGGGGCGGCCGGGGATGAGGTCGCCATAATGCATGGCGTCGCCGTGGCCGAGGCCGCTGCTCCAGAGCACGCTGCCATCGTCGTCGAAGGTAATGGAGCCGTGCATCAGCTCGTCCTTGCCGTCGCCATCGACGTCGCCGACGGAGGTCTGGTGGTTGCCTTGAGCGATGTATTGCTGGCCATCCACTTCGGTGTCGAAGACCCAGCGCTCGACGAGCTCGCCGTTGATCAGGTCGAAAGCGGCGATCACGGTGCGGCCGGGGCCCTGGCCCGATTGGCCGCCGTAGTAGCCGCGGGCAGCGTAAACGCTCGGGCGCACCCCGTCGAAATAGGCGATGCCAGCGTTGAAGCGGTCGACGCGGTTGCCGTAGGTGTCGCCCCACACGGTGAGGCTGCCGCGCTGGGGTACGTAGTCGATCGTGTCGATGATCGAGCCGTCGGTGCCGCGGAAGGCGGTGTAGTATTCGGGCCCTTCGAGGATGTAGCCGTCGGTCCTGCGGTAGTCGGCATTGATGTCGCCGATGACGGTGCCCTGGCCGTCGATGGTGGCGTCGGCCGTCTTGCAGACGACTTCGGCCATGCCATCGCCGTCGAGGTCGTAGACCATGAACTGGGTGTAGTGGGCCCCGGCGCGGATGTTGCGGCCGAGGTCGATCCGCCACAGCTGGGTGCCGTCGAGCTCGTAGGCGTCGAGGTAGACGTTTCCGGTGTAGCCGTCCTGCGCATTGTCCTTGGCGTTGGTCGGGTCCCACTTCAGCACGATTTCATATTCGCCGTCGCCGTCGAGGTCGCCCACGCTGGCGTCGTTGGCCACGTAGGAGTAGGGGTCGTTGAGCGGGGTGGTGCCGCCGGGCGGGGCCTGGATCGGCACGCTGTGGTAGCCGTTTTCGAGCACACGGGCGATTTCGCCCTGCGGGATCTCATAGGCGCCGAGTACAGTGCGGACCTCGTAGGTGGAGGCGGTGGTGCCGTTGGGGTCGAAGTGATTCGTGGCACCGGTGATGGGCGTGTTGTTGAGGCGCTGACCGTCGCGGTAGATGCGGAAGCTCGTGGCGTCGCCATCGGTGCCGAGCAGGCGCCAGCTCACGAGCATGCCGCCCGAGCTGGGCACGGCGACCGGGGCGCGCGTGATGTTCTCCATCTGCCGGTAGGTGTGCAGGGTCGCATCGACGCCGAAAGTGGCCGAGGCGGCGGAGAGCCCGGCGGCGCCAGCCGTCTTCACTTGGTAGTAATAGGCGTTTTGCGGCATTACCGCGTAGGTGTCGTTCAGCGAGTTACTCTCGGTGATGCCGACGAGGGTATAGCCGTCGTTCGCACGGGTTGAGCGGTAGACGTAGTAGGCTTGCGCACCGACCACGGCGTCCCAGCTCAGCTCGGTCGAGTAGAGCGTGTTGCCGACCAGCGAGAGGTTTTGCGGCGCGGCCGGCAGGGTGCCGGAGACGAAGCGCGGGCCCACCTCGTGCGTGGCGCTAGCGGCGGAGATGCCGCCGGCGCCGATCGTGCGTACCCGGTAGTAATAGCTACGGTAGCCTTCCACTGCGCTGTCGGTATAGGCAGGGGCGGCCACGGTATCGACGAGGCTGAAGTCGCGGTCGGGGTGGATGGAGCGGTAGACGTCGTAGAGGAAGGCGCCCGGTGCGGGGCTCCAGGTGATCTGGACCGTGCTGGGGGTGGCGCTGGCGGTGGCAAAGCCTTGGGGGGCGGGGGGCAGGCCGGCGTTGGTGTCGCGCACTTCCACACGGTGCTCGGTCGTGGTGACGGAGGTGCCGGCAGAGGTGGTGACGCTTACGGTGTAGAAATAGACGCCGTAGAGCGCGACATCGTCGTCGAAAAAGCTCGTGCTGGCAGTCGTGTCGAGGAGCGTGGCTTCCTCTTCATCGGCCGCGCGGCGGTAGACCTGGTAGGAGATGGCGCCGTCGCTCGGGTCCCAGCCGATCGTCAGCGTCGGGTCGGCTGAATAGTTGATGCCGCTGGTCGAAAGGCCGTCGGGCGGCGAGGGCAGGCTGGCGTCGGAGAAGGCGACCTCAAGTGTCGGGCGCAGCGTCTCGTCGGTCGTGTAAGTGCCGGAGGCGAGGCTGTAGCTCTTGTCGTTGCTGCCGCCCTGGCTGGGCATGGTGATGAGGAAGGTGACCATGCCGCCCTCGGCCACGCGGTCTTGCAAAAAGGCCTCCAGTTCGTCGCCGCTGAGGGTGATCGTGTTGCCGGCGATGCTTTCCAGCACGCTGAAGTCGGCCACGTTGCTGAGGTTGACGGGCGAGGCACCGGGGGTGGAGGCTCCGTCGTTGAACATCGCGGGATCGAACTCGGCCCCATAGGCAAAGGTGCCGGCGGTCCAGTCCTGGGCGAGGTTGCCGTCTGCATCGAGCAGGCCGAAGATCGCGACGCGTCCTTCGTTGGCGGTATCCCCGCTCACCTTGTTGAAGCGCAGCGAGGCCGTCTGGATAATGTCGGTCGTTTCGAGGCTGGAAAGGTCGAAACGCAGATAGGCGACGTTGTTGCGCACGGCGTTGGCCGAAAAGTCGCGCATGCGGATGTAGATCGTCTCGCCGACGCCGCCGGTGGAGATGGAAGGCGAGCCGTCGTTGCCGGAGATATTGACCGAAGCCTGCTCGATCGGGATGACCGCGAGCGACTCCGCGTGGAGAGAGGGATAGAGGGTAAGCGGTAGCACAACCACCGCCAGGTGGGTCTTCTTCATGAGTAGAGCGGGAGTTCGCGTTTCCGGCATCGAGCGCTGGAACGCGAGGAGTGGGGGGTATGATAGGTTGGGTAGGGTAAGAGCGCCGGGCCGAGGCCGCAGGTGCTCCACCGTGCACGCTAACCGCCCCCCCCGCTCACCGACAAATCACGCAAAATCGGACAGTATGAGCGAAACCGGTGTCGTAGGTCTTGTACTTTAGCCCGTGCTTGGGAAGGTTTGGCTGGGAGGGGTGAGGCCTCCCTCTCTGGGAGTGCGGCGCTCCGCGCCGATCTGGATATTGAAACCATAGCGGCAAGCAAGGTCCGACTAGCTCAGGCAGGGGCGCGGGCCACGTGCGAAAAACCAGATCGGTGCGAAGCACCGCACTCCCAGAGCGCCAAATATCGTGGAGGTCTGCAGTTTCGCTTTAGCTATCCCCGAGCGGGCTAGAGATCGAAGACTTTCAAGCGATCGGTCCTGATCCCGTAGATACTGCGTACAGTGGAGGCTGCACAAGTCGTCTCAAACCAGCGAGCAGAGCACCAACGGTATTCGTTGGCCACGCGTACCAGCCCGTGGTGCACGGCATTCTGGTGAACGTAGCAGAGGCGAGCCAGTAGCTGCTCTGGTGGGTGAGGCGCGTCTCCCAGAAGTTGTGCCACACTTTTCGTCCGCGCGCTCCGTCTTGCCGATTGACCCAAGCGGCTGATTTTTGGTGCAGCTCGGCCAGGAACACTGCCAGCCCCTCTGCACCGTCGGGCGGAGAATGGGCAACAAAGTGGTAGTGGTTGGGGAAAACGGCCCAAGCCTCGAGCTGCCATCCGTATTTTCGGGCATATTTCAGCAGGCCGCCCTGAAGTGCATCCAGATAAGATTCCTGATGGAAGAAGGGCTGCTTCAGGTAGGTTCCACTTGTCACCATATAGGTGCCCGCTTCGCTCACATGGTGGAGAGGGGCGTGCGGCCAAGGGATTCTTTCTGCAGCGGGAGGCGGATGCGACATCGGCAGACGATCCTCTAAGGAGCCCTCTCACGCCTGTCGCTCCCATAATCGAGTGTGCTCTGGGAGTGCGGCGCTCCGCGCCGATCTGGATCTTGAAACCGTAGCGGCAAGCAAGATCCGACTAGCTCAGGCAGGGGCGCGGGCCACGTACGAAAAACCAGATCGGTGCGAAGCACCGCATTCCCAGGGTACGTTAGGTGCTCGTTCAACCGCCCCCCCCTTAAATCACTCCCGCGTCGAGAGCGTCCCAGAGGTAGCGGGCGAGAGTGGTGCGATAGGGGCGGGCGGCTTCCGGGTTGCTGAGGTCGAGCCCATAGCGCTCCTGGCAGAGCTTGAGCGCACGCACCATGGCACCATCGGTATGGGGAAAGACGTCGGGCAGGCCAAAGTAGAAGATTGCCAGGATATCCGCTGACCAGATGGAAAGTCCCCAGTGTTGCGATACTTCGCGCCGTAGCTCGTCGATTTCCAGTTGGCGCCAGCCTTCGATGGTCGCTGTGTGCTGCGCGTAATGGCGCCCGAAACGCTGAATGGCATCCGCCTTGCGGCGCGAGAGCCCGCACGCGAGCATCGTCTCGGTCGGTAGCAGGCAGGGGCGGTTGTGCCCCTCCACTTGCGCGGCCTGTTCGAGTCGGGCAAAAATTTTGTCAGCCGAGGTGCGGGAGAGCATCTGACCGGTGACGATCCGCGCCACCGAGTCGGCTACCGCTTCATTGCGAATCGGGAGTGGCTCGAGTGGCCCGATGCGGCGCAAGACAGGCTCCAGCGCGGTGTAGTGATGGAGCAGGTGATTGAACTCGTGCATGCGTCGAAAAGGGGGGGCAGGTTGCTGACTTAGCTTCCATGGGATTTCATTTGACTGTCAAGTGAGATGGGCATTTCCATCAGGAGCGTACCTTTGCAGGCTTCGCGCAGGTCAGGCAGCAGTGGTGGCCAGGCTGCCTGGCACCCCCCTTCGTTTTTCCGCGCCACCCCTTTTTTCGAACTGTACCCCACTCCACCCAAGGAGACCCCATGCATTGGTTAGACTGGTCAATCATCGCGCTCTATTTCTTTTTTATAGCGGGCATTACCCTCTGGGCAGGGCGCCAGAACAACAGCACGGAAGACTACTTCCTGGCCGGTCGTCACGCCGGCTTCTTCCTCATCGGTGCTTCGATTTTCTCCTCCAACATCGGTTCGGAGCACATCGTGGGCCTCGCCGGTTCGGGCGCCTCGACGGGCCTGGCGATGGCGCACTGGGAGTTGCACGCCTGGGTACTCGTGATCCTGGCCTACATCTTCGTGCCGTTTTACTACAAGTCGGGCGTTTACACGATGCCCGAGTATCTGGAGCGCCGCTTCGGCCCCACTTCACGGTGGATCCTGAGCATCGTGTCGCTCACGGCCTACGTGCTGACGAAGGTCAGCGTCACGATTTACGCGGGCGCGCTCGTATTTGAATCGCTGTTGCCGACGACCTTCGGTACGCCGGAAAACGCCTTCTGGGTGGGGGCATTCTCGACCGTTATCCTCACCGGTATCTACACCGTCATCGGCGGGATGCGGGCGGTTATCTACACCGAGGCCCCGCAGGCCGTGCTGCTGATCATCGGCTCCTGCATCATCACTTTCATTGGCCTGCACCATCTCGGTGGCTGGGGCGAACTCGTGGCCATGGCTTCGGAGCGCAAGGAAGAGCTGGCCCTATGGCGCCCGCTCGACGATCCCGACCTGCCCTGGCTGGCCGTGCTGATCGCCTCGCCCATCATCGGTATCTGGTACTGGTGTACCGACCAATATATCGTGCAGCGCACCCTCACTGGTCGCAACCTGAAGGAAGCCCGTCGCGGTGCGCTCTTCGGCGGCTTGCTCAAGGTGACCCCCGTGCTGATCTTCCTCATCCCCGGCCTCATCGGCTGGGCGCTGCACCAGAAGGGCATCATCAGCATTGAGACGGTGATGGGTGCGGATGGCTCCGAAGTGATCGTGGGCGACAAGATTTTCCCGACCATGGTCTCCGAGCTGCTGCCGATCGGCCTGCGCGGCCTGATCATCGCCTGTATGCTGGCGGCCCTCATGAGTTCGCTGGCTTCGCTCTTCAACTCGTGCGCCACGCTCTTCACGGTCGACATCTACGAAAAGCTGAAGCCCAACCAGAGCCAGGGCCACTATGTGCTCGTGGGCCGGCTCGCGACCACCGTGGTGGTGGGCCTCGGCATCCTCTGGATCCCGATCATGCGCGCCATCTCCAGCGGCGGTTTGTATGACTACCTGCAAGGCGTGCAGGGCTACCTCGCCCCGCCCATCGCCGCCGTGTTCCTGCTCGGCCTCTTCTGGAAGCGCATCAACTCGGCCGGTGCCGCCTGGTGCCTGGGCCTAGGCTTCACCCTGGGCATGTCCAAGCTGGCGATCGAGAGCATCTTCGGCACGGCAGCGGGCAAGGTCTCCAACCCGGCCTTCCTCGCAGCGATTGGGGACTTTAACAAGTTCTACGCCGCCGGTGTGCTCTTCCTGATCAGCATCTTTATCCTGATCGCAGTCTCGTTCATGACGAAGGCCCCCGCCGCGATCAAGACCGACAAGCTCACCTACGCCTCTGTCAGCGGCGATCCCGAAGTCAAGGAAAGCTGGGATGTCGGCAACACGATCCTCGCGACCGTGGTGCTCCTGCTGGTGCTCGGCATGTATGGTTACTTCACCTTCTGGCTTAGCTTCTAGCCAAGGTTTATTCCAAAGCAAAAGGCACTCCTGTTGATCGGGAGTGCCTTTTTTGTCGGAAAATGGGGGGGAACAGGAGTTGGAGGAGTTTAAGGAGTCAGAAGCAAAAGGATATGCTCTGGGGCTCTAGTAACTTTCTGAATTCCTGTTCCAGAAACCTCTACTCCGCGTGTCGGTCCAGGAACTTGCGGTAGGGTGGGAAGAAGCGGTCGAAGGCCTCGATGTGGGGCAGGTGGCCGATGCCGTCCAGCTCGACCAGCTTGGCGTCGGGGATCGCCTTTTTGGCCGCGCGGCCCAGCTTCGGATAATTGCCGAGGTCCTGCTGGTCCTCCTTCGAGGCGCGGCCCTTGCCGATGGCCGTGCGGTCGCGCTGGCCGATGATCAGCAGGGTAGGGGCCTCGATGTCACCAAAT
This sequence comes from Verrucomicrobiota bacterium JB022, assembly GCA_030673845.1. Lineage (NCBI taxonomy): Bacteria > Pseudomonadati > Verrucomicrobiota > Verrucomicrobiota bacterium JB022. Next base: position 313,056 of record JAUTCQ010000013.1, read on the forward strand.
TCGTAGACCACTGGCTGCGTGAAGACCATGTCGGAGGTCAGGGCCTGGTTCCAGGCCATGCGCGGGTAGTCGTCGCCCTCGATGAACGAGGTGAGCTGCTCGACCCACGGGTCGTAGGCTTCCTTCCACTGGCCGTCATAGTAAAACTCGAGCTGGTATTGGCGGATCTGTTCCGGCGTCTTGTTCAGCTCTTCCTGATAGCCCTCGTCGATCGGCTGGTAGGGCACGCCCTTGGCCTTCCAGTCTTCGAGACCGATCGGGTTCATCAAGGTCAGCGTCACCGTTTCATCCGGGAACATCAGGGCGTAGCGGGTGGCGACCATGCCGCCCATTGAGTGGCCGAGTACGTGTGCCTCGTCGACGCCCAACTGCTTCAGCAGCTCGTGCGTATTGGTCGCGAGCTGTTGAAACGAATACTGGTAATGCTCCGGCTTGGTCGACTTGCCGAAGCCGATCTGGTCGGGGATGACCACGCGGTAGCCCGCCTGGCTCAGCTGCTCGGCCGTCTGCTCGAAGTATGAGCCGGAGAAGTTTTTGCCATGGAGCAGCAGCACGGTGCCCTGCGGCTCACCCTTGGCCGGCACGTCCATATACACCATTTCGAGCTCTTGTTGCTGGCTCTCAAAGGTATATGTCTGCTCCGGGAAGGGATAATCGAAGTCTTCCAGCCGGATGTTGGCACTGAGAGCCGACGCCACCGACGCCAGCCCGAGGAGAACAAGGGAACGAACCATACCTACGGGTACGGGGCCGCAGGCTTCGCGCAACTGGATGGCGTCAAAATTGCGGCTTGTCGCTCTTTAATGAGCCTTCGCCGCCTGCCGTCGTTCGTAGACGAGGCAGGCATTTTTCATCCGCCCGAGCACGTAGTAGACAGTTTGCGAACGCTGCCGCACGAGCTGGCCGCCCACAATTTTCGGCACAAAATCCGCCGGTACGTCGCGCACCGTCTGCGGGGTTGAGCCGCTGAGGCCCTCGCAGAGGATCGCCGTCATCGCTCGAGTCAGCGTCTGCACCTGCGGCCCGAGGGACACGCGAAAGGTCACGCGCCCCTCACCGTCGTCCCGCAGGAAGATGCCGACCGTATCGGTGCATTCCTCGTCCTTGCGCACATCTTCGAGCGCATAGGCTTCGCCTTCCACCGGCGCGTGGGCTTCCGCCTGGTCGGCATACACGATCAGGTTTTCGCGTTTCTCCGGCTCGCTCAGGTGCTCGAAAAGGTCGATGATTTCCTGCAGTTTTGCGGGGTAGGCAGCCATGGCGTTACCTTTCGATGGGGGAGCGCACCATGTTGCCCCACTCGGTCCACGAGCCGTCGTAATTGCGCACCTTCTGGTAGCCGAGCAGGTATTGCAGGACGAACCAGGTGTGGCTGGACCGCTCGCCGATGCGGCAATAGGCCACAATGTCGTCGTCGGGCTTCAGGTTGAGGTCTTGCGTGTAGATCTTTTGCAGCTCTTCGCGGCTTTTGAAGGTGCCGTCATCATTGGCTGCCGTCTTCCACGGCACGCTCTTCGCGCCCGGAATGTGGCCGCCGCGCAGCACGCCCTCCTGCGGGTATTCTGGCATGTGGGTGATCTCGCCGCTGAACTCACCGGGCGAGCGCACGTCGATCAAGGGCTTTTTCGCGAGGGAGTGAGCCAGCGTGTCCGCATAAAATGCCCGGATCTCGTCGTCGCGGCGGCGGTCGGGCACGGGGTAAGAGGTGGCGTCGTAGCGCGGCACCTCACGGGTGATTTCGCGCTTTTCGGCCAGCCACTTCTGGCGGCCACCATCCATCACGCGCACATCGCGGTGCCCGAACAGGCGGAAGACCCACAAGGCGTAGCAAGCCCACCAGTTGCTCTTGTCACCATAAAAGACGACCGTCGTCTCGGGCGTGATGCCGTGGCGCTGGCACAGCTCGGCAAAGGCCTGCGGGTCGACATAATCGCGGATCAGGTCGTCGTTGAGGTCGGCTCGCCAGTCGATGTGGACGGCGCCCGGGATGTGCCCGGTGTCGTAAAGCAGCACGTCTTCGTTGCTCTCGACGAGGCGCACCTGCGGGTCGTGCAGATGTTTCGCGACCCAGTCCGTGCTCACAAGGGCTTCCGGATGGGCATAGGCAGCAAATTTGCTCTGGGAATCGGCGGCTACTGGCATGATGGAGTCACAATAAATAGAATGATTCTAAAATGCAACAAGCCATGAGAGAAAAAACGCCCCCTCAGCCAATAGCTTTCGCATTGTGCCGCCGGGCAGGCTGTATTTGCATGCGCTCATGCCTGCCGCCCGTGCCGAGAGCCAAGTCGATCCCCTGTCGCTGGGGGAGGTGTTGCGTATCTTGCGCGTCCACTGGCTGGTCGTTTTCACGGTCACGGCCCTGGCGGTATTTGCGGCGGCGGCGTGGACGCAGTTGTTTCTGCAGCCGTGGTATTACGCCGAGTCGACCATCCGGGTGGAGCGGCCCGACCAGGAAAACGAGGTCTTGCGCCCCGTCGGCTTCGACACGATCGACCGCACCTTCATCAACAACCAGTTCGAGACACTGCAGAGCCGCACTGTGCTTTTGCCCGTGATCGAGCGGCTGGGGCTGGAGCAGCGGTTGAGTCGCGCCCTCGACCTCAATGGCACGCTCGACCGCGAGCAGACTTACCTGTATCTGACGCGCAAGATGCTGGAGGTGCGCGACCGCCCCAATACCTCCGTGCTCGACATCGGCGTATGGGCGCCCGACCGCCAGTTGAGCGCCGACATCGCCAACGAGATCGCGCGGGTCTACGAGCAGAACCGCATTACCTTTGCCACCGCCACGCAAAACCAGGCGCTGACCAAGCTGCAGGAGCAACTGGCCTTGCAGGATGACGAGGTGCGAGCACGCCGCGACAAGGTGGAGGCGCTGCGGCAAGAGCTGGGCCTCGCGGGCTATGATTTGAACCTGCAAGACTCGCAGCCGGAGTTGGAGGCGCTGCGCCAGCTCGAGCGTACGCTGATCAACCTGCGGGTGGAGGCGCTGGCCCGCAAGACGCGCTGGCAGCAATTTGCCCGTGTGGCCCCGGAAGACCGCCTCTCGGTGGTCAACAACGAGCTGATTTCCGACCAGAACATCCAGCAACTCGCTCAAGCCTACCTCATCCAGCAACAGGAGGTGGAGCAGCTCCGCAACCAGCTTGGCGAAAATCACCCCGACCTCGCCTCCCGCGTCGCCCGTCTGCGGGTGCTGCGCGAACAGCTCGACGGCCTGCTGAAGGGTTATGAGCGGGCCTTGGAAATCGCTTACCTCGAAGCGCAGGCGCGGGTGACGGCGATGGAGCAGGAGCTGGCGCAGGCGCGCGCGGAGCAGATCAACGTGGCGGGCGAAAAATACCGCCTCTTCGACGATGCGGTGAAGGACGTGCGCGAGGCGGAGACGGTCCTGCGCTCGATGCGCCTCCAGCTGCGCCAGCGCGAGATCGAGCTGCAGGTGCCCAAGCGCACGATCGAGCTGCTCAACCTCGCCGCGCCGCCGCTCAAGGCCGGTCGCCCCAACTGGGCGCTCAACCTTTCCGTGGCCGCCTTCCTCGGCCTCATCCTGGGCGGGGCAGGGGCCATGCTGCTGGAGTTGATCGACAGCAGCTTTCGCGATCTCGATACGCTGGAAGAGCGCCTCGGGCTGCCCGTGCTAGGCGTAGTGCCGCGCGAAGATGCGCTCGTTACGCGCGACAATTTTGAATCGCCCACGGCGGAGGTCTACCGCGTGATCGGCGCGCACCTCCAGTTGGCGAACAGCGGTGCCGCTCAAATCCTGCTCGTGCAATCCGCGGGCGCCGGGGAGGGTAAATCGACCGTGTTGCGTAACCTCGCGGCCTGTGCGGCCCTGGCAGGCGAGCGCGTCCTGGTGATCGACAGCGATTTGCGCCGGCCCACGCAGCACCAGCTCTTGCAGACCCCGAACCAGCCGGGCCTGGTCGACTACCTGCTTGGGCAGCAGCCGGCGGAGGCACTGGTACAAGCGACGCATGTGCCGGGGCTCGATTTGATCCCGGCGGGCAGCGGCGCGCTCCACTCCCTCACCCTGCTGCACCGCGAAAAGCTGCAACAGCTGCTCGATGGCCTGCGGGGCCGCTACGCGCATATTTTCCTCGATTCGCCTCCCGTGCTGGGGGTCAGCGATGCCTCCGTGCTGCAGTTGCTGGCCGATGGGGTGTTGCTCATCGTGCAATACGGTCGCCTGCCGCAGCCGACGGTCGCCCGGGCCGCCCGGAGTGTGCAGCAGCGGGCCAAGGCCGTCGCGGGCGTCGTTTTCAACCAGGTGCCGGAGAGCCAGACGGCCGCTTACGGTTATTACGGCTACACGGCTGAGCGCACGCCCGAAAAGCCCTCGGCGGGTGAATCGGAAGGCGGCGCGGCCAGTCGTTGGCGAGAGTAGCTGCGCGAGGGCTTGCCAATAGGGCGGGTGGCCTTCTAGCGTGCACGCCTACAACCTGTGCCGATTTTCTTTCCCATGATGCCTACCCTTCGTCTGTTTCTTGCCTCATCCCTTCTCGCCGTCTTGCCGAGCGCCTTCGGCCTGACCATCGCCGGTAGTGACTTGCTCAAACCCGTGGTCGAGGCTCCGCTGCAGCAGTTCAGCCAGCAGGAGGGCGTGCCCGTGACGCTGAGCCTGGAGGGCAGCCAAAAGGGGCTCGACGCCGTGACCAGCGGCAAGGCCCCCATCGCACTCATCGCGCTGCCCCGTGGCGAGCAGCCCCCGGCCGATCTCGAATCGACCCCCTGGGCCTTCCTCGTCACCTCCGTCGTCGTGCACCGCGACAACCCGGTGGAAGACATGACGTACAACGACTTGATCGAAGCCTTCAGCACCGAGGGCGTGGCCGAGTCGTGGGAAGCCTTCACGTCGAACAGCTCTTGGTCGATCCGCAAGCTCTCGCTGCACACCGTGCGCGGCAACAGCACCGTGGGCCAGGAAATCTTCAAGGTCGAGGTGCTGGGCGAGCGCGAATTACGCGCCATCGTGCGCCCCCACGATACGCTGGCCACGTTCAACCGCGACGTGCGCGACACCTTCAACGTGCTGGCGATCATGCCCACCACGCGCCTGCCGGAGAACCTGCGTGCGGTGCCGGTGGGCCGGGGCGGCACCCAGCGCTCCTTCGCCCCCAACCCGCAAAACGTGCTCTTTGGCGACTACCCGCTGCAACTGCCCTTCTACCTCGTCTACCGTCGCGACTTTGCCGCCACCGCCGAGGGCAAGAAGCTGCTCACCTACCTCTTGAGCGACGAAATGGCCGAAAAGCTGAATGCGGCCGATGTGATGCCGCTGGTGGAGTCCGAGCGCGAAGACCGCCTGCGCCGCCTGCAGTAGAAGAAAATTCACTTTTTGAAAAAATGTCATTGACCAGTAGGATCCGATCTCTACTGTGAAGGACTTTCCCAAGCGGGAGTAGCTCAGCTGGTAGAGCACCACCTTGCCAAGGTGGATGTCGCGAGTTCGAATCTCGTCTCCCGCTCCATTTTTCCTTTTAAGGCCGACTGACCAGCAGTTGGCCTTTTCTTTTGCCCGGTTTTGTGGGTAATGGAGGGCGTTATGGGACGGACCTCTGGCACCCCTTGCGGGGTGCATTTATATTTTCGGGCTTACCGGAAGTCGTCGCTAGTGCTCCGACATCACGGCTAATCGCTGGCATCCCTGAAGGGATGCGGAGGAACAGCCTCCCGCCAAGGTTCAACATCCGTAGGATGTCAGCAATTAGCCGGATTTCGCCGTAGGCGACTTCCGGTTGCTGTTTTCTACAAAAAGCACCCTTTGGGTGCCAGCCCGATCGCCCTCTGCACTCAGCTGCTATCCCCTCTCCAAACCGCCCTGCGGAGTTGAAGAAGCGGGGGCTTGAGCCTAGGGTGGCGCGCATGATTGCCGCTGACCTCTTTGACTGGCCGGACTCGCTGCCCTTCGGCCACATCTTCTCGCTCGATCTCGAACCGTGGCGCTGGCTGCCCCTCATCGCCAAGGCGTTGAAGGAGTTCGACTTTGCTGCGCACCCGCCGCGGACCGACATCCCGCCCGGCCTGCACGTGGAAGGTCCCGTCTTTATCCACCCCACGGCCGAGCTGCCGCCCTTTGGCTACATCAAGGGCCCGGCCTATATCGGCGAAGGCTGCCAACTACGCCCGGGCGTGTATGTGCGCGGCAACGTGATCGCGGGCAAGGGCAGCGTGCTCGGCAACTCCTGCGAGTACAAGAACTGCCTGCTGCTCGAAAACGTCGAGACGCCCCACTATAACTACGTGGGCGATTCGATCCTCGGTAACAAGGCCCACCTCGGCGCCGGCGTGATCTGCGCCAACCTCAAGCTGGCGCGCGACGAGGTGAAGGTGAAGCTGGCGGACGACGTGCGCGCGCCCACCGGCCTGCGCAAGCTGGGCGCGATCCTCGGCGACGGCGCGGAGGTAGGCTGCAATGGCGTGCTCCAGCCCGGCTCGATCCTCGGGCGCCGCGCGGCCGTGATCAGCACCGTCTTCCAAGGCTACCTGCCGGCGGGCAAGCTTTGCATCCCGGAGCTGCGGCACCGGATTGTTGACCGGCCCGATTGAGGCGCGGCGGCTTTGAGCATAGGGTGGCGCATGGCCATCTCTCAGATCACCGCCTCACAACTCACGAAACGTTTGGAGGCGCACCCGTCTCCCGTGCTGCTCGACGTCAACGACGCCGACGCCTTTGCCGCCCAGCACCTGCCGGGTGCGGTCAACGCCAGCGTTTACGAGATGGCGTTTCTCGACCACGTGAAGGACAAGCTGGGCCTCCAGCCCTCCCAGCCCGTAATCGTCTATGGCACCGATGCACGTTCTTACGCCTCGCGGGTGGCCGCGCAAAAGCTGGCGGCGGCTGGCTTTGCCGAAGTGGAGGAGTTCCGGGGCGGGCTCGAAGCTGCACGCGAGGCTGGCCTGCCGCTGGAGGGCGATACCAAGGCCGCGCAATCCCCCGCCTCCGCCCAAGGTCAGTTGCAGGTAGACGCCGGGCAGAGCGAAGTGCGCTGGATTGGCCGCAACCTCGCCAACCAGCACCGTGGGCTGATGCCCATCCAGTCTGGCTACGTCAACCTCGTCGATGGTGTGCTCAAGGGCGGCGAACTGGTGTTCGACCTCGAAGCCCTCTCTTGTGAAGACATCGAGGACGACAAGGCAAACAAGATGCTGCTCCAGCACTTCCGCGACTGGGAGTTTTTCAACATCGGCGAGCACCCCACCGCCAAGGTGCAGCTCGAGCACGTCGCACACGATCCCCTCGCCCCGGTGGGCAGCCCCAACTACGAGGTGGCCGCCAGCCTCACGCTGCGCGGCGTCACCGCCCCCGTGCGAGGCCGGTTGGTCGGCGGCTGCAAGGACGGCAGCACCTGGGCCTGCCAGGGCACGGTGGAGTTTGACCGCACCCGTTGGAACGTGATCTACGGCAGCGGCAAGTTCTTCACCGGGCTCGGCATGCACGCCGTCAACGACCTCATCACGGTCGACCTGCGGCTGATCTTTGGCGGCAAACGGTAGGAGCAGGGGCCTTTAGCCCACCGATTCGCGGCATTGAGGGGTTGCTGTTCCCCGTTTCGACGGTACAAATGGAACCTTTTATGCGGCGGACTGACGACATCGCGTTGGGGGAGCGGCGGCTGGAGAGGAAAGACCAGCCCGGCTTCCGTGGGCGCCGGTGCCCGGAAAAACTGCGCCCGCAACTGGCAGGATGGGGTGGTTTGGCGCATTTTAACGCCTCACTACCCGCCCGCCCGATGAAGAATTACCTGTTGCGCCTCCTCCCGCTGTGCCTGGGGCTCTGCCTCACCGGTTGCAGCACCGTTTATTACAACACGCTCGAAAAGTTCGGCTACGAGAAGCGTGAAATCCTGGTCGACCGCGTGGATGACGCGCGCGACAGCCAACAAGAGGCGAAGGAGGAGTTCCGCGACGCGCTGGAGGCCTTCATGTCGGTCGTGGAAGTGGACGCGACGGAGCTGGAGCGCGCCTACCGCCGCCTCGACAGCGATTACACCCGTCTCAACCGCCGCGCCGAAGAAGTCAAAACCCGCATCGACAAGGTGGAGGAAGTCTCGCGCGCCCTCTTTGCCGAGTGGGAGCGCGAGCTGGAGAAATACCAGCGCGACGACCTCCGCCGCTCCAGTGAGCAGACCCTGCGCGAGACCCGCCACCGCGCCGAAGACCTCATCCGCACCATGCGCCGCGCCGAGTCGCGCATGTATCCTGTGCTCGACGCCTTCCAGGACCAGGTGTTATTCCTGAAGCACAACCTCAATGCGCGCGCCATCGCCTCTCTCCAGGCGGAGGCCACCCGCGTGCAAGGCGAAGTCGACGTTCTCGTGCAGGAAATGGAACGCGCGATTGACGAGGCCGAGCGGTTTATTGAAGAAATGCAGCTTTAATCCCCACCCTATACTCTACCATGTCGCTTAACATCAAAGCTTCCTCCGAATGCTTCTACGATTGCGTCTCGCTCGGCGAGATCATGCTGCGCCTCGACCCGGGCGAAGGTCGTGTGCGTACCGCACGCCAATTCACGGCCTGGGAAGGGGGCGGCGAGTATAACGTCTCCCGTGGCCTGCGCCGCTGCTTCGGCCTGCGCACCGCAGTCGTGACCGCTTTTGCCGATAACGAAGTCGGCCGCCTGATCGAAGACTTCGTCCTCCAGGGCGGCGTCGACACGCGCTTCATCCAGTGGAAGCCCTACGACGGCATTGGCCGCGACGTGCGCAACGGCCTCAACTTCACCGAGCGCGGCTTCGGCATCCGCGGCGCTGTGGGTGTGCCCGACCGCGCCAACACGGCCGCCAGCCAGATGAAGCCCGGCGACATCGACTGGGATTACATTTTTGGCAAGCTCGGTGCCCGCTGGTTCCACACGGGCGGCATCTACGCCGCGCTGAGCGAGTCGACCGCCGAAGTGACGCTGGAAGCCGTCAAGGCCGCCCAGAAGCACGGCACCATCGTCTCCTACGACCTCAACTACCGCCCCAGCCTCTGGAAGAGCATCGGCGGCCACGCCAAGGCCCAGGAAGTCAACCGCGAGATCGCGAAGTATGTCGATGTGATGATCGGCAACGAAGAAGACTTCACCGCCTGCCTCGGCTTCGAGATCGAAGGCGTCGATGAAAACCTCTCCGAGCTGCCCATCGAGAGCTTCAAGCGCATGATCAACGAGGCCACCAAGGCTTTCCCGAACTTCAAGGCCACCGCCACCACCCTGCGTGGCGTGAAGACCGCCACCGTCAACGACTGGGCCGCGATGGCCTGGATGGGCGGCGAGTTCTTCCAGAGCCGTGAATTCCCGGGCCTGGAGATCATGGACCGCGTGGGCGGCGGCGACAGCTTCGCCAGCGGCTTCATCTTCGGCCTGCTCGAAACGGGCGACGCCGGCAAGGCCGTCAACTACGGCGCGGCCCACGGTGCCCACGCCATGACGACCCCGGGCGACACCTCGATGGCCACCCGCGGCGAAATCGAAAAGTTGATGAAGGGCGGCAGCGCCCGCGTCGTGCGTTAAGGCTGTGCCGCGAAAGCGCCCACCCGGTCACGCCGGGTGACGCTCGCGTGACATCTCTTTGGACAAGCCGGCTTTCGCTTGAGCGAGGGCCGGCTTTCTTTTTGATCGGTGGGCGCGCCGGCTACTCTCAGGCTGGCGAGGCATTCTGTCTTAACACCTTCGCCCACCATGAAACTTGCCTTCTCTCTCGCGGCTTTGGCTGCGCTTGCCCCCATCGTTACAGCCCAGAACTTCAGCTATGAAATGGGCCTCGACGGCTGGACCACCGGCGGCAACGCCTATCAGGAGAGCGCCGCCTCCTTCGGCCCCTCCGCTACCGATGGCGACTTCTACGCCGTGATCGACTCCGGCGACCGCCCGCTCAATAACGACTTCTTCAACCCTACGACCAACCCGACTGGCGTCAGCGCCGATGACCTGACTTCGCTCGTCGGTCAGGACAAAGCCTCCCTCGACAGCGCCTTCGGCATCGACTCGTTCGATATCTCCTACCTCGCCTTCGAGTTCACCGTCACTGCGGGCGACGTGATCAGCTTCGACTGGAAGTTCCTCACCAACGAGTTTCCCGGTACCGAGATCCTCGACACCGCCTTCGTTGCCACCAGCCAAGGGGACCTGATCAGCCTGGCCAATGTCGACACCGCCACTTACCTCGACTTCCCGGATGCGGTCATGAGCTTCGAGACGGGCTGGACCCGCAGCTCGATCACCGCCCAGACGTCCGGGAGCCTCACGGTGCTGTTCGGGATCGCCGACGACTTCAGCACCGACATGGGCAGCGCGCTCGCGCTCGACAACGTAACGGTGACGCCCGTGCCCGAGCCATCGACCTACGCGGCCCTCGCCGGCCTGGGCGTGCTCGGCCTCGTAGCCCTGCGCCGCCGCCGCGCGTAAAATGCGCTTTTTAGAGTATTAGAGCATTTCAAAAACCTGTTGCCGCGCTTGCTTGGTCCTTTGAACAGGTCGCTGCGTTGCGAAGCCTCGACGTGCTTCAGCACGCCTTCTGCTCCGCAGCCTTGCGCTGCTGTCCAAATGACTGAGCGCAGAACGCGGCCACTTGCTCTTGAACTGCTCTAGGGGTAGGGGTGCCTGCTGGGAAGCGGTACCCCTTTTTCGTCGCCAAATCGGCAGGCCGGCCAAGGTGGCACCCGCTCCGGGGTGCTTCGGTTTTTATGCTCTACCGGAAGTCGTCGCTGAAGCTCCGACATCCGGCTATGTCGCTGGCATCCTGCGGATGCTCTGCGTCTTCGCGGGAAGAGGTTCCCCTGCATCCCGCTTGGGATGCCAGCAGCTAGCCGTGATGTCGCCATAGGCGACTTCCGGTAATCGTTCCCCCGCGAAAAGCACCCTTTGGGTGCCACCCCCTTCCTTGCCCTGATGCTTACACCCTCACCGGCGCGACGGCCCGTTGAGCGCTCCAGAAGATGATGCCGCCCGAGACGATGAGCAGCAGCAGGGCGAAGGGCAGGCCGATCAATCCGCTGAGGCTGGCGATGATGGGCGGCCCGATCAGAAAGCCCCCGAACCCCATTGTCGTGACCGTCGCGATGCCCGGGCCCGCCCCGGCGATGGGATCCTTCCCGGCGGCGCTGAAGAGTACCGGCACGAGGTTGGACACACCCAGCCCGGCGCTGATGATGCCAAGCACGATCCCCACCGGGCTGCCGAAGGCCACGCCCGCGACGACTGCCGCCGTGATGCCCAGCGCGATCAACGACCCACCGAGTCGCAAGACGTTGACCGGGCCCAGGCGGTCGATCGCCCAGTCTCCCGTAAAGCGCCCGATCGTCATGGCCAGCGCGAAGGAGGTAAAGCCCAGCGCCGAGGCCGCCGTCGACACCTCACCCGCTTCGCGCAGGTAGACGGAGGCCCAGTCGGCCATCACCCCCTCCGAGAACAGGGCGAGCATGGCCAGCAGGCCCAGCGTACGCAGGTGTGGGCTGTCGCGCAGGGCCTTCAGCACGTTGCTCTTGGGCGCGTCGCTGGCGTGGTTGTGGCGGTCGTCGACCAGGCCGGTGTGCGCCGCAAACCCCATCCCCACGAGCAGGAAGCTGGTGAAGATCAGGAACGGGATGATCAGCGCCTCCTGCCGCGAAATGAGCACCACCAGCCCGCCGCCCGTGAGGCCTCCAAGGCTCCAGCAGGCCTGGCAAAAGGCGTTGACCGGACGCTGCCGGGCTTGTTCCAGCAACACCGCTTGCGTATTGACGGCCACGTCGAGCAGGCCCTTGCTCGCGCCAAAGCTGAAGGCCGCGAGGGTGAACAGCAGCGATACCTGTGCCCACGACGACCATGTGATCGCGCCCAGCGCCAGCGCAAACAGGACCGAGGCAGGAGCCCCGAGCGTCGCGCTGCCCCGGTGGGCGACATAGCTGCCCGCCAGCGGCATGCTGATGATCGCACCGAGCACCAGGGCGAGCAGTGGCACCCCCAGCTCTGGGTGGCTCAGGCCCAGTTGCTCCTGAAAATGCGGGATGAAGCCCGCCCATACGCCGAAGCCCAAGCCGTTGACGGCGAAGAGCACGGCGACGGGCCAGCGAGGCTGGAGCGCGGCGGTAGAGCGAATGGGCTTGGCGGCTAAGAGCATGGCAGAAACGCGAACAAACAGGCAAAAACGTGCAGGATCAAGCGTGATCGCAGGCAAATTCGCAGTTTCAGGCAGGATTGTGCATTGCCAAGCGCGCCCTTACGCCTCCACTATACCGCCACCTCTCCGCCTTTCGCTATGTTGACCGCTGAACGCAAACGCCTGATCCTGAACCAGCTCAAAGCCGAAGGACAGGTGCGGGCCGATGCCTTGGCCAAGCGCTTCAAGGTCTCCGAAGACACGATCCGCCGCGACCTTCGCCAGCTCGACCAGGATGGCTTGCTGGAGCGCGTGCATGGAGGTGCGCTGCTCCGCCCCGCTGTGTCGGTCCACTATGCCAGCCGGCAACACCAGTCGCCCGACCTGAAACGTGCCATCGGTGCCGCCGCCGTGCAACTGCTGAAGGCAGGGCAGACGGTGTTGATCGATGCCGGGACGACGCCCCTGTGTGTGGCCGAAGCCATCCCGCCCAGCCTGCCGCTCTCGGTGGTCACGCACAGCCTGCCGGTAGGGCTGGCGTTGAGCGAGCATGCGAGCGTCGAGACGCTGATGGTGGGCGGCACGCTCTCCAAGCCCGCCCGCGCCGCCATGGGGGCCCAAGTGGTCGAGGACTACCGCCAAGTGCGGGCCGATATCTGTATCCTTGGGGTGGCGGGCCTACACGTCGAGGCCGGTGCCACCGCCATCGACCCGGAGGAAGCGTTTGTAAAACGCGCGATGATCCAGCACGCGGCGGCGGTGGTGGCCGTCGCCGCCCCGGAAAAGCTCGGCACCATCGCGCCGCACCTGCTGTGTTCCGCCCAGGCGCTGACGCATCTCGTAACGGGTCCGGCCCCCTGCGAACGCCTCCAGCCCTTCCGCGACGTCGGCATCGAGGTGATCGTAGCGGAAGGGTAGGGGAGGGCACTACACGGTCGGGACCGTTCCCCCGTCGACCACGAATTCGCTGCCGGTGACGGCGGAGGCGGCATCGGAGGCGAGGAACGCGACCACGGCTGCGACTTCCTCCGGTTCGGCGGGGCGACCGAGCGGTATGCCGCCGAGCGCGGCCATCAACTGTTGACGCGCGGTATCTTCGTCGACGCTTTCCGCCTGGGCGAGGCGCGTGACCATGTGCTGAGACGCCAGCGTATTGATCCAGCCGGGCGAGACGGTGTTGATGCGGATGCCGTGGGGGCCGAATTCGTTGGCGAGGCCCTTGCTGTAGGTGCTGAGAGCGGCCTTGGCGGCGGCGTAGGCGAGGGTGCTTTCGTAGAGGGGCAGGCGGCGTTGGATCGACGACACGTGCACGATCGACCCCCGACGCCGCTCCTTCATCGCGGGCAGCAAGGCGCGGTCGAGACGTACGACGGGCCAGAAGTTGAGGTCGAAGTCGCGCTGCCACAGTTCGTCCGTCAGGGCCAGCGCACCGCCGCCGGGGGAAGACGAACCGCCGAGGTTGTGCACGATCACGTCCAGCGCGGGCGTTTCGGCAGTGATGGCCTGCACGACCTTTTCCACGCCTTCCGGCTTGGTGAGGTCGCCCGCGATGAAATGTACCCCCGCAGGCAGGGTTTCCGGCTCTTCGCGGGCGGTCGTATAAACGGTCGCACCCGCGGCGGCAAGGTGGGCGACAATCGCGGCGCCGAGGCCCTTGGTGCCGCCGGTCACGAGGGCGTGGCGCCCGGCGAAAGCGTTGCTGTGGGAGAGGTTTTGCAGATGTGTTGTGTTCATGCCGCGCATTCTACCCCAAGCGACTGTCAACCCTATGTCAGGAGCCTGGGGAGGCCGGTGACGAATCGTGATGGGCGACGAGTGCCCGTGCGGTGGCGGCCAGTTGCAGGCGCAGTTCTGCGGGCTCCAAAACCGCAACTGTAGGGCCAAAGGACAGCAGCCAGCCGATCACCCGTTCCCAGTCCACCACGGCCAGCTCCAGAATCGCGCCCTCCGCCGTCTCGGCCTCGCTGCGGATGCCCTGCCACCATTCGCGCCGCGCACGGTCCAGTTGCGTCGCAGGAAAATGGACCCTTGCCGTCAGCTCCGGCTTGGGCATCGAGCGCAGGTAGTCCTCCACCGTGAAACCCTCGCGTCGCCGGAAGGTCTCGGGCAAGGCTTGCACCTCCCGCATCCGATCCGTCCGGAAATCGCGGAACCCCTCCCGTTCGCGACACCACGCGATCAGGTGCCAGCGGTCGAGGTAGTAGATCAGCGCGTGGGGCTCGACATGGCGGACGCTCGGGGCGGCATTCCACCCTTGGTAGGCAAACTTCAGCACCCGCTGCTGGCCCAGCGCCTCCTGCAGCTCGGCGAGTGCGGCTTCCGCGGGGCGTTTTGGTTGGGCGGTGGCAGCCAGCTGGGCTTCCAGCCGGATCAGGCGCTCCCGGTCTGCCATGGGCAGGGCGGCCTTGATTTTGCGCAGGGCCGACGCCATTTCGGCTACCAGCGAGGGGTCGCTGAACTGGTGGACGAGCAGCCCCACCGTTGCGAGCGCATTGGCCTCCTTGGGCGTAAAGTGGATCGGCGGGAGGCTGAACCCCTTGACCAGCGAATATCCCACGCCCGCCTCCGCCACCAGCGGGATCCCTGCTTCGCTCAGCGCGGCGAGGTCGCGGTAGACCGTGCGCACGCTCAACTCGAAGTGGGCGGCCAGCTCTTCCGCCGTCACCACCCGCTTCTGCTGCAGCCACAACACCAGCGCGAAAAGCCGATCCACACGGTTCATCGTTGATATTTAACTGCGGGCGTGTTCGGGCGTCAATTGAACGGGGATCCGATTTGTTCCACGTGGAGCAATTTCGTAACTACCAGCCCCGCAAGGCCTCGAAACGTTTTGCACATGAAGCTGGCTTAAACAGTCAACTGTGGCACCCCTTCAGGGTGCACTCCTACTTCTGAATGAACCCGGGGTGTCGGTCCGCAGTAGCGGACCTCAACTGCAGGCTAAGAGGTGGCAAGCCTTTGGCTTGCTGGATGATCCAGCATCCTGAAGGGATGCCATCACGTAGCCGGTGGTTGAGGACGCAAGGCGTCCGACACCACCGGACAAAACCGGGCCAGTCTGCACCCTGGAGGGGTGCCACTGCAAAGAGGTTCGCTCAATGAGACGCTAAAGCGCCGTGCTTTATCCTCCCCTCTCCCTAATTCCGTTCCCAGCGGGGGCGGGGGGCTTCGGGGGGCGGGACTTTGAGCAGCACGTCGCGTACGGCGGGGTGGCGGCGCAGGCGACCGAATTGCTGCTGATTGAGGTTCCAGCCGAGCGAGCCGGCGATGTCGGCCACGGCCATCTGGTCGGGGCTGAAGAGCACGCCCACCTTCACGCTGGTCTGGCCGCTTTGGGGCTCCAGCTCTTCGCGCAGGTGGCGCAGGAAGTCGACCGCGACGCCGTCGCCCTCGATCACGAAGGTGAGCTCCTTCACCATGTCGCGCACCGATTTATCCAGCGGCTGGAGGCGTTCGGCCAGCAGTTGCACCTCGTCCGGGCGGCGTGCGACCGTGCCTTCGAGCATCACCAGCGCACCATCTTCGATCAGGTCCTTGTTGCGCTCAAACGAGTCGGCGTAGCAGTTGATCGTGTAGGTGCTCTCGCGGGTGGAGAGCGAGATGATGGCCCACGGGCGGTTGTCTTTGCGCGACAGCTTCTTGGCGACGCCGGTGATGACGCCGCAGAGGCGGTACGGCTCCCGGTTTTCCATCTTCTCGAAATCCCGGCCCTGGAAGGTGTCCATGTGCTCGCAGATGCCCTGGAAGTCGTTCAGCGGGTGTCCGCTCACGTAAAAGCCGAGCAGCTCTTTCTCGAACTGCAGCTTCTCCATCATCGGCATGATGGGGCCTTCGGGCTCGGCGTGACCATTGCCGTTGCGGCTGGGCGCGGGCTCCGGCTCATCCATGCCAAACATGTCGAAGAGGTTGGTCTGGCCGCGTTCCTTGTCGCGCTGGAGGTCCTTGATTTCGTTGAGGATACCGTCGAGCAGGTGAAGGATGGTGCCGCGGTCCTGGCCGAGGTTGTCGAAGGCCCCGGCCTTGATCAGCGCTTCCATCACGCGGCGGTTGGCATGGGCGGAGTCGATGCGCTGGGCGAAGTCCTTGAAGCTGGTAAACGGCCCGTTGGCCTCGCGCTCGGAAATGATCGCGTGGGCAGGGGCCTCGCCTACGCCCTTGATCGCGGCCAGCCCGAAGCGGATCGAGCCCGTCTTGCTGTTGTGCGCCGTCATGACGGGTGTAAACGACTCGCGGGACTCGTTGACATCCGGGCCGAGCACAGGGACGTCGATCGCCTGACACTCTTCGAGGAAGCCGGCCAGCTTTTCCGCGTTGCCCATTTCGCAGCCGAGCACCGCCGCCATGAACTGGACGGGGTAGTTGGCTTTGAGGTAGGCCGTGCGGTAGCTGAGCATCGCGTAGGCGGCCGAGTGCGACTTGTTGAAGCCGTACTGTGCGAACTTCTCCAGAATGCCGAAAATTTCCTCCGCCTTGGAGGCGTTGATGTCGTTCGTCTCCTTGGCGCCCTTGACGAAGATGTCCTTCTGCTCGGCCATGACCGACGCGATCTTCTTGCCCATCGCGCGGCGGAGAATGTCCGCATTGCCGAGGGTGTAGCCGGCGACGATCTGCGCCACCTTCATCACCTGCTCCTGATAGACGAGGATGCCGTAGGTCTCCTGCACCAGTTCGTCGAGCAGAGGGTGGGGGCTCTTGATCTTGGAGGCGTCCTTCTTGCCCTCGATGTATTGCGGGATGAACTGCATCGGGCCCGGGCGGTAGAGCGCGATCAAGGCGATGATCTCCTCGAAGGTGCTCAGGCCGAGTTGGCGACACAGCGCCTGCATCCCGCCGGATTCGAGCTGGAACACGCCCTTGGTCTTGCCCTCGTTCAGCAGTTGGTAAGAGGCTTCGTCCTCCAGCGTGACTTTTTCGATGTCGAACTGCTTGAGGTCGGTCGTGCGGCGGATGTGGTCCTGCGCGTCGCTGATCACGGTGAGAGTCTTCAGGCCCAGGAAGTCTGCCTTGAGCATGCCGAGGTCTTCGACCGGGCCCTTGGCATACTGGGTGGTGAGGTCGCCTTCCTGCAAGGTCACGGGCACGAGATTCGTCAGCGGCTGGTCGCCGATGATGATGCCGCAGGCGTGTTTGCCGGTGTTGCGGACCATGCCTTCGATGACCTTCCCCTGGCGGATGATCTCGCGCACCGTCTGGTTGATCCCCATCTCGGCCTGCAGCTCGCCGCTCTTGGCCACGGCGTCGTCGAGGGAGATGTTGAGGTCGTCGGGCACCATCTTGGCGATGCGGTTGGCCTCGGCAAAGGGCAGGTCGAGCACGCGGGCGAGGTCGCGCACCACCATCTTTGCCCCGAAGGTGCCGTAGGTGATGATGTTGGCCACGCGGTCCTTGCCATACTTGTCGCGCACGTAGTTGACCACCTCGTCGCGGCGGCGCATGCAAAAGTCGACGTCGAAGTCGGGCGGGCTCACGCGTTCGAGGGAGAGCATCCGCTCGAAGAGCAGGCCGAAGCGCAGCGGGTCGATGTCGGTAATTTTGATCAGGTAGGCCACCATACAGCCCGCACCCGAACCCCGACCGGGGCCGACGGGGATGCCTTGCTCGCGGGCCCAGTTGATGAAGTCCCACGTGATAAGGAAGTAGTCGACGAAGCCCGCGCCGGTGATGATCGCCAGCTCGTACTCCAGTTGCTTGCACACTTCGCTGGCGCGCTGGAGGTCGTAGCCCTCGGGCAGCTCGCCGGTGGGGTTGTCGCGCCCCAGTTGCTGCCACTGGTCGTAATCCACCCCGTAGCGTTCCTTGAGGCCGCCCTTGCACAGCTCAAGCAGGTAGGTGCCGTTGGTCGAGAGCCGGGTGCGCTCTTCGGGCGTCAGGGAGATCAGCGGCTTGCCGTCGCGCGAGAGCACCTTGTTCTTTTCCTCCACGTAGATGTCGAGGATGCGGGCGAAGGCGGGCCTGTCTTCCGGGAAGGTGACTTCGATCGGGCGCTCGTAGACGGGGTAATGGTCTTCGCCGAACTTGATCTTGAGGTCGACCATCTCGGCCACGCGCAAGGTGTTGTCGAGCGACTCGGGCACCTCGCGGAACACCTGGAGCATCTCGTCGTAGCTCTTCAGGTAAAACTCGCGGCTCGGGTACTTCATCCGCTTCTCGTCCTTCACCAGCTTGCCCGTCTGGATGCAAAGGAGCGCGTCGTGCGGCTCGCTGTCTTCCTTGTAGACGTAGTGCACGTCGTTGGCGGCGATCACGGGCAGGTCGAACTCCTTGGCCAGCTTGAGCAGGCCGGGGATGATGCGGCGCTGCACGGGCATCCCGTGGTCCTGGATCTCGACGAAGTAGTTTTCCTTGCCGAAGATGTCGATAAACTGGCCCATCGCTTCACGGGCGCCGGCGTAATCGTTGTAGATCAGCTTCTGCGAGGCCACGCCGTTCATGCAGCCGCTGAGGCCGATGATGCCCTTGCTGTAGCGCGCGAGCGTCTCCATGTCGCAGCGCGGGCGGTAGTAGACGCCGTTGACGTGGGCGTCGGAGACCAGCTTGACCAGGTTCTGGTAGCCCTCGAAGTTTTGCGCGATGAGCGTCTTGTGGTGGATCTGATGCTTCGGGTAGCTCTCCGGCCCCAGCTCGTCTTCGGGGATGTCGTTGATGTCGTCGCTGCGCTGGCGGTCGCGCTTGGGGCGGTCGACCTGTTTGTGGTCGTAGACAAGGTAGATTTCGCACCCGATGAGCGGCTTGACCCCTGCCTTGGTCGCGGCCTTGTAAAAATTCATCGCGCCAAAGAGGTTGCCGTGGTCGGTCATGGCCAGAGCCGGCATCCCCAGCTCCTTGCAGCGTTGCATGTAGCGGCTGACCTTGGCGCAGCCGTCCAGCAGCGAGTAATCGGTGTGGCAGTGCAGGTGGACGATGTTCTTTGCGTCGCTCATAGGGTGGGGATAGCTCATCGCGAAGCGGGGGTAGAGGCAAGCGCGACTTTGGCCCCGGATGCGTATGCAGCTGGTGTAGCGGTAGATCGCATACTGGTGGGGTTACGGCCGCAAAAAAAGTTTGCGGGCAACTGGGGATTACACCTTACTGCGGGGGCGTGCTGATTCATGAGGATCATTTATCGGCGGGGGATTTGCAGGGGCGCCGCGCGGAGATCTGGGCCTGTTGGGCCGGTGGCGGAGCGCTTTCCCGCCCCTCTTTCACCTTTTTTTCACTTGTCCTGCGGGTCAGTCCGCTGCCATGCTGCTGCCCAACTTCTGCGCTGGGCGACTAACGAACCCCGGTATTCTGTCGCGTGTCTGCCATGAGCCTCAAGGAATATTCACTTTACAAGCTCCTCAGCGAATCCAAGAGCGAGCATCACGCCAACATTCGGGTGATGTGGGCCAACCCCGACAACCACTACCTCGTGCTCTTCGAAGATGCGGGCGGCAGTGAAAAGGCGGTCATGACGGTGGGCCCCACGCTGGATTACACCTCGCTGGAAGAGGTGGACGGGATCGAAGTGGGCTCCCTCAAGCCCAAGGCGTTTGTGCGCTGCCGCCATTGCCCTCGCGCCAGCGAAGGCCCGATCAGCACCGGCTTCACCCGGGTGCCCTTCGGCAACGTCGACGCCACCGCATCCCGCAGCCCGTTTAGCGGCAGCCGTGCCGGTTTTCCCCGCCGCTTCACCAATGCGCCGGTGCCGACGCCGGCCAAGCCCGAGCCTTCTCCGCTCTCCGAAGAGCGGCTGCAGGAGCTGAAGCGACTGGAGAAAAAAGTCCAGGAAGAGCGGGCAGAGCTCGAAAACCTGCGCGAAGAGCTGAAGGCGCGCGAAGCCTATCTCACCAAGTCCGAAAATCGCCTTTCCACCCTGGCCGACCAACTGATCGAGAAGGAAACCGAGCTGGCAGAGTGGGAAGACCGCCTGACCGCGCGCGACAAGCAGAGGCCCAGGCAGATCGAAGAAGAGGTAGAGCCGGAAGAGTCGGCCTCGTAAAACTTTCCCGCAATGGGGCATTAACCTCTGCGGAAGTCACACGATTGTTGCAGAACCGGGCTTGCGCACCGTCAGCCCCGGAACTTACAACCTTGCCTCGATTCAACCCTCGCTCCACCCGGAGCGGCTCCATTAGTGCCATGACTCATAAAACTTTGCTGTCGATGCTTGCCTGCGTGATCGCGCTGCCCCTTTCCTGGGCAGTCGGGCCGGTGCAAGTGGATGAAGACCTCCCCGTGTATGAGAAGGTAACCGGCGTTTCGGGCACGTTGTCGTCCGTGGGCTCCGACACCCTCAACAACATGATGTCGCTTTGGGCCGAGGCCTTTCAGGCCATCTACCCCAACGTGAAGATCCAGGTGGAAGGCAAGGGCTCTTCGACTGCGCCGCCCGCGCTGATCGAAGGCACTTCCCAGCTCGGGCCGATGAGCCGCGAGATGAAGAGCACGGAAATCGACGAATTTCAGAAGCGCTTTGGCTACAAGCCCACGCAAGTCCCTGTTTCGATCGACGCCCTCGCGGTGTTCACCAACAAGGACAACCCGATCAAGGGCATGACGCTGCAGCAGGTCGACAGCGTGTTCTCCAGCACCTACCTGCGCAACGGCTCCCCCGCCCGCACCTGGGGCGATCTGGGCCTCGAAGGCGCCTTCGCCTCCCGCCCGATCAGCCTCTATGGCCGTAATTCGGCCTCCGGCACCTACGGCTTCTTCAAGGAAGTGGGCCTTGAGGGCGGCGACTACAGCCCGCGGGTCAAGGAGCAGCCCGGCTCTTCTGCCGTGGTGCAAGGCGTTGCCAGCGACCTTTACGGCATCGGCTACTCCGGCATCGGTTACAAGACCTCCGGCGTCAATGCGATCTCGATCGAAGGCCCCGACGGTGTGATGTACGAGCCGACGTTCGAAAACTGCGTTACCGGCGATTACCCGCTCTCGCGCTTCCTCTACGTCTACGTCAACAAGTCGCCCCGTCAGGAGCTGGACACCTTGACGAAGGAGTTCCTCAAGTTCGTGCTCTCCAAGCAAGGCCAGGAAGTCGTGGTCCGCGACGGCTACTACCCGCTGCCCGCCTTCGTGGTGGAAGAGATCCGCGCAAACTGGCTCGGCGAGTAGGTTTTTGTCTATCTTTGATCGCCCACCGTTGCGCCTACGCACGGTGGGCGCTTCTATCCGCCCCTTCGTATGGCCGAACCAGATCTTTTTGACAGTCGTTACGCCGTTTCCAAGCGAGTCCTTCGCATGGACGCGTTCATGAACTACTTCATCAGGGCGGGGGGCATCGGCATCATCGTTGCCGTCTTCGGTATCTTCCTCTTTATCCTGTTCGAAGTCATCCCGCTCTTCCAGGGCGCGAAGGTGAAGCTCGAACGCGAAATCGCCACCGGCGTGGTCGACCCCATCGTGTTGGGCGTCGACGGCTGGAGCGAATTGCCCTTCCTGCTCGACCGGGAGGGCACCCTGCACTTTGTCGACCTGGGCTCGGAAACCGAAGCTGCCGACCCGGAAACGCAGCTCGGCCCGCGCGGCCTCTTTACCGAGCAACTGGGCCTGCCCGAGGGCTTTGAAATCTCGGCCTGGCGCTACCGCCAGAACGGCAACCAGATCCTGCTCGGCTCCACCGATGGCCGCCTCGCGCTCGCCACGGTGGAATATACGCCCGATTTCAGCGACCCGGAGCACCGCGTGATCCGCCCCGAGGTGACGCTCGACGTGATCGACCAGCTCGGCCGCCCGGGCAAACCGATCGAAGCGCTCGACTTTTTTGACGGTTCCAGTGGCCGCCTCATTGCGGTCGTCCAGACCGATGGCGACGAGCACCCGCTCAACGTCGTGGCCTTCAACCGCCGCCGCTCGCTCTTTGGCCCGGGCAAGCTGACCCCGGTGGGCGAGTACGACCTCACGAGCGAAGTCTCGGGCGGCGTCGCTCAAGTGCTCGTCGGTGGCTCCGGCGATACGCTGCTGGCGGTCGGCACCACGGGCGAAGTCAGTTACTTCCGCCTGCAAAACCGCGAGCTGCTTCACGAGCAGACTTTTGCGCCCTTTGGCGAGTTGAAGGAGTCGCACGTCAGCACGGCAGACTGGCTGCTCGGCAGCACTTCGGTGGTGTTTACCAGCCCGGCCGGTGCCATGCGCATCTTCTCCGTCGCCCGCGACGAGGAGGCAGGCGTGCTGCGCTACCAGCAGTTCCACGAGTTGAAGGACTTGGAGGGCGCGGCCGACGTCTTTGCCCGCAGCCCGCGCAACCGGGCCTTCCTCGTCACTCACGGCAACGAAGTCTCCCTGCGCTACGCTACCACGGCGACGACCCGGTGGTCCAAGCAACTGGAATTTGCGCCCGAGCGCGGCGTGGTCGGCTCCGGCTACGACAGCTTTTTCGTCAGCGGCCAGGACGGCCGCCTGCTGGTCTTCGACGTGAACGACCCGCACCCCGAGGCCGGTTTCAACGCCTTTTTCGGCAAGATCTGGTACGAGGGCCAGCCGGAGGCGCAATACCGCTGGGAATCGAGCGGCGCGGGCGACGAGTTCGAGCCCAAGCTCTCGATGATGCCGCTGATCTTCGGCTCGCTCAAGGGCACGTTTTACGCGATGCTCTTTGCCGTGCCCATCGCGCTGCTGGCGGCCTTTTACACCAGCCAGTTCCTCAAGCCGCGCTTCCGCCGCGTGGTGAAGCCGATGATGGAGATCATGGCCTCGCTGCCGTCCGTCGTACTCGGCTTCCTCGGCGCGCTGTTCTTCGCCCCGCTGCTGGAATACCGCTTCCCCTCGGTGCTGATGATCCTCGTGCTGCTGCCCACGGTGGCGTTTGCCATCGGCATCCTCTGGGGCTACCTGCCGCTACGCTTCCGCATCCTGATCCCTCAGGGCAGCGAATTCTTTTACTACATCCCCATCCTGCTCGTGGTGGCCGTCGTCGGCTGGTACCTCGGGCCGGTGGTGGAAGACCTGCTTTTTGTGGTCAAAGACCCGCAGACGGGCCAGATGGTGGGCGACTTCACCCGCTGGTGGCCTGCTGTGA
Organism: Verrucomicrobiota bacterium JB022; assembly: GCA_030673845.1. NCBI lineage: Bacteria > Pseudomonadati > Verrucomicrobiota > Verrucomicrobiota bacterium JB022. The sequence goes on from JAUTCQ010000013.1 coordinate 336,096, forward strand.
CCGGGCTCGAATACAACCAGCGCAACAGTCTCATCGTGGGCTTCATGATGGGCTTCGCCGTCATCCCGATCATCTTCACGATTTCGGAAGACGCGATGTCGAGCGTGCCTCCGCTGCTCAAGAGCGCCGCCCTCGCCTTGGGGGCCAGCCGCTGGCAGACAGCCGCGCGCGTCATCCTGCCCGCGGCATCCCCCGCCATCTTCTCCTCGCTCATGATCGGCCTTGGCCGCGCGGTGGGTGAGACGATGATCGTGGTGATGGCGACCGGCAACACGGCGCTGATCGACCCGAATATCTTCAACGGTTTCCGCGCCCTCTCCGCCAACATCGCGGTGGAGCTGCCGGAGGCCCCGCAAGAGAGCACGCTCTACCGCACCCTGTTCCTGGGCGCGATGGTGCTCTTCCTCCTCACCTTTATCATCAACACGGTGGCGGAAATCACGCGGGTGCGCCTGCGTCGCCGCTACAAGAACATCAGCTAGCCGCCATGTCTGCGACGCCTGAAGTTTCCGCCGTCCCGCACCCGCCCTCGCAAGCTACGAACGAGCGGCGCCACGTGAAGCCGCCCGCTGGGGAAGGCTTTGTCTGGCTCACGGCCATGGGCCTGGGGGTGGGCATCATCATGATTCTCGGCCTGCTCGCGCTGATCCTCTTCAAGGGGGTGCAGACGTTCTGGCCGCGCGACATCCACGTCGTGCACGTGGCCGAAGAGTCGCCCTTCACCCTGGGGGGGCGCACGACCTTTGCCGGCTCCATCGCCGACGAGCGTTACAAGCGCCTCGCCTCGCCGGAGGGCGAAGAGCAGGCGCGCGAATACCAGTTTTTCGTGGGCAACCGCGACACCTTCGGCCTCAGCTTCTTTTACGTCGACGAAGACGCGATCGTGAGCTGGGAGCAGCCCCAGGAGCTGATGCAGGCCGAGCGCCTGAGCTGGGGCGACGCGATTTTTTACCCCGTCAGCATCACCAAGGCCGACGGCAGCGTGATCGGGGTCGAGGAAACGGGCTTCCCCACGACGCTGCGTCACATCATGAAGGATGCGCACGAGCGGCGGGAGCAGATCCGCGAGATCAATCGCAACGAGATCGGCCCCATCAGCCACGAGATCGTCGAAACAGAGCGCCGCATCCGCCTGCTCAAGGAAGAGGGCGCCACGGCCGAAGACCCTCGCATCCAGAGCCTCCAGACCGGGATTGCGAAGTTGCAGGCCGAGAGCCGCCACCTGCAGGAAAAGGTGACGCAGCTCCGCGCCCGCAACGAGGTGGAGCAGTTCACTACCCGCCTCGTCAGTGGCGAGGAAAAGACGGAGCCGGTCAGTAACTTTGTCAAGATATGGCAGCCCAACGAGATGGGCTTCTTCGCCAAGCTCGGCTGGTTCTTCGGCGACTTCTGGAGCTTTATCTCCGAAGAGCCCCGCGAGGCCAATACCGAGGGCGGCATCTTCCCCACGATTTTCGGCACCGTGGTGCTCGTCATGATGATGAGTGCCGCCGTGATGCCCTTTGGGGTGATCGCCGCGATCTACCTGCGTGAATACGCCACTCAAGGGCCCTTCGTGCAGATGGTGCGCATCTCGATCAACAACCTGGCGGGCGTGCCCTCCATCGTCTACGGCGTGTTCGGCCTCGGCTTTTTCGTCTACTTCCTCGGTGGCACGATCGACGAGCTGTTCTTCCCCAACCACGAAAGCGCCGTCTTCAAATCCGGCGGGGTGCTCTGGGCGGCCCTCACGCTCGCGCTGATGACTGTGCCCGTGGTGGTCGTCGCGACCGAAGAAGCCTTTGCGGCCGTGCCGGCGGGCCTGCGCGAAGCCTCCCTCGCCTGCGGCGCCTCCAAGTGGCAGACGATCCAGCGCGTGGTGCTGCCTGCCGCCGCCCCCGGAATGCTCACGGGCCTGATCCTCGCCATTGCGCGTGGGGCCGGTGAAGTCGCGCCGCTGATGCTCGTGGGCGTGGTCAAGCTCGCTCCCAGCCTCCCGCTCGACGGTCAGGCGCCGTTTGTACACTTCGAGCGCAAGTTCATGCACCTCGGTTTCCACATTTTCGACCTCGGCTTTCAGTCGCCCGACTCCGAGGCCGCCAAGCCGATGGTATTTGCCACCACGTTCCTGCTCATCATGCTGGTCGTCGTGCTGAACCTCGGTGCGATCCTCATTCGCGAACGCCTCCGCAAAAAGTACGCCTACGGCAGCTTCTAACCCCCTTTCCCGCCCGCGCACATGGCCCAAGTCCCGCACATTCAGATGCCGCACCGCTCCCAGGAGGAAGTGGCGGCCAGCCGCAAGCCCTCGCCGGATGAGAAGTTTATCCAGGTGAAGGACCTCTCTTTCTGGTACGGCGAAAAGCAGGTGCTCTTCGACCTGAACCTCGACATCCCCAAGCACCGCGTCACGGCCTTCATCGGCCCCTCCGGTTGCGGCAAGTCGACCCTGCTGCGCAACTTCAACCGCCTCAATGACCTCGTGGAAGGCGTGCGCCACACGGGCGACATCACCATCGGCGGCAACAGCATTTACGACGAAAAGCTCGACGTCATCACCCTGCGCAAGCGCGTGGGCATGGTCTTCCAGAAGTACAACCCCTTCCCGAAGTCGATCTACGAAAACGTCATTTTCAGCAAGCGCATCGCTGGCGTCACCAAGAAGAGCGAGCTGGACGAAGTCGTCGTGCGCAGCCTGCAAGGCGCCGCCCTCTGGGACGAGGTGAAGGACCGCCTGCACGACAGCGCGCTCGGCCTCTCCGGCGGCCAGATGCAGCGCCTCTGCATCGCCCGCGCCATCGCCAACGACCCGCCCGTGCTGTTGATGGACGAGCCCTGCTCGGCGCTCGACCCCATCGCCTCCAGCAAGATCGAGGAGCTGATCCACCAGCTCAAGGACCGCTACACCATCGTCATCGTGACGCACAACATGCAGCAGGCCGCTCGGGTGAGCGACCGCACGGCCTTCTTCTACCTCGGCAAGCTGATCGAATACGACGAGACCGAGAGCATTTTCCTCCACCCGCAAAACCCGCAGACGGAGGCCTACGTCTCCGGCAGCATCGGTTAAGCGAGGCCGGCCGGCTTCACCTTTCAAGCTGCTCCCATGTGGGCAGCTTTTTTGGTGTGATATAAGTGCTTATTTGTTCACGCCTGTTGTTGACCGACTTGTTCGCAGCTCCTAGCCTGCGTGTAAACATATTCACGCATTGCTCACATGAAGATTCTTGGCACGGACTTTTTCTCCTACGAGGTTTCCGACCTCGCTCGCTCGATTGAATTTTACCGAGACCTCTTGGGCTTGAAGCTGACGGAAGACGGCTCCGAGCATGGCTTCGTCGAATTCGACGTGCCGCCCAGCAGCCTCGCGCTGATCGCGGCTCCCATTATCATGAACCGCCCTCCGCAACCGGGCGGCAGCATGATCTGGCTCGCGGTGCCCGACATGGCGGCAGCCGTCGCCGAGCTGAAGGAGCGCGGGGTGACCGTCGTGATGGAACCGATGGAGACGCCCGTCTGCTTCATGTGCGGCTTCCTCGACCCCGACGGCAACACCATCGGCCTCCACCAACGCAAAGACGGCACCGCGGGGTGAGGCTCATTCAGGTCCCTTTTCGCCTACCGCGCTTTGAAGTGCCGCGCTCTGCGCCGATCTGGATCTTCGTCTTCGATGGGGATGGGAGCTGGTTCAACTATTGGATGCGACTCGAAAAACCAGATCTGGGCGGAGCCCAGCACTCCCAGAGCGCCATAGAATAAGCGATTTCGTATTTTATTTATCGCTACCAAGCAGAAACGCCAGTCCTGGGGAGGACTGGCGTTTGGGGTGGAGTGTGAACGTACAGAGAAGTCTTAGAGGCCGACTTTCTTCAGTTCGGTGGCCTTCATCGTGGCATTGACGGGGTAGTAGCCGTCTTTCATCACGAGGGCCTGGCCTTCGGCGCTGTAAATAAAGCGCAGGAATTCGCGCGTCAGAGGTGAGAGGCCTTCTTGCTGGTTGTAGTTAATAACCAAATACAAGGCGCGGGCGAGGGGATAAGTGCCACTGAAGGCAGTTTCTTCGCTCGGGGCGATGGCTGAGGCTCCGGTGCGACCCGAGACAGGCAGGGCGGCGACATTGGGCGTGCGGTAGCCGATACCGCTGTAGCCGATGGCAAATTTGTCGGCCCCGACGGCTTCGACCACCGCCTCGGAGGAGGCCAGCTCGCTGTTGCTCGGCTTGAAGTCGCCGGCGGCGAGCACCTGATCCTTGAACATGCCGTAAGTGCCGGAGGCGCGGTTGCGGCTGTAGACGCGGATGGGTGCGTTGGCCCACTCGCCGGTCAGGCCCAGCTGGCCCCAGGTGGTGATGTCTTCTTCGCCACCGCGTGCGCGGGTGCTGGAAAAAATGGCGTCGAGCTGTTCAAGCGTGAGGCCGCGCTGCAACAGCGGGTTGCTCGGGTGCACGTAGAGCGCGAGAGCGTCGACGGCCACGCGCAGCTGGGTGGGCTCGTAACCAAAGCGCTGCTTGAAGGCGGCGATCTCGTCGGCCTTGAGCGGGCGCGACATGGGGCCGACCTCGGCGGAGCCTTCCATCAGCGCGGGCACGGCGGTGGACGAGCCGCGGCCTTGGTGCAGTACGCGCAGGCCTTGGTGGTAGCCGCGGAAGGTGGCCTCCCACAGGCCCATCATGTTATCCATCGTGTCTGAGCCGACGGAGCGCAGGCGGCCTTGCAGATCGGCCTCCGGCTCATAGGCGCCGAGAGCGGCAATTGCCGGGGGCAGGGGCTTGGCTTCGGCCACTTGCAGGCCCAGCTTGGCCAGTTGCTCGGCGGCCTGCTTGGGGGTCAGCGGGTAGTAACCGTCTTGCGTGACGAGCTGCTGCCCCTCGCGGCTGAGAATAAAGGTCACGAACTCGCGCTGGAGGTCGCTCGGGGGCGTATTGGGCGCGATGTTGAGCGCAAGGTTGAGGAAGCGGGCCAGCGCGTAGTTGCCGGAGGCGGCATCCTCTTCGGTGGGCTGGTAGGCACGGCTGGCGGCATTGGCCTTCAGCGGTACGGTGGCGACGGCGGGCGTGCGGTAGCCGATGCCGGAGTAACCGATGCCGTAGCGGTCGTTGCCGACGGCATCGACGACTTCGGCCGAGCCGACCTGCTCGCGCACGCCGGGGCGGTATTCCCCGCGTTGCAGGGCCTCGTCGCGGAAAAAGCCGTAGGTGCCGGAAGCGTTATTGCGGCCGTAGGGGTTGATGGGCGCGTTGGCCCACTCGCCGGTCAGCCCCAGCTGGCCCCAGGTGGTGATGGCTTCGCCGTGGCCGCGGGCGCGGGTGCTGGAGAAAATGGCGTCGAGCTCGGCCAAAGTCAGGCCGCGCTGGGCGATGGGGTTGCTGGGGTGCACGTAGATGCCGAGGGCGTCGAGGGCCACGCGGATCTGGGTAGGCGGGTAGCCGTAGCGTTGCTGGAAGGCGGCGATCTCGTCCTGTTTCAGCTCGCGCGACATGGGCCCGACTTCGGCGGAGCCTTCCATCAGTGCGGGGATGGCGGTAGAGGAGCCGCGGCCTTGGTGCAATACGTTGAGCCGGCGGTGGTACTGGCGGAAGAGGCCTTCCCACAGCTCCATCATCTTGTCCATCGTATCGGAGCCGACCGAGCGCAGGCGGCCGCTGACGGCGACTTGCGGCTGGTAGCTGGGCAGCATCGGCTTGGGCGCTTCGGCGGCGGGCGCGGGAGCCGGGGGCGGCGTAACGGGGGCCGGTGCCGGAGTGGGGGCAGGCGCGATCGGGGCCGGGCGTGGTGTGGTTCCCGTTTGGCTGGCGGGAGTCGCACGGGCCGGCGTGGAGGTGGCGGGCCCGTCGGTCTGGCAACCGGAGAAGGCGGCGAGCAGGGCAAAGAGGGAAAGCGCCCGTACGCGCCCGGAGAGAGGCGAGGCAGAGTTCGTCATGGCAGCGGTCGAGATAAGGTGGCGACAGTCGGGAAACGCGGAGGCCTTACGGGGCTTCCGGAGCATAGGGATCAACATCGCGCACCACGCGGAAGCCGATGTAGTTGGCGCCCGCGCTGGGCGAGCTGCCCCAGCGGTTGGCGCTGCGGGCCTTGTCGGCCTCGTCGTACCAGGAGCCGCCGCGCAGCGCTTTCAGCGCGAGGTCGATCCGCGAAAAGCTGTCTTGCGTGGCGCCGGTCGGGTTTTCGACCGCTTCACTCGCGTAGGGGCCAAACCAGTCGGCCGTCCACTCCCACACGTTGCCATGCAGGTCGTAGAGGCCCCAGGCGTTGGGGGTAAAGCTGCCGACCGGGGCGGGCGCGTTGGCCGGGTTACGCTCCTGGTCGTAGACTTGTGCCTGCGTGCCATCGAGAGCGGGGCCAGAGCTGAAGGCGCTCTTCGAGCCTGCGCGGGCGGCGTATTCCCACTCGGCTTCGGTCGGCAGGCGGTAGCGGTGGCCTTCCAGCTCGCTCAGCTTGTCGGCAAAGGCCTTGGCCTGTTCCCAACTAACGGAATGGACCGGCAGGTCGGGCCCGGCGAAACCTTCGTCGTTCACGGCAACGCCTTCGCCCATCACGGCGCGCCATTGGGCCTGCGTCACCTCCGTCGTGCCCATGAAGAAGGGCTCGGTGAGGGTGACTTCGTGCACGATTTCGTCGGCATCGCGGCGGGCTTCGCTGGTCGGCGAGCCCATCGTAAAGGTACCGGCGGGGATGAGCGCGAGCTGCATGCCCACGCTGTTTTCGATCGTGGTGCCCGGCTCGGCGGCAAAGCGATGGAGAAAGGCGGCGGCCTCGGCGTTTTTGGGGTCGAGGCGGAGCAGGTCGCGGTAAAAGATCTCGGCGGTGGCGGTCTCCCGGGTGGTGGCGGCGGTCCGGGCCAGGCCCAGGATTTCGCGCTGCAGGGCGGCGGGCAGGCGTTCCATGCCTTCGGCGGCAGTGCGGGTCAGCCGCACGGCTTCGCGAAAGTCCTGACGATCGCGGGCCTGCAGGGCACCTTCCATGTTTTGCTGGATCTCTCCCCAGGTCTGTTGCGCATAGTTTTCCGGGTTGCGGATGGCGACGGCCTGCTCGGCGTGGTTGAGGCGGGCTTCGGCACTTTGCAGGGCCGCTTGGCCATAGGCGTCGCGCGCTTCCGTCCAGCGGCGGAGGGCTTCCTCGTGCTGGCCGTTGCTGCTGGCGGCCTCGGCGGCGCTGGCGGCGGCAAAGCCTTTCGCGACGAGAGGGGCGGAGTTGACTCCGGACGGGGCGGGCTGGCGGGCGAGCTGGCCCAGCTCGGTGGCCTCGGCGCGCATGCGGGCGGCCTGGGCGGCAAAATCGACGGGTACGGCCGGTTCCGGGGTCGGCTGGACGACCGGAGCGGCGGGCACTGGCTCGGGGGCCGACTTGCTACCCATCGCAAAAAAGATGGCTCCGCCCATCGCGAGCAGGGCTACAACGGCTGCACCGCCGATCAGGATCAGCGGGGTGGAGTTGCTGCGCTTGGCGGCACGGGTCGGGGTGGCGGTTGCCGGTTGCGTGCCGGAGCGGCTGGCGGCGGGCGCCCCGGCGGGGGCGGTGCCCGAGTCGTCGCTGATCTTGAGAAATACGGTTTCCGAGCGCTTGACCGGGGCGGCCCCTCCGGCGGCGGGCGTGGCGGAGCGCAGGCGCGAGGCGAGGCGCTTCAGGCGTTCGCCACTCAGCAGGTCGTTAAACGCCTTCAGCTCGTAGCTCGGGTCGAGCACCGCGATGGCGATCAGCTCGTGCGCACGGCAGAGGATCACGTTGTAGTCCTGAAAGCGCAGAAAGACTTCGCTCGACTCCGGATAATAGGCGTCGATGGCGTGGTAGGCATTCTGGACCCAGGTGGAGGCCGTTTCGAGGTCCACGCCGTCCGGCAGGTCACGCGTCTTTTCGCTCAGGATGCCGCCCTGCGGGTCGAGCACGGCGTAGCCGAGCACGGCAGGCGACTCCGCCAGCGCGGCCTCGTAGTGCTGCAGCCATTCGGCCTGCTCGGGGGTGTTCGGGTCAGTTTTCAAGGTACTCGACTCCGATGTTTTTCTTGTTGCCGGGTACGAAGAGCGCGCGGTGGTCGGGCCCCGCTACCATTACATCCACGAGACCCTTGAGGCCCAGGCTCTGGCCGATCGCTTGCCCGATCTCGATGAAGCTGTTGGTGATCATGGGCAGCTCATCGTTTTCCTGCCCATCGCCAGCGAGGATCTCGCCCTGCGCATCGCACTCCACATAAGAGATCATCCCGGGAGCGTTGCGCCATTCTTCGTTCGAACGGTTGCGGATAAAGGACATGGCTTTCGCAGCTGAATGAAAGCGGCGCGAGGGAAACCCCAGCCAGGAGCCCCTGCCCACCATGCCGCATTAAGCCCCCCGCCTTGGGCATTGTCTACCCTTTTACCCCTAGGGGCGAAGAGTTTACACAACCGTAAATTACCCACCCCAAAACGACACGGGATTTTCACCTTCGGCCCTCGCAGGTTCTTCCTCGGGCCCTTATAAGCGGTACGCGTACGGCTCGACATTTGCGAACGGCTGTGGTTGATTGGGCGTCTGGACTTGATCCTTAACCGACAGGTACCAACCATGAAATACCGGACGATAGACACACGCCGGAGCGAAGGAGGGGCTGCGTGAAGCGCATCACCGATTTTGCCACCTACCGGCGGGAAGGGCGGCGCATTTGCGTGGCCACCTGTTATGATGCAGCCAGCGCCCAACTGGTGCGCGAGACGGCCGTAGACGCCTTGTTGGTCGGCGATTCGCTGGCGATGGTCGTGCACGGCTTTCCCAGTACCGTCCATGCCGACGTGCCGATGATGGCGCTGCATACGGCGGCCGTGGCCCGGGGAGCCCCCAAACAGCCCATCGTGGCCGATTTGCCCTTCCTCAGCTACCGGCAGGGGCTCGCCCCCGCGATGCTGGCCGCAGATGCCCTGATGAAAGCGGGTGCCCATGCGGTGAAGCTCGAAGGCGTGCGCGGCCACGAAGACATCGTGCGCCACCTCGTGGAGAGCGGCGTGCCGGTGATGGGCCACCTCGGCCTCACTCCGCAGCACGTCAACCAGATCGGCGGCTACAAGGTGCAGGGGCGCGAACCCGCCGTGGCCCAGGCCCTGCGCGAAGATGCTCTGCGCCTGCAAGAGCTTGGTTGCTTCTCCGTGGTGCTGGAGCTCGTTCCCGCCGCGCTCGCGGCTGAAGTGACGGCCAGCCTCCAGATCCCGACCATCGGGATCGGCTCCGGCCCCGAGTGCAGCGGTCAAGTGCTGGTTTGGCACGACCTGCTGGGCCTCAACGACGGCTTCAAGCCCCGCTTTCTGCGTCACTTTGCCCATGGGGCGGCGGACACCAAGGCCGCGCTCAACGCCTACGCCGCCGCCGTGCACGAAGGCTCTTACCCCAGCGCCGAGGAGAGCTTTGCCTGATGCGCCAACTCAAGGACCTTTCCGAACTCCAGCAGTGGCGGCAGACTGTGGAGCCGCGCCAGCGCGTCGGCTTTGTGCCCACGATGGGCGCGCTGCACGCCGGGCACCGCGAGCTGATCCGCCGGGCCCGTGAGGCCTGCGACCTCGTCGTGGTGTCGATCTTCGTCAACCCCACCCAGTTCAACGACCCGAAGGACTTCGAGCGCTACCCGCAGCCGCTGGAGAGCGACTTGCAGCAGTGCCACGACGAAGGCGTCGACGCCGTCTTCCTGCCGGTGAAGCCCGACATGTATCCAGACGGGTACCGCTATGTCGTGACCGAGCGCGAAGACTCCGCCGTGCTGGAAGGCGCGCACCGCCCCGGCCACTTCGACGGCGTGTTGACGGTTGTGTTGAAGTTGCTCAACCTCGTGCGCCCGCACCGCGCCTACTTTGGCGAGAAGGACTGGCAGCAGCTTCAACTGGTGCAAGACATGACGCGCGCACTCTTTTTGCCCCTCGAAATCGTGCCGGTGCCCACCGTGCGCGAGCCCGACGGCCTCGCCATGAGCTCCCGCAACGTGCGCCTCTCGCCCGAGGCCCGGGCGCAGGCCCCGCAGTTTGCCGCCGCCATGCGCGAGTGCGCCACGCCGGAGGAGGCCACGGCCCGTCTGGAGCAGGCCGGTTTTACGGTAGAATACGTTGCCGACCGCTGGGGCCGCCGTCTCGGTGCGGTCCAGCTGGGCGGCGTACGCCTGATCGACAACATGCCGCTGCGTGAGACGGCGGCAGGAGGTGAAGCCTGATGCTGTTGTGTTTCGACATCGGTAATACCGACATCTACGGCGGGGTGTTCGAGGGGACTGAGGTCCGCTACGAGTTCCGCAAGAGCAACCAGTCGCGCCCCAGTGCGGACGAGTTTGGGGTGTTCATGCTGCACTGGATGCAGGCGCGCGGGATCGACCCCAAGGCGATCGACGCCGTCGGCATCGCCAGCGTGGTGCCCGACAGCCTTCCGAGCGTCGTCAACGCCTGCCGCACCTATCTGGACCTCGAGCCGCTGGTGCTGGAGGTGGGCGTGAAGACCGGCCTCAAGATCCAGGTGCACGACCCGCGCGAGGTCGGGGCCGACCGCATCGCCAACGCCATTGCCGCCGTGCAGATGTTCCCCGGGCGCGACCTGCTGGTTGTGGACATGGGAACGGCCACCACCGTTTGCGCGATCACCCGCGATAAGGTATACTTGGGTGGTGCGATCATCGCAGGCTTGCGCCTGTGCATGAACGCCCTCGGCAGAGGCACGGCCAAGCTGCCGCTGGTCGACATCATCCGCCCCACGCAAGCCCTCGGCAAGACGACCATCGACAATATCCAGAGCGGCCTTTATTTTGGCCACATTGGGACGTTGAAGGAAATCTTCGCCCGCCTGCGCCAGGAAGCCTTTGCCGGTCGCGAGCCGCTGATCATTGGGACCGGCGGCTTCTCCCGGCTCTTCCGCGAAGAAGGGCTGTTCGACGAGATTATTCCAGGACTGGTCTTGCAGGGGCTGCGTCTGGCTGTAGAGATGAACCCTGCTCCCCTCCGTCAAGCCGACCGATGAAGCGTACACTGCTCAAAAGCAAGATCCACCGGGCCACCGTCACCGGGGCCGACCTCGATTACGAGGGCTCGATCTCCATCGACCCTACCCTCATCGAAGCTGCCGACCTGATGCTCTTCGAGCGGGTGGAGATCTACAACTGCAACAACGGCGAGCGCTTCGCGACCTACGTGATCGAGGGCAAGCCGGGTGAGATCTGCCTCAACGGCGCGGCGGCCCGCAAGGCCCACCGCGGCGACATCGTGATCATCGCCTCCTACGCCGAATACGAAGACGGCCAGGAAGCCAAATCCCACGCGCCCAAGCTCGTCTTCGTCGACGGGCAAAACGCGATGAAGGCGCCCACCAGCAAGTTTTAGCCGACGTTGGGGTGCTTGTTCGCCAAGGATGTGAATAAGATGGTGCCGGGCCGTGCTTTGGCGTTGACGTACCTACACCCGGTTTGCAATGATTGGCCCCTTTCTCTGATTTTAACCGCCCACTGAATTTATGCCCGTAGAAGTCAAGATCCGCAAAGGCGAACCCATGGAGCGTGCTCTCCGCCGCCTGAAGAAGAAGCTGGACCGTGAAGGTGTGATCCGCGATGTGCGCGCCAAGCGCTACTTTGAGAAGCCGAGCGAAGTGAAGCGCCGCAAGAAGAAGGTTGCTGCTTTTTCGGCCATGCTGCGCGCTCGGTACGAGAATCGCTAGCAGTTCTTTCGCAGATGCGCCGGTTGGCGCTTGCCCATCGGCTGCTCCTGGATTAAAACAGGAGCACCAAGTTTCCCGCAGATCGTGCCCTCTGGCACGGTGTGTCCTCTTATGAAGCTCGCTCTCTCAAGTTGCTGGAACTCCGGGCGCCATAGCGAAGGTTATGCTATGGTGCAGGAAGCTGTAAACTTGGGATTCGAGTATATGGAGCTGTCGCACGGCATCCGGCTCTCGCTGGTGCCCGGGATCTTGCAGGCAGTCGACGAAGGACTGATCAAAATCAGCAGCGTGCATAATTTTTGCCCGCTGCCGCCCGGCGTCTTTGGCGCCGCGCCCAACCTTTACCAGCCCACCGCCAACACCCAGGCGGAGCAGGCGCTGTGGTTTCGCCATACCCTGCGCACGATCGACTTTGCCGCCCGCGTCGGTGCCGGCCTCGTCGTCGTCCACTGTGGCAGTATCCGCTATCTCTGGCGCGATGCCGCCAAAGACCTTGAAGAAAAGGCCGACCTGCTGCCGGTGGAAGACCGCCGCACCTCGTCGGACTATCAAGGTCAGCTCTCGCGCTGCCTGCGCCGGATGAAGCGCAAGCAAAAGGGCGCTTACAACCGCCTGGTGGAAAACCTGCAGCGCATCGTGCCCTTTGCCCGGGAGAAGGGCGTGCGCCTCGGCCTCGAAAATCGTGAAGATTTCAACGAGCTGCCGATGGACACCGAAATGCCGCGCCTCTTGGCCGACGTCGGCGACCCCGAAGTGGTCGGCTATTGGCACGACTGCGGGCACGCCCAGATCAAGGAGCAGCTCCAGATCACCACGCAACGCCAGTTGCTGGAGGAGAACCACGCGCGCCAGTTCGGCTTTCACCTGCACGATGTCGATGCCGACGAGCACGACCACCAGCCCATTGGCACGGGGGTAATCGACTGGCAATTTATTCGCAGCTGCATTCGCCCCGAGCACCTCCTCGTGCTGGAGCTGAGCCCCAAGCTGCGTTCCCGTCAGGTATTGGACTCCAAGGAGTTCATGCTCAAGCTCCTCGCCGAAGACGCCCAAGCCCCCGCCGCGGCGGGTAAGTAGCGGATTTTGCAGCATCCGCCCGACGCGCTTTGGGAGTGCGGTGCTCCGCACCGATTTGGTTTCTGAAGTAGCGTGGGAGTTGTTAAGGGGGCGTGATGGCCATATGAGGCCTGGCTTTCCCATCCAGATCTGCGCAGAGCGCAGCACTCCCAAATCGCGTTGGATGGGCCGTTGCTACTTCCCCCAATACTCGCCGATCCAACGGCGATGCGGGCCCGAAAGGGCCAGGCGTTCCAGTTCTTCGGCGGAAACCCACACGAGGTGTCCGTTGAGGGCGGTCTCCACGGGTAGCGTCACACGATACACGCGCTCGGTGATGCGCTGGTTGCTGATACCGCGCTGCTTCTGGAAATGTAGTGCACCCTGTTTCGCCCCTTTGGGCAGATCCGCCAGGCGCGGCAGCTCAAACATGTCGGCCAGACGCACGGAATCGGTCGCCCCGCGCTCCAACAACAGCTTGCCCTCCTGCACCGCCCACGCGCGGTCGATCGTCACCTTTTCCGTCGCCTTGCGCTGCACGCGCGGGTAGGCCTCAGGCGCGCCCTCAGCGTAAGCCGCGCACCAGGTCCGCAGCGGGCAGAGCAGGCAATCCGGTCGCGCCTTGCGGCAACGCGTCGCCCCCAGCTCCATCACCGCCTGATTGTAGTCGCCCGGCCTTTGGGGATCGAGCAACCGCGTGGCCAGCGGCCCCAGCTCCTTTTGCGCCTGCTGGCTCGACTTCCAGAGCGTCGGGTTGGCGGTCAGGCGCGAGAGCACGCGGATGACGTTGCCGTCGATCACCGGGATGGGCTCGGCGAAGTTGATGCTCGCAATCGCCGCCGCCGTGTAGGGTCCGATGCCCGAGAGCGCCTGCCAGTCGGCTGCGGTTGAGGGCAGAGCCGCCTGCGCCGCCACCTCCTTGGCCAGCTTGTGCAGGTTGCGTGCGCGCCGGTAATAGCCGAGGCCCTCCCACTGCTTCACGACCGCCTCTTCGGAGGCCTCCGCCAGCGCCTCAAAGCTCGGGAAGAGCCGCATCCAGCGATCGAAGTAGGGCAGCACGGTGTCGATTTGGGTCTGCTGCGCCATAAATTCCGACACCACGGTACGGTAGACGCTCACCTCCGTGCGCCACGGCAGCGGGCGGTGCTCCGCGTCATACCACGCCAGCAAGGCGGCGCGCAGGGCAGGGAGGGCAGAGTCGGGCAGGGAAGCAGGCAGCGTGTTTTTCAATCGACGATCCGGGTCAGGTTTGGTGAATTCATCATTTGACCATCCCGACCGGCGTCAAACCATGGCTCGCAAACGCGTCACCAACACCGAAGATGAAGGGCCCAAGCCCATCACGTCCTACACCGTAAAGCTCGACGAGGCCCAGATGGAGGCGCTCGAGCAAATCTGCGACGAGCGCGTCTATGGCTTCAAGGACGTGCCGCACTCCCTCTTTGCCTTCGAGGCCCCGCTGGAGTACTTTAACCTCACGGCCTACAAGAGCGGCAAGCTCGTCGTGCAGGGCAAGGGCACGCAGGCCTTTGTGCAAAACATCCTCGAGCCGCGTGTGCTGAAGGAGGCCCGCCTGGGCTACGAAGAGGTGCACCACCCCGAGTGGTACGAGCCGCACGCCGGTCTCGACGAAGCGGGCAAGGGCGACCTCTTTGGTCCGCTCGTGAGCTGCTGCGTGATTGCCGATGGCGACATGGTACGCGAGTGGCGCGAAAAGGGCGTCAAGGACTCCAAGGCGCTGACCGACCGCTCGATCCTCGCGTTGGAGAAGATCATCCTCAAGACCAAGGGCGTGGTGGTGAAGAAGATGTTCGCCGGCATGCCGAAGTACAACGAGATGATGTCGAAGCCCAACGCGAACCTCAACACCCTCCTCGCCTGGTACCACGCCAAGTGCCTGCAGAAGGCCCTCGAAGAGCGCATGGTGCCGTGGGGCCTCGTCGACCAGTTCTCGAAGCAGCCCCTGACGCAGCGCCAGTTGAAGAAAGATGGGGTGGAGTTCGACCTGCAGATGCGCACCAAGGCGGAAGACGACCCGGTGGTCGCGGCGGCCTCGATCTGTGCGCGCGCCGAGTTCGTGCGTCAGCTGGACAAGCTGAGCGTGGAGTTTGGCGAGCCGCTGAAGAAGGGTGCCAGTGCTGGCGTGAAAAAGCAGGCCAAGGAGCTGGTCGAAAAGCTCGGGCCGCACCGCCTGAAAGACTTCGCCAAGGTGCACTTCAAGACCGCTTACGAGGTGCTGGGCCTGCCCGTGCCGGAGAAACCCCGCTTTTACGGCCGCAAATGAGCGTGTTGAAGCGACACGACCGCAGCCGCCTGAAGATCTGCGCCGCCCTGGTGGGCGTCGATGAGGCCGGGCGGGGCGCGCTCGCCGGTCCCGTGGTGGCCGGCGCGGTACTGGTCGATGGTGCCTTCCTTGACGGCCCGTGGTGTCGCCAATATGGCAAGCACATCAACGACAGCAAGCAGCTGACCCCGGCCTTGCGCGACGAGCTGTTCGACGCGATGGAGGCGGAGCGCCTGGCAGGGCGGATCGTCTACGCTCCCGGCATTGCCTCAGTGGCCGAAATCGCCGCGCTCAACATCCTCGGGGCCACCCGCCTGGCCATGCAGCGCGCGCTGGAGGCTGTGTTGCCCCGCGCGCCCGTCGGCCACGTCATCCTGCTCGACGGCAAGCCGATGCGCCCCTTCCCCTATGCTCACGAGGCACTGGTCAAGGGTGACGGGCGCTGCCTCGCCATCGCGCTCGGCTCCATCGTGGCCAAGGTCACACGAGACCGCGAGATGATCGCCCTGCACGCCGACTTCCCGCACTACGGCTGGAACGTGCACAAAGGCTATGCCGTCCCCGCTCATCGCGAAGCCATCCGCGCCCACGGCCCCTGCGCGCACCACCGCGAGCTCTTCCTCCGCAAACTCCTCGCCGAGCCCGAACAGGTGGAGTTTGACTTGGCAGGGTAAGGGAGGGGCTTGATTCTCGGCGAGGTCACTTGATTTTTGCCTACGTTTTCGAGTATATGTCTCTTTACTCAGTGGTGCTGATGGACGTTTTACTCAGGAACGGTCGCTATGGAAAAAATCCCAACAAAAGCAGACAAGATCGCCGACTTCTTTCTCACTTACGCACGTGAGCATGGAGATTACCTGACGAATCTTAAGCTGCAGAAATTACTTTACTACGCTCAGGCATGGCATTTGGCGCTTTTTGATAAAGAGCTTTTTGCAGATGATCTTCAAGCTTGGGTTCATGGCCCGGTGGTTTCTCGCGTGTATGGACGGTTCAAGAGTTACAGCTGGAATCCGATTCTAGCAGAAGTTGAGAAGCCAAAACTTGATGCGGAAACACGTGGGTTTCTTGAGCAGGTATTTGATCGATATGGCTCTTTTTCGGCAGTCGATTTAGAGCGGATGACTCACGAGGAGGCTCCGTGGCAGACGGCCCGAGGAAGTCTTCCGCTCCACCAAAACTCCAGCGCTGTAATGGATCGGAAGGAAATAAAGGCGTTTTTTAAGCGCAAGTTGGCAAATGGCTAAAGGTAAGAGGAGCAAGTCCAACCCGATTCCTGCGCCTGCTAAGCCCTTCTTTGGAACGAGCATCCCTGAGGTCGGGGGGCCGTCTGCTCCTCTATCGTTTTCATTTCAGTACGCGATATTGAACTGTGATAAGTTTAGTATTAATAACCGTGAGCCCCAATACTTTCTGAAGCTTTTGGAGCGGTTAAAAGCGCTGTGTAGCCAAACTGCTATGGACCTTCAGAAGAATAGGAGCAGTTCTCTACGGTGTCATCCTATTGATTGGAGAAATACCTCTGAGTCGGACGGGTTTGCTGACCACCTTCCTAAAGACCTAAGGGATAGTGCCCCGTATCAATTTAATATTTCTTCCAATAAGTGGGGGCGGGTGCATGGATTCTTTGTTGGTTCGCGATTTCACATAGTATGGTTTGATGTCGACCACAGGTTGTATCCGTAGATTGCAGGTTGAAATAGCCTCCATCCGCGGCTAAGAATCCTCCACCACGCGCTGCACCTGTCTAAACCTGCCCAAGATGGCGCCCGGCCGCATTCTCTTTTCGACAAAGCGCGCTCGATCCGTGTAATGGCCGCATGCATTCCGGGGTTGGCATGATTCTCTTGGGGGTAAACATCGACCATTGCGCCACGGTGCGCGAGGCGCGTTACCGCGAGTATGGTCGCACACACGGCGAGATCGTGGAGCCGGATCCGCTCGCGTTTGCCTTTTTGGCGGAGCGGGCCGGGGCCGATGGCATCACGGTACACCCGCGCGAAGACCAGCGCCACGTGAAGCGCAGCGACGTGCTCCGCCTGAAGGAGCATATCCAGGTGCCGCTGAACATGGAGATGGCCGCGACCGACGAGATGGTGAAATTTGCCCTGCAGGTGAAGCCCACCTACGCCTGCGTCGTGCCCGAGAGCCGCGAAGAGGTGACGACCGAGGGCGGGCTCGACGTGGCCGGCCAGCCGGAGCGCATCAAGCGCGTGACCCAGGCCCTGCAGGAGGCGGGCATCAAGGTGAGCCTCTTTATCGATCCCGATCCGGCGCAGATCATGGCCTCTGCCCAGGCGGGCGCGACTTTTGTCGAGCTGCACACGGGTGCCTACGCCAATGCCTATTACGACGAGGCCAAGCGCGCCGAGGAGTGCAACCGCCTGAAAAAGGGTGCGGTGCAGGCTCATGAGCTGGGGCTGACGGTCAATCTCGGGCACGGCATCAATTACGTCAACGTGGCGGAAATGCGCCTGGTGCCCCACGTGCACGAGATGAACATCGGCCACAGCATCATCAGCCGCGCGCTCATGACGGGCTGCGAAGAAGCGGTGCGCGAGATGAAGCGCCGCATGAACCCGGGCCTGTTCTAGCGCCCGTCTTACCCCGAATGGACATCCAGTTACCCCCCGCCGGTCGAGTCCTCAGCATGGGCGTCGACTTGATCGAGTGCGACCGAGTGCGCCGCGTCTACGACCGGCACCCGGAGCGTTTTCTTGAGCGGGTGTTTACGCCCCAGGAGCGCGCCTATTGCCTGCAGATGAAGAACCCGATCCCGCATCTCGCGGCCCGTTTTGCGGCCAAGGAGGCGGTGTCGAAGTGCTTTACTACCGGCATCGGGGCCGAGCTGGGCTGGCAGTCGATCGAAGTCGTCAAGGGTGAGCGCGGGGAGCCGCAGATCCGTCTGGATGCGGGCGGCGAGCGCCTGTTGCGCGATTTGGGCGGCTCCCGGGTCATCATTTCGCTTGCTCATACCCGCGTCTATGGCCATGCCGTAGCATTGCTTTTGCAGTAATTCCGTTTTCGTTATGCTTCCTCTCCCCCGTATCTTTCCTCTGCTGACCTGTGAACAAGCCCGCGCATTTGAACAAGCTTTGTTCAAAGGGGATGCTCAACGGGAGTGGAAAGCGATGCAACTGGCGGGCAAGGCGATTGCCGATGCGGTGGAGCGCGATTTCCTGGAGCTGGCCGATTGGCCGAGCGATCCGCGCTTCCTTGTGTTGGCAGGCAAGGGCCATAACGCCGGGGATGCCCTGATCGCAGTGCGCCACCTCTGCGCCAACCGTCCGGATGCGCAGGTGATGATCGTCTGGGCCGAAGCGAAGGAAAATGCAAAGCCGCACGTGCAGCAGGCCTTGAGCGAGCTGGAGCAGGTCTCCATCGCCCGCTTCGACCAGCAGGTGTGGAGCAAGGACTTGGCGGAGTGCCTGCGCGAGATCGAATACGATGTGGTGTTCGACGGCTTGCTCGGCCTCAGTTTTTCCCAGCCGCTGCGCACGCCCTACGATCAGGTGATCGAGTGGGCCAATCAGCGCGAGCGCCGCTTTGGTATGCGCATCGCCGTCGATTTGCCCAGCGGGATTGGCGATCAGGCCCCGCGCACCGCCTTCCGGGCCGACTTTACCTACGCCACCGGCCTGCCCAAGACGCCGATGGAAGACGAGCGCAATGCCGAATGGGTGGGGCGCCCCAAGCTGCTCGATCTGGGCTTCTTCAAGCATGGCGTCGAGATCCCCGAGGTGCGCGGCTACTGGCTCGACCAGGACGACGCGCTGCGCCAACTGCAGCACCTGCGCCCGGCGGACGGGCATAAATACACTTACGGTCAGGTGGCCGTCATCGCGGGCTCGCCGCAATACCCTGGCGCAGCCCTGATGTGCATGGGCGGCGCGCTGCGCTCGGGCTCCGGTCTGGTGACGGGTATCGTGCCGAACGTTCTTTCCAGTCGGCTTGCCCTCGCGCTGCCGGAGGCGACCTGGTTGCCGGTGGCTTCGCGGCCCGACGGCAGTCTTGAGGCCGAAGTCGTGCGCGCGGTGCATATGATGGCCTCCCACCGCACCCGGTGTGTGGTGATGGGCCCGGGCTTGATCGCCGACCGCAACTCGCTGTTCAACATCACCCGTATCGTGCGCGAGGTGAACCTGCCGCAGGTGCTCGACGCGAGTGCGTTGACGCCGGAGGTGATCCCGGCGGTGCTCGGTCGCCAGCCGGGCAGCGGCCCCGTGATCCTGACCCCGCACCCGGGTGAGCTGAACCGTATTTTCGACCGCCGCGAAGGTGGCGTGGAGTTGGGGCAGATTTTGGAGTTTTGCCAGCGCTACCGCCTGATGATGGCCGTCAAGGGCCGTATTACCCGCGTGTGCGACGGCCAGCGCGTGATCTCGATTGCAGCGGGTGGCCCCGTCCTCTCGCGCGGCGGCACGGGCGACATCCTTGCGGGTATGATCGGCGGCCTGGTGGCGCAAGACCCGGAGAATTGCCTCGGGGCCGTCTTGCGGGCCATCGCCTGGCACGGTGCGGCGGGCGATGCGCTGGCCCACTGCAAGGGCCAAACGGCTTCGCGAACGACGGAGCTACTGGATTACCTGCCCGTGGTGCTGCGCCAGCGCACGCGACGCGCCTAAAGAAGCTGCGCCATGGAGCCGCAGGACGAAGCGCAGGCCGTGATGGTCCTGAATGCCTTGCCGGACTTCGGGCCGGTGGGGATCCGCAAGCTGGTGCAACGCTTTGGCTCGGCCCGCGCCGTGTTGGCGGCCTCCGCTGAGGCATTGGAGCCGGTCTTGAGCGCGCCCAAGCGGCAATGCCTGCTCAACTGGCGCGAACGCTTCGACCTGGGGCGCGAGCTGGAGCGGCTCAAGACCTTGCAGGCACGCTTCATCCCGGCGGGCGATGCCGCTTACCCCTCTCGGCTGCAAGGGCAGCGCGATGCGCCGGTGGGGCTCTACCAGCGGGGCGAAGTCGACTGGCGCTTGCCGGCGGTGGCGATCGTCGGCACCCGGGGTTGCAGCCAATACGGGCGCAAAGTGGCTTACGAGTGGGCCAAAACGCTCGCGGCCAACGGCGTGATCGTGGTCAGCGGGCTGGCGCTCGGCGTCGATGCCTACGCCCACCAGGGCGCGCTCGATGGCGGGGGCAAGACGGTGGGGGTGCTCGGCAACGGCCTCGACGTCGTTTACCCGCGCGAAAATCGTGAGCTTTACGCCCGCATGGCGGAAGAGGGAGCGCTGTTGACGGAGTTTTACCTCGGGCGCAAGGCCGACCGCCAGACCTTCCCCCAGCGCAACCGCATCGTGGCGGGTATCAGCCAGGCTACGCTGGTCATCGAAACCGATGAGCGGGGCGGCAGCCTGATCACGGCGCGCTTTGCGCTGGAGCAGGGGCGTACGGTGCTGGCGTTGCCAGGCCGGATCGACCAGCCGACTTCCAAAGGCTGCCACATGTTGATCCGCGAAGGTGCCATCCTGGTGACTTCGCCCGAAGAGGTGTTGGAAGAACTATCGTGGCGCCCGGAGCCGCTGGAGCTGGATTTCGGGGCGCCGGAGGAAGACGGTCATGCCGCCAACATGGCGACGCCGCCCGCCGCGCTGGAGCAGCTCGACCCGGCTTCGCGCCAGATCCTCGAACTGCTGGCCGAGGGCGAAGTGCTGCATGTCGACCAGTTGAGCGAGCGGCTCGACCGCGCGCCGGCCGAGGTGGGCGCCCAGTTGATGCTGCTCGAGATCGAGGGCTGGGTGAGCAAGCGCTTCGACGGCACCTACGAAAAAGCCTACTGAGCAGGCTCAGCAGGCTTGGGAAAGGGGCTAGTGGCGCATTGCGCGGACCTTCGCAGTGGCACTCCCTTCGGGGTGCAGACTCTGGTTCGGTACTATCCGGTGGTGTCGGACGCAAAGCGTCCTCAACCACCGGCTACGTGATGGCATCCCTTCAGGATGCTGGATCATCCTGCAAGCTGGAGGCTTGCCAGATCTTACCCCGGGTTTTCTGCCTTCGCCGAATCAACCGGGGGGCCATTCGAGCGGGCGACCGCCGAGCAGGTGCACGTGGAGGTGCGGCACGGTTTCGCCGCCATCGGGTCCGTTGTTGATCACGATACGGAAACCCGTTTCGAGCTCCAGCGATTTGGCCAGATTGCGCGCGACAAGCAGCAGGTGGCCGAGGATCAGTTGATCTTCGTTCAGTGCTTCGCCCACCCGAGGGATCGGCTTGCGGGGGATGATTAAAAGGTGGATGGGCGCCTGCGGGTTGATGTCGTGAATCGCGATGCAGACGTCGTCCTCGTATTCCTTTTGCGCCGGGATGTCGCCGGCAATGATCTTCTCAAATAACGTGGGACCAGACATGAGCGATGTAGTAGGTAGGGTGGGAGACTGCCACCGGCCGTCCTCTAGACGTAGAGGATGGTGAGTTCGGTATTGGCGGTGGTGAATTGGGCCGCCAGGGCGTCGATGTAGGCACGCGCCTGCCGGTGGTCTTCCTGATAGCGGCGCGTAAAGGGCTTGCCGCCGGTTACCGCTTCGCGCAGCCCGGTGATGAGCAGGAGGGTGCTGTCGTAACCGGCGACGGACTTGAGGCCGCGCACGAGCTCTTGCCGCACGAAGAGCGGATCGAAGGTCGTTTTTTCCAGCTTTAGGTGGTAGAGGCCGTAGGAAGACTCGGCAAAGGGCTGGTCGGCGCTGAGGCGCATGGCCGTCTGCGCAAAGTTTTCGACCGTGTCGTCGATCTCCGGCTCTTCCGCGATGGACTGGTCGATCGCGTCCTTGAGGTGCTTGAGCAGGTAGGGGTCTCCGCCCGCTGCGTCGGCGAACAAATAGTGGAGACAGTGATACTTAGCCCAGTCTTGCTTCGCTTGAAGCGGGGCGGGCTTCGCGACGGAGGGCCGATATTTCCTGCGCGAGTTCATCAATGTCCCTAAACTCCTTGTACACACTAGCAAAGCGCACATAGGCGATTTGATCAATAGTTTTCAGTCTTTTCATGATCGCCTCCCCGATGTCGCGTGCGGGGATTTCGCTGTCGTAACTCGCTTCCATTTCAGCGGTTACATCGCCTACGATCATGCGGAGCTGCTCAGGGTCGATCGGTCTTTTTTCGCAGGCGCGGCGCAGGCCGTTGAGGATCTTGCCCGACTCGAAGGGCTCGCGGCGCCCATCGTTCTTCTTCACCCACAGCTCGTCGCGCACGTGCTCTTCGGCCGTGGTAAAGCGGTAGCCGCAGGCATTGCACTGGCGGCGGCGGCGGATGGCCTGGCCGTTGCGGGCGAGGCGGGAGTCGATCACCCGGGTGTCCCCGGCCTGGCAACGCGGGCAGATCATGAATGGGAGGCGGCAGGGGTCTTGTTCGGGGAGAACTTTTCGGCCAGGTGGAGGAAGTTTTGCAGCATCTTGTGCCCATGCTCCGTCGCCATCGACTCGGGGTGGAACTGCACGCCCCAGATCGGTAACTCGCGGTGGCGCAGGCCCATGATCTCGCCGATCTCCGTCTCGGCGGTGATCTCGAGCTCGCTGGGGAAGGTGTCGCGCTTGACTAGGAGGGAGTGGTAGCGCGTGGCGGGGAAGGGCGTCGGCACGTCGGCAAAGATATCCGTGCCCTGGTGGTAGATGGGCGAGGTCTTGCCGTGCATCAGGCGTTCGGCCCGCACGACATCGCCGCCAAAGAAGTCGCCAATGCACTGGTGGCCGAGGCAGACGCCAAAGAGGGGGATGCGGGCCTTGCTGACGGCACCGATGATGTCGAGGCTGTTACCGGCCTCCTTGGGGCTGCAGGGCCCGGGGGAGATGACGACCATGCGGGGTTGCATCGCCACGACTTCCTCGCCCGTCAACTCGTGATTGCGGAACACTTCGGGCTTCCAGCCGAGCTGGCCGAAGTACTGCACGATGTTGAAGGTAAAGGAGTCGAAATTGTCGATAACTAGCAGCATGTTTCCCCTTATCCTCTCGATTCGGGGCGCAAGGGTCAAGCCAGACGCGCGGAATCCGGCTTTGTGCTAACGGAAGAGGTTGTATTTCACGATCGCGTAGATCGCGCGGAAGCCGTCCTTCCAGCCAATCTTCTTCCCTTCGTCATACGTGCGCCCGTAGTAAGAGATGCCGACTTCGAAGATGCGGCAGTTCATGCGCGCGACCTTGGCGGTGATCTCGGGCTCGAAGCCGAAGCGCGGCTCCTCGATCTCGATCTGCTGGATAATCTCACGGCGGAACAGCTTGTAGCAGGTTTCCATGTCCGTAAGGTTGATGTTGGTAAACATGTTGGAGCAGAGCGTAAGCATCTTGTTGCCCACCATGTGCCAGAAAAATACCACCCGATGCGGGTCGCCCCCCTGGAAGCGGGAGCCGAAGACGACATCGGCCTTGCCTTCGACCACCGGCTTGATCAGGCGCGGATATTCTGCCGGGTCGTATTCGAGGTCTGCATCCTGGACGACGACAAGGTCGCCTACCGCGTGCTTGAAGCCGGTTCGCAGCGCAGCACCCTTGCCCTGGTTCACCTCGTGATAGAGCACGCGGCAAAGCGGGTCTTGCTCCACTTGTGCGCGCAGGATTTCGCGGGTGTTGTCGCGCGAGCAGTCGTCGACGATGATGATTTCCTGCAGGCGGACGGGTGCTTCTTTTACCCGCTCGATGATGGAGAGGATCGTCTCTTGTTCGTTGTAGCAGGGGATGACAACGGAGAGGCTGAGGGAATGGAGGTCGGCGGGCATGACAGCGGGGAAAATGTCTGCAGGTACGCTTCGCATCAAGAACCCGGCCCTAAGGGGTTGCCAAGCTTAAAGTCTTTCGGCAAGGGTGGGCGGCTTCGCTACAAGGCCCGCCATCGGCGGCTAAGGCGTCCGTTTTGCCACCCACTCCCATCCCTTCTTCATGAGTGCATTCGAGTTGTTAAAGGAAGACCCGCACACGCGGGCGCGTCGGGGCCGCCTGCAGTGCCTGCATGGCACGATCGAGACCCCCATCTTCATGCCGGTGGGCACGCAAGGCACCGTCAAGGCGCTCACGCCTGCCCAACTGGAAGAGGTGGGCGCGCAGATCATCCTCGGCAATACCTATCACTTGAACCTGCGCCCCGGTTCGGAATTGGTGCAGGAGATGGGCGGCCTGCATCGCTTCATGGGCTGGAACCGCCCCATCCTGACCGACAGCGGCGGCTTCCAGGTCTTCAGCCTCGCCTCGCTGCGCCAGATCAGCGAACGCGGCATCGCCTTCAAGAGCCACCTCGACGGCAGCAATGTTTTTTTGGGGCCGCAGGAGGTTGTTACGATTCAGGACCAGCTTGGGTCGGATATTGCGATGGTGCTCGATGAATGTGCACCCGCCGGTTGTAGCGAAGCCGAAGCGCAAACTGCCGTCGACCGCAGCCTGCGTTGGGCGGAGGACTGTGTGAAGGTGGCCGCTACACGTGGTTTTTTGGAGCGCGGGCACTATTTGTTCCCCATTGTGCAGGGCAATCGCTTCCCGGCCATGCGGCGCCAGTGCGCAGAGGCGCTGGTGCAACTCGACATGGCAGGTTATGCGATCGGCGGGGTGAGCGTGGGCGAGGCGGAGGCCGATATGATGATCGCAGTGGAAGCCTCAACGGAGGTATTGCCTAAGCATAAGCCGCGCTACGTGATGGGCGTAGGGACTCCGCCTCAGCTGTTGCGCTTCATTGCCTTGGGCGCGGATATGTTTGATTGCGTGATGCCTACACGGGAGGCCCGCCACGGCATCGCCTTTACCAGTCGTGGCAAGATCAACCTCAAGAACAACCGCTTCCGCACCGATTCTGCTCCATTGGAAGAGGGTATGGATAATTATACCTGCCGCCATTTCAGCCGTGCTTACCTGCGCCACCTGCTGGTTTCGGGCGAGATGTTGGCGGCCACGCTGCTGTCGTTGCACAACGTCCATTTCTTCCTCGATCTGATGCGGCAGGCGCGCGCGCACCTGGAGGCGGGAGACTTTCATGCGTGGTCACAAGCATGGATCGAACGTTACGAGCGAGGGCAGGAAGGGTAATTCAGGTCCTCCTTCCTCGTAGATTCGAGGTCCTGGCGAGGCTCTTCCTAAGTAATCGCGATTCGGAATATCTGCCCATATGTCTCGTATCTACTTGCCAATAACGAAAAGATGCGTTCTATAGCCTCTAAATTAACAAAAAGATCCATGTCTACTATCGTTGAATTGAAGGAAGAGCTGAAGAACCTGGAGAAGGAAGAGCAGAAGATTGCCCGCATGAAGGAACAAATCGCGGCCAAGATTCAGGAAGAAAAGCAGGAGGATCAGCGCCTCGACGAAATCTTTAATAACAGCGGTTATGCCACCCCGCGTGCGCTGGTGAAGGCGCTCATGG
Source organism: Verrucomicrobiota bacterium JB022 (assembly GCA_030673845.1). Taxonomy (NCBI): domain Bacteria; kingdom Pseudomonadati; phylum Verrucomicrobiota; species Verrucomicrobiota bacterium JB022. Next base: position 361,389 of record JAUTCQ010000013.1, read on the forward strand.
TGAAGTATGGCATTAAGGTCAGCGGCAGCGCTGCCAATGGTAAGCCCCGCAAGCGTACCCGTATCACCTCCGAGCTTCGCGACAGCGTGAAGGCCGAGGTCAATGCCGGCGGTTCCAAGAACTCGATCAGCAAAAAGTACGAGATCAGCTACGCCGTCGTTTCCAAGATCATGAAGGGCGACTACGACCACCTCTAGGTCGAACCCCACGCAGGTTTTTCGTGACCGCCGTGACCGGATTGTAACCGGCACGGCTTTTTTGTGGTCGGGAAAAGCGCTTGCGGCCAAGGAAGACCTGCTACATAGGTTATCATTTTCCCTACCCCGTGATGGGGCCGATGACCGGCCAAGACCGGAGCAACGTGTGAGATGCCATGATCTTTTCCCTCTTCAAAAGCCTTAGCGGGAGTCACTACCGCAAGTTTTACCGCAAGTGCCAGCCCCTCATTAAGCGCATCAACGAGCTGGAAGCAGCGTACCAGAAGGAAAGCGATACGTGGCTCCAGGCCAAGACCGATGAGTTTCGCCAACGCTTGAAGGCGGGTGAAACGCTCGACGACATCCTGCCCGAAGCCTTCGCCGTGGTGAAAAACGGTGCCCGCCGCCTCTGTGGCCGCGAGATCGAGTATGTCGGCACCAAAGGCGTGTGGAACATGGTGCACTACGATGTGCAGCTGCTCGGCGGCATGGCCCTGCACCAGCACCACATCGCCGAAATGCAGACCGGTGAGGGCAAGACGCTCGTCGCCACCCTGCCGCTATATCTCAACGCGCTCGCGGGCCGTGGCGCCCAGCTGGTAACGGTCAACGAATACCTGGCCCAGCGCGACGCGGAGTGGATGGGGCACCTCTACAATTTCCTCGGCCTCTCCGTAGGCGTGATCCGCAACCAGCAGCCGCCGGAAGAAAAGCGGGCCGCCTACAACTGCGACATCACCTACGGCACCGCCAGCGAGTTCGGTTTCGATTACCTGCGCGACAACGGGATGGCGATGACGCCCCAGCAGCAGGTCCAGCGCGACCACTTCTTCGTCATTGTTGACGAAGTGGACTCCGTGCTCGTAGACGAGGCTCGTACGCCGCTGATCATCACCGGCCCCATGGCCAACGACAACAGCGCGCCGTTCATCAACCTCAAGCCGCGGATCGAGCGCGTGGTGCGTGAGCAGACCCGCCTTTGCAATCAGCTGATCAATGAGGCCAAGGCCGAGCTGGAGCAGCTTGCGTCCAGCGACGACAAGAAGGGCCTCACGCAAGACCGGGCTCAGGGCGCGCTGGAGAAGATGTATCAGGTCAAGCACGGCATGCCCAAGAACAAGGTACTGCTGCGCCTGCTCGAAGACGGCCGCTTCCGCAAGCTCTTCGAAGCCTTCGACCTCGAGATGCACGGCGATCACATGAAGCAGCAGCGCCACGCCTTGCGCGAGAGCCTCTTCTTCACGATCGACGAAAAGCAGCGTTCGAGCGATTTGACGGAAAACGGGCGCAATCTCGTGAATCCGGACGATCCCGACGCCTTTATCTTGCCCGACTTGCCGAGCCGCTACGTCGACATCGACAGCGATTCCAGCCTCAACCCCGACGAAAAGGCCCAGCGCAAGGCCGACGAGCAGTCCCGCTTCGAGCAAAAGTCCGACGAACTGCATGTGACGAGCCAGCTGCTGCGTGCCTACAGCCTCTACGATCGCGACGTCGAGTATGTCGTGCAGCAGGGCAAGGTGCACATCGTGGACGAAAACACGGGGCGCGTGATGGTTGGCCGCCGCTGGTCCGAAGGCCTGCACCAGGCGATCGAAGCCAAGGAAGGCGTGCAGATCGAGCGCGAGACCAAGACCTTCGCCACGATTACGCTGCAAAACTACTTCCGCCTCTACGAAAAGCTGGCGGGTATGACGGGCACGGCCGAGACCGAGGCCAACGAATTCAGCGACATCTACAAGCTGAAGGTCATGGTCATCCCAACCAACCGGCCCAACATCCGTGTCGACGAGCCCGACATCATTTACAAGACGCGCCGCGAGAAATACCAGGCGGTGATCGAAGAGATCAAGAAGGTGAACGAGCACGGCCAGCCCTGCCTCGTCGGCACCGTCTCGGTCGACGCCTCGGAGCTGCTCAGCCGTATGCTCCGCCGCGAGCGCATCCCGCACGAAGTCCTCAACGCCAAGAACCACGCCCGCGAAGCCGAAATCGTCGCGCTGGCGGGCCAGAAGGGCGCCGTCACCATCGCGACCAATATGGCCGGTCGCGGTACCGACATCAAGCTGGGTGAAGGCGTGCCCGAAGCGGGCGGCCTCTACGTGATCGGCACCGAGCGCCACACCTCGCGCCGGATCGACCGCCAGTTACGTGGCCGTTGCTCGCGTCAGGGCGACCCGGGCCGCACCAAGTTTTTCCTCTCGCTGGAAGACGACCTCATGCGGCTCTACAGCCACGGCACCGCCGGCAAGCTGTTGGAGAGCTCGTTCGTCGAAGGCGAGCCGCTGGAGCACAAGTGGCTCAGCTCCATGATCGAGCGTGCGCAGAAGACCGTCGAGCAGCAGCACTACTCGATGCGCAAGCGCCTCCTGCAGTACGACGACGTGGGCTCGCGCCAGCGCGAAGTCGTGTATGGCCTGCGTTCGGAAGCGATGCATACCGACCAGCCGCGCGAAATCGTGTTTGAGCTGATCCAGGAAGAGATCACGCACCGGGCCGAGCAGTTTGGCCTCGATGCCAAGGGCGCGAGCGAGCAGGCCTACGAGCGCTTTGTCAACTGGGCCACGCAGACCTTCCCGATCCGTCTGGAGCTGGAAGAGATCCGCAATCAGGACGTGGAAGCGGTCGAAAAGCTGGCGTTGGAGCGCGTGCAGGAAGCCTACGCGATCAAGGAAGCGGCGGAAGACTCCGAAGCCCTCGTGCGCCTCGAGCGTTACGTGATCATCGGCACGATCGACCGCGCTTATCAGGATCACCTCACCTCGCTCGACCAGCTCCGCCAGGAAGTGGGCTTGCGCGGCTACGGCCAGAAGGACCCGCTCGTCGAGTTCAAGAACGAAGCTTTCAAGGCCTTCGAGGAGATGATGGGGCAGGTGCGCGCCAACATCTGCACGGGCATCTTCCGCAACTTTACCAGTGCCGAGGCCGTCCAGCAGATCATGCAGCGCCTGGGCCGCACCCTGCGCACCTCCGGCCCGGCCGATCCCGATGGCGATCAGCGCGAGCCGCAGGAAAAGAAGGGCGTCTCGGTGGCCGAAGCCGCCCGTGCGCGCCAACTGGCCCGCGCCAAGCAGCTGATGGCCCGCCGCGCCGAACCGGTGGCGACACCGCGCGAAGGCGCGCAGACGCAGACGATGAATACGCCGAACGCCCCGGCCCCCGCCGAGTTCGACCGCAACGAGGTCGTCGTCATCGCCAAGGGTGAGGAACAGCGTGAGCTGAAGTGGAAGCAGGCCGAGCAACTGGTGAAGGAAGAAGGCTGGCAAGTCGTCGGCCGCGCCTAAAGCCCTTTGCTTACCGCCACACTATGGCTCCCTCGCGTGCATTCTGGCAGGCTGTCGCGCCCTGGCTCGTCGGCCTGCTGACGCCTCTGCTGTGGGTGCTGGCGTTCCCACCCGTAGGGCTGGAGGCGCTGGCCTACGTCTTTCTGGTGCCGCTGGCGCTCTGGGCCTACACGGCTCCCAGCTGGCGGCGCTTTGGGCTGGTCAGCTTTGCCGCTGGTTTTATCGCGTGGGTGGTACTGCTCTCGTGGCTGCGGCACTTCACGAGCCATCTGGACATCCCGGCGTGGCAGCGGATCGGCGGCGCGTGGCTGGCCCTGCTCTCGCTCTCGGCTGCGATGGCGGCCTACTTTACGCTCTGGGCACTCTCGCTGCGCTGGCTCGCGCCGTGGTGCCTGGGCAAGGCCTGGTGGCTGCGGCTCTTCGGCCTGCTCGGCGTCGCCGCCTCGTGGGTGGTGATCGAGTGGGTGCGCGGCTGGTTCCTCTCCGGGTTTCCCTGGCTGCCGCTGGCCGCCAGCCAATGGCGTACGCCTCTGGTGCTGCAGATCCTGCCCGTCACGGGGTATTACGGGCTTAGTTTCCTGCTGCTGTTTTTCAACCTCGCAGTGGCGGCCTATCTGCGGCAGATGGTGCGTCAGCTCCGGGCCAAGCTGCCCTGGCAACAGCGCATCTCGATCGAATTTTACACCGCGCTCGGGTTGCTGGCGCTGAGCATCGTGCAGGGCTTCGGCCAGCGTAACAGTGCGCGCCAGACGGAGCGGCTGGGGGAGGTGGCCTTTGTGCAGCCCTACATCCGCCCGCAGCAGCGCTGGGATGCGGAGCAGGACGGGCAGACGATTCAGACTCTGGGTCGCCTGACCGAGCTGGCCGGTCTGGTCGAGCCCGACCTGATCCTCTGGCCCGAAGCGCCGACCCCTCTTTTCTTCAAGGCGCAACCGGCGGCCGACCGCTGGATCAGCGACCTGAGCGCCGAGGTCAAAGCCCCGATCCTCGTCGGCGGCATGGTGGCCGAGCTGGAGAACCCCGCCGACACCCACGGCCACGGCTCCTACGAGTCGTTCAACGCCGTGCTGCTGGCCACGCCGCAAAACGGGATTGCTACCGACCATTATTACGCCAAGCGCCACCTCGTGCCCTTCGGCGAATACACACCCTTTGCCGACATCCTGCCCGCTGCGGTGCCCGCCGGGTTCAGCGCGGGGCAGAAGCCGGGGCTCTTGCGTGTGCCGCTGAAGCACCGAAGCCTGTCGGTGGGGCCGCTCGTATGCTACGAAGACATTTTCCCCGACCTCGCCCGTGAGCAGGTCCAGGAGGGGGCCGAGGTGCTCTTCGTGGCCAACAACAACTCGTGGTACGGCCAGGAAGGTAGTGGCGAGCAACACGCTTCCCACGCGGTCTTGCGGGCGGTGGAGACCCGCCGGCCTGTCCTGCGCTCCGGCAACGGCGGCTGGAGCGGCTGGATCGACGAGCACGGCCAGATCCGCCATGAGCTGCGCGACGCGCAGACGGGCAGCATCTACTTTCAAGGCGTGCAGCACGCCCAGCTGACCCGCGACCCGCGCTTCCAGGGCTACCAGACACCCTTCGTGCGCTTCGGCCCGTGGTTCGTGTATCTGTGCCTGTTTTGGGTGGGTGCGGCGGCCTTGCTGCGTTGGCGTAGTAGGCAAACGGCGGTAGGGCATTAGAAAATGTTACAGGGGCGTTAAGAAATAGCCCTGATGGTGAAAGTGAGGTCAAGTACCTTGCTTTATGCTCGTACTCCTGCTCTTGTTGCGACCGAGGCTCATTGAGGGCCTTGATCGTTCGCGCTCGCAATGGGTCTCAACACTCCAATATCGCGAGACATGAAAGTTAAGTTCTACACCCTCATCCTCGGGTTCATCTTGTCCCTGTTCGCCGTTTCGGCGGTCTCGGCTCAGTCTTCCACTTCGGAAGAACCTAAGGCCCTCAAGGTGATTGAGCCGTCCCTGCCGTACGAAGTCGCCCGCTACAAGATCAGCAGCGAAGCGATGGTGCGCTTCAAGCTCGATTCCAACGGTCGTCCCGTTGGCATCCGCGTGGAGTCGTCCTCGGACCGGGACTTTGCCGAATCCGTGGTGCGTGCCGTTCGCCAATGGCGCTATGAAGTGCCGGAAGGCTACAATGGCCAGGAATTCCGCCTGCCCGTCGTCGTCAACTTCGACGCGTAAGGCTGTTTACAGTTAGCTAGTTCCTTATCTTACCTACTTAGAAAATAAACGGGGCACCTTCTCCCCTGAGAAGGTGCCCTTTGCATGTACGGCCATGAGAGGTCGCTTGCCATCTCGGCCCGAGTCTCCATAGGACTTGCTGCATGCGTAGACTTTTTTGCTGGTGGGCCTGCCTGGCGGCCGTCGTGCTGCAGGGCCAGCCCGCTCCCCAGCCGGTGGAGGAGGCAACCATCCCGATGGCTTCGGAAGCGCCTCTGGCCGTGCCGGGGCAGGTATGGCAGCGCCAGGCCGCCGACAGTGCCTTGCGCGATGGCTACCCGCAGATCGCCGCCACCCAATACCAGGAGTTGGCCGCGCAGGCGGAAGAGGTCGACCCGGGCCTGCTGCTCAACTGGTCGACCGCCCTGCTCGCGATGGGCCGATTGGAGCAGGCTCGCGAAAAGCTGGCGCAGCTTCCCGACCCGGCGCTACCTCCCGCGCGCCTGCGTCGCGCCCTGCTCGCCGTGCTGGATGGTAACTGGACTCAGGCCAGCAGTGAGCTGGAAGGCTTGGGCGTTTCGACCCTCCCTGTGGCCGACCGCAGCTGGTATTACCTGGCCCGCGCCTGGCTGGCCGACCATGAGGACGAGGATGACGACGCGCGCGAGGCCTTTCAGGCGGCACAGGAAGCGGCTCGCAGTCCCGGGCTTGTCGCCCAGTTCGAGTTGATGCAGCGCACCTTCGAGCTGCGCCACGGCACGGCCAATGAGGGCGAGCTGGAGCAACTCCGCCGCACCCAGCGCGAGCTGGCCGGCGCGCGCGCCGCCTTTGAGGCCGGTCGACTGCGCGCAATCACCCTTGCCCGCCTCGAGCGGCGCGATGAGGCGGTGGCGGTGGTCGAAGAACTCCTGCGCACGCCGGGGGTAGACGATTTTCAACTGCGCCCCCAGTTCCTGCTCTTGCTCGGGCTGGTGGCAGGGGAGGAGAGCGGTCGCAGCCGGGTGGCCCTGCGCGAGCTGGTGTCGCTGACGCAGGCCCCGCGCGAGCTCCAGCAGGTGGCCTTGCAGATCCTTGCCGCCAACGCCTTCCAGTCGAGTGATGCCGCCGAATTTCGCGAGTCGCTCAACCGCTGGATCGAGCAGGCGCCGCCGCACCCGTTGACGGATCGCCTGCTGTTGTTGCGTGCCCAACTCGGCGCCCGGCGAGGCGATCTCGATGTGGCCGAGCGCGACGCCAAGGCCGTGGTCGAGCGCTTCCCGGGCTCACGCCTCGTCGACCCCGCCTACGAGCTGCTGGCGCAAGTCAACTGGCGCCGCGACCCGCCCCGCTACCGGACGGCGGCCGATTTCCTTCAACGCCTGCGTCAACGCCTGCAGGCCGGGCCCGAGCGCGCGCGCCTCAGCGTGTTGATCGGCGACAGCTACTTCCTCAACGAAGACTACGCCAGTGCCGCCGAGGCCTATGGCAATGCCCTGCGCGAGACGGGCCTCGCCGACGCCGGTCAGGTGCTCTACCAGCAGGTGCTCTCCGAGATCCGCGGAGGCCGTCTCGACGCTGCCACAGAGCACTTGAACACGCAAGGCATCGTGCCGCTGGCCAACGAAGCCCGTTGGCGCGCCGAGTGGAACCTGATCGACGCCCGCCGCCGCGCCGGCCAGAGCGAGGCCGCCCGGGAGCGCATTACCCGCCTCTTGAGCCCGGAGCTGATCGAAGGCTTTTCGCTGCCCCTGCGCCTCCGCCTGCGCTGGCTCCAGCTGCGCCTCGCCCTGGATGCGGGAGACGCGGCGGAAGTCCCCGCCCGCGTCGACGCCGTGCTGCAGCGCGTGGCCAGTGCCGACAACGCCACGCTGGCCGCAGCAGAGCGCGAGCGCCTCACCAGCTACTTCCGCCTGATCCAGGGGGAGGCATACTTCCAGCTCGGCCAGAGCGAGCAGGGCAGCGCGGTGTTTGAAGAGCTGCGGCGCACGGCCCCCGGCTCCGGCCCCGCCATCCTCTCCTATCTCGTCGCGGCGCGCGAGGGTGCGGTGCAGAACCGCCTCGTGCAGGCCCAGCAAAACCTGATCGAGCTGGCCGACCTCTACCCCAACAGCGAATACGCCCCCCTCGCCCTCTGGGAGGCTGCCCTCTATGCCGAGCGGCGCGGGCTCGACAGCACTTACCAGGAGGCGATCAACATCCTGGAGCGGCTGGCCAAGGCCTACCCGGAGCACCCGCTGCTCTTTTACGTGCGCCTCAAGCAGGCCGACATTTCGCGCAAGCTCAACGACTTCGGGACCGCGCTGCTGCTTTACGAGCGCGTGCGCAACCAGTTCCCGCAGCATCCGGAGCGCTTCCGGGCCGAGATGTCGCGCGCCGACGTGCTGATGGCGGCCGGCAGTGCGCAACAGCCCGAGCGCCTCGCCTCCGCCGTCCTCGAATACGAGCGCCTCGCCGATCTGCCCTCCGCCCCGCTCGACCTGCGGATCGAGGCCAGCTACAAGTGGGGCAAGGCGCTGACTCTCAGCAACGACCGCGACCGGGCGCAAGGCGTCTACTGGGGCACGCTCGAACGCTTCTGGCCCGAAGCCGAGGCCGGCAAGTTGGGCACGCAAGGCCGTTACTGGCTCAGCCGCACGATTCTGGAGCTGGCGGGCTACCTGGAGCAGGGCTCGCGCTCGCAGCAGGCGCTCGACCTCTACCGCCGCCTGGAAGCCAGCGGCCTGCCCGGGGCTTCGCTCGCCCGTCAACGCATCAGCCGCCTCGTCCCGGCGGCGGAATAGGCGCAACGTTTGCCTCGTCGAAGGGAGGAGGCTAAAGGTACGAGCGCCATGCGTATGTACCCCATCTTCTTCCTCTTCCTCGCCGCCGCGCTGGGGGCCGAAACCTTGCGTCTGCCCTTTGAAGGCCGGTGGTTTGTCTACCAGGGCGGGGACACCCCCAACGTCAACCACCATATGGCCGTGCGCGCGCAGTGGTATGGCATCGACTTCGTCAAAACGGGCGGGCAGGGCGGGCGCGCGCTCACGCAAGGGGAGGGGAGGCGCCTCGAAGACTTCTACTCCTGGGGCGAGCCGGTGCTGGCCCCGCTGGCGGGCGAAGTGGTGGCCGTCGTCAACGACCTTCCCGACCACCCGCTCGGCGAAAAGGACGCGGCTCAACCCGCCGGCAACCATGTCGTGATCCGGACGGCGGCGGGCCACTACCTCTTCCTTGGCCACCTGCAGGAAGGCTCGGTGGCGGTGGAGCCGGGGGCGCAAGTCGAGGTGGGGGACATGTTGGGCAAGGTCGGCAACTCCGGCCACAGCGATTTCCCGCACCTGCACCTCCATCTGCAGACGGAGCCCGCGCTGAATCAGGGCCTCGGGCTCAACCTCACCTTCGCCGGCATCGACGTGGAGCTGACGGGCAAGCGCTTTACCAACGTCGAATGGCCCCTCATTCGCGGCCTCTTCGTTTCGCCCACGGGTGCGGAATAGGTCGCCAAGTTGGGGGGCGATCCACCTGCAAGGTTGCATTCCCGCCCGGCTCGCGCTTGTATTACGCGGATGGATTCGGTGCTCGATGCTTCCCTGCTGGCCCAAGGCGGCCCGATCATGTGGCTGTTGCTGCTGGTCAGCCTCATTGGATTTTCCATGTTTGTGGAGCGTCTGCTGTACCTGCACCGGGGCCAGATCCGCACCAACGACTTCCTCGCCGGGCTCAAGAACCTGCTGCACAAGCGCCGCCTCGTTGAGGCCGTGACGGTGTGCGAAGAGACGCCCGGCCCGGTGGCCAGCGTCGTCAAGGCCGCCCTCCTGCATTTCCACGAAGGCGAAGAGCGTTGCCGCCTCGCGATCCAGGGCGCCGCGATGGTCGAGATCCCCATGCTCGAGCGCCGGCTCGGGACGATCGGGGCGCTTGGCCGCCTGGCCCCGCTGCTCGGCCTGCTCGGTACGCTCATCGGGCTGATGGAAGGCCTCGACGCGGCAGGGCAGGGAGCCACCGCCGGTTACCCGACCTATGGGCAACTGCTGGCCGGTATCGGCGAAGCACTCTATACCTCTGCCGCCGGCCTCGCCGTGATGATGATGGCCATGCTCGCCCACTACTTCCTTTACGGGCGCATCCGCGCGCTCGTCTACGACATGGAGTATGCGGGGCATGACTTGCTCCAATTCCTCCTGCACGACTACGGGGAGGAAGCAGACGTCGACAACCCGCCCGTGGCCGACGGCAAGCTCCGCACCGCATCGTCTTCCTCTTGAGCGCGACCATGGCGACGCCCCCCACCTACACGCGCTCGTTCGACTTTCGCGCCTACCTCAGCTCGGCCCCCCGCAGCGGCTTCGAGTGGATGCCGCTGCTCGACGTCGCCCTGATCGTCGGCTTTCTCCTGCTGCAAGGCTTCCCCTTTTTCCGCGCCCCCGGGGCCATGGTCGACCTCCCGCTCTCCTCCAGCGCCGGCCCCAGCGACGTGCGCCCCACCGCCGTGCTCTCCGCCGGGCGCAACGGCCTGTTGTTCTTCGACGGCCGCAAGCTCGCGCAATCGCAGCTGGCCACAACTCTGGAAGGCTACCTCGCGCGGCGCGGGACCGATGGCGGTACGCTCCTGATCAAGGCCGATGAAAGCCTCGACCTGCGCGAGATCATGATCCTGATGGACGCTGCCCGCGAAGCCGGCTTTGACCACGTGCACCTCGCTGCCGACTGGAACGCCACCCCCGGCGAATCGCTGCCCCTGCCGCCTCTGCGCCCATGAGACTGATCAAGCGCCGCACCTGGCTGGTCATCCTCGCCCTGGCCGCCGCTCTCCACTTCGTCTGGTTCGGGCTCGTCGACCTCAAGCAGACCACCCGCCCGCCTGCGGCGCGCCCCGATACCCGCTTCACCTATGGCGCCACCGGGGGCGAGGCCGACGAAGCGGTCCAGCGCGAAGAAGCCGAGCTGCTCGACAGCGCCCCCCTCTTCATGCCCACCGGCTGGAACTACGCCAGCAGCGTCGACGACGTGGCCAACCTCCAGCGTGCGGCCGAGCCCTACCGCACCCTGCCGCCTCAACTCGCCCTGCGCGAGCCGGAGGCAACCCGCCCACGCCCACCGATCGCCCCCGAACGCGACGCCCTTTGGGCGCAGACGGCGCCCAGCGCACGCGAACGGCTGCGCAGCATGGGGCAAGACCCGCGCCCCGTGCCCCGCCTCGCCTCCCGCCTCCCGCAAGTGGAGGTGACCGACCTGGAGACGGGGCAAATCGTCTATCAAGGCGAGCTCCCTGCTGCCTACAGCCAGTTGGCCAAAGGCGACTGGTGGAACCCCTTCTCCGCACTGCTGCTCGTCGCGCCCAGTGGCCGCTGGGGCCGCCCCTTCCGCACCGGGCCCACCGGCGAAAACGACTTCGACGAAGCCCTGCACCGCTACCTGCAGAGCGAAGAGCTGTTGAGAAATTTGCCCGCCGGCTATTTTCGCGTTGCCATCGCTCCCTGACGTAGCTTTCGTCGCGGCTTCATTCGTATCGGTAATCTTTCGGCCCGAGATTTCCCATCGGAATCTCTATCCGGGAGTGAAAAAGGCTTGACGCGGCTGCGAGGCTCGTAGAAATTCTGCGGCTTTGCTTCTTCGGAGGCTATTACAGATACCTCATTGCCCCTGTAGCTCAGTCGGTAGAGCACTTCCTTGGTAAGGAAGAGGTCGGCGGTTCGAATCCGCTCGGGGGCTCCATCTTTCCTTTCGATAAGACCAGTCCAAATCGCGTCTTACGCACTAATTCGCAAACCTCAACAGCACCCATGTCTAAGGCAACATTCGAACGCACCAAGCCGCACGTCAACGTCGGCACCATCGGTCACATTGACCACGGTAAGACGACGACGACCACCGCGATCCTGAAAGTCCAAGCCGATAAGGGCCTGGCTCAGTTCAAGTCGTATGCGGATATCGCCAAGGGCGGCACGGTCCGGGACGAAACCAAGACCGTTACCATCGCCGTCGCTCACGTGGAATACGAAAGTGACAACCGTCACTACGCCCACGTTGACTGCCCGGGCCATGCTGACTACGTTAAAAACATGATCACCGGTGCTGCCCAGATGGACGGCGCGATTCTGGTGGTTGAAGCTCCGTCCGGCCCGATGCCGCAGACCCGTGAGCACATCCTCCTGGCCCGCCAGGTTGGTGTTCCGAAAATCGTTGTTTTCCTCAACAAATGTGACCTGGTTGATGACGAAGAGCTGATTGAGCTGGTTGAAATGGAAATTCAGGAACTCCTCGCCAAGTATGAGTTCGAAGAAGATTCTCCGATCATCCGCGGTTCTGCTCTGGGTGCTATCAACAACCCGGAAGGTCCGGAAGCTGCCTGCATCCAGGAGCTCATGGATGCTCTGGACGCATGGATTCCGGAACCGGAACGTCTGACGGAACAGGACTTCCTGATGCCGATCGAAGACGTATTCTCCATCTCCGGTCGCGGTACCGTAGTCACCGGCCGTGTCGAGCGCGGTATCCTGAAAACCGGCGACGAAATCGAAATCGTCGGCATCAAGGAAACCACCAAGACCACCTGTACCGGTGTTGAAATGTTCCGCAAACTGCTGGACGAAGGCCGTGCCGGC